>NZ_JACVTY010000005.1:0-190519 GCF_016624805.1 Pseudomonas sp. S44
TTTTTCACCGCTGCCGATCAGGTGATCGAAGCCCTTCACGCCTCGCCGAACTCGCTTAACTCTTTGATTAACAAGGAGTTTTGCGTTCCGTTTGCTGCGGAAGTGGGGCGCATTATAAGGGGATCTGAGAGAGCGTCAACCTTTTATTTCAAGAATCTTTCAGATCGCTGAAAACACAGCAGGGAGGCCTGTCGGCCTCCCCGCTTATATAGAGCTACACCATCAGGCGATCACTCAGCCTTCAGCGTAACCCGTCCAAACGACTTCTTGCCCGCCTGGCACACATGGGTAGAACCCAGCGCAAACATGAAGTCCTTGTCGATGACTGCACCATCAACCTTGACCGCACCACTGCCTAGCAGATCACGTGCCTGTGCCGAGTTCTTCACCAGGCCCGCACGATTGAGCACCGCCGCGATAGGCAGGGCCTCAGCCGCAACCACTTCGATCTCCGGAAGATCTTCCGGCAGCTCGCCATCCTTCATGCGGTTGCCGGCAGCGCGGTGAGCGTTCGCCGCAGCCTCTTCACCATGGAAACGCGCCACGATCTCTTCGGCCAGCTTGATCTTGATGTCACGAGGGTTCGCGCCCTTCTCGACATCGGCACGAAACTGATCGATTTCCTCCATCGAGCGGAAGCTCAGCAGCTCGAAGTAACGCCACATCAGCGTATCCGGAATCGACACCAACTTGCTGTACATCACCCCAGGCGCTTCCTGGATACCCACATAATTGCCCAGCGACTTGGACATCTTCTTCACGCCATCGAGCCCTTCCAGCAACGGCATGGTCACGATGTTCTGAGCTTCCTGACCATAGGCGCGCTGCAGCTCACGCCCCATCAACAGGTTGAACTTCTGGTCGGTACCACCCAGCTCGACATCAGCCTTGAGCGCAACCGAGTCGTAACCCTGCACCAGCGGATAGAGGAACTCATGGATGGCGATCGGCTGCTGGCTGGTGTAGCGCTTGTCGAAGTCGTCACGTTCGAGCATGCGCGCGACGGTGTACTGGGACGCCAGGCGAATGAAGTCGGCCGGGGTCAGCGTATCCATCCAGGTGGAGTTGAACGCCACCTCGGTCTTGGCCGGGTCGAGAATCTTGAACACTTGCTGTTTATAGGTTTCGGCGTTGTCCAGAACCTGCTCACGGGTCAGCGGCGGGCGCGTGGCACTCTTGCCGCTCGGGTCACCGATCATGCCGGTGAAGTCACCGATCAGGAAGATCACCTGGTGCCCCAGCTCCTGGAACTGCCGCAGCTTGTTGATCAGTACGGTATGGCCCAGATGCAGATCAGGAGCCGTTGGGTCGAAGCCAGCCTTGATACGCAGCGGCTGGCCGCGCTTGAGCTTCTCCACCAGTTCCGACTCGACCAACACCTCTTCCGCACCGCGCTTGATAAGCGCCAGCTGCTCTTCAACCGACTTCATAGACAGACCCGCAAGGCTCAGATTCAAAGGGGACCAACCATACAAGATCGGCCGTCAAATACAAGTTTCGCAAAGGAATGTGACCCGAGAGGCGCCTTGCGGCGTCTACGCGCCCTTGCGCGAAAATGGATTTGGTTATATTTTATACAGTTATTTCATCTTCATCATGTCATTCATCTTTTTCAGCGTATTCAGTCACCTTTTTCATTCACTTTTTCAAAGTCACCTTATCTATGACCAACGACACGCCTAAAGCGCCCCCGCTTTATCCGAAAAGCCATCTGTTGGCCGCCAGCGGCATCGCCGCCCTGCTCAGCCTGGCCTTGCTGGTATTTCCCTCCAGCGACGTAGAAGCGAAGAAGACCACCCTCAGCCTCGAGCTCGAAACCCCGGCCGAGCAACTCAAGGACGAATCCAAGGCCGCACCGCTGGTGCAGTCCACCGAATCCACCGGCTCGCCCTTCGCCCAGATCGAAGGGGATGAACCCGCTACAGAACAGGCCGCCGAGCAACCGCAACCCGTCGCACAGGAAAAGGCGCAAGACAAGGCTCCCGGCCATCGCGAAGTCGTGGTCGCCCGTGGCGACACCCTCTCCACGCTGTTCGCCAAAGTGGGCCTGCCTGCCAACGTCGTGCATGACGTGCTGGCCAGCGACAAGCAAGCCAAGCAGTTCAGCCAGCTTAAACACGGCCAGGTGCTGCAGTTCGAGCTGGACAAGGACGGCCAACTGGCCAGCTTGCACAGCCAGGTCAGCAACCTCGAAAGCATCCGCCTGAACAAGACCGACAAGGGTTACGCGTTCGAGCGCGAAATCACCAAGCCCCTGGTGCGAACCGCCTACGCCCATGGCGTCATCAAGAGTTCGCTCTCGGCCTCGGCCCAACGTGCCGGCCTTTCCCACAGCCTGACCATGGATATGGCCCGCGTGCTGGGCTACGACATCGACTTCGCCCAGGACATCCGCCCTGGCGACGAATTCGACGTGGTCTACGAACAGAAGGTCATGGATGGCAAGGTGATCGGCACCGGCAACATCCTCTCGGCGCGTTTCACCAACCGCGGCAAGACCTACACCGCCGTGCGCTACACCAACAAGCAGGGCAATACCAGCTACTACACCGCTGACGGCAACAGCCTGCGCAAGGCGTTCATCCGCACACCGGTAGACTTCGCCCGCATCAGCTCGCGCTTCTCCGCCGGACGCAAGCACCCGATCCTGAACAAGATTCGCGCCCACAAGGGTGTCGACTATGCAGCGCCCCGCGGCACGCCGATCAAGGCAGCCGGGGATGGCCGCATCGAGCTGGCTGGTCGCCGTGGCGGCTACGGCAACACCGTGATCATCGCCCACGGCAACACCTACAAGACCCTGTATGGCCACATGCAAGGCTTCGCCAAAGGCATCAAGACCGGCAGCAACGTCAAGCAGGGCCAGATCATCGGCTATATCGGCACCACCGGTCTCTCCACTGGCCCACACCTGCACTACGAGTTCCAGGTCAACGGCGTCCATGTCGACCCGCTGAGCCAGAAGGTGCCGATGGCCGATCCGATCGCCAAGGCCGAGCGCCAGCGCTTCATGCAGCAAAGCCAACCCCTGATCGCTCGCATGGATCAGGAAAGGGCCACGCTGCTCGCCGCCAACAAGCGCTGATTCATGGCGTTCTACCTGGGGGTGATGTCCGGCACCAGCCTTGACGGCCTGGACATTGCCCTGATCGAACAACGCGAGCAGCCCCGGTTGCTCGCCACCCGCTACCTGCCCATGCCCTCCGACCTTCGCCAGGACCTGCTGAGCCTCTGCGCCAGCGGCCCTGACGAGATCGCACGGGCAGCGCTGGCCGAGAACCGCTGGGCTGGCCTTGCTGCAGAAGGCATCCGGCAATTGCTGGCCGAGCAGAAACTCGAGCCCAGCGCCATCCGCGCCATCGGCAGCCACGGCCAGACCATCCGCCACGAACCGGCCCGAGGCTTCACCGTGCAGATCGGCAATCCTGCCTTGCTCGCCGAATTGACCGGCATCTGCGTGGTAGGTGATTTCCGTCGACGCGACGTGGCTGCAGGTGGCCAGGGCGCACCGCTGGTCCCGGCCTTCCACGAAGCCTTGTTCGGCCATCTGGGACAGCGCCTGGCCGTACTCAACGTCGGCGGCTTCAGTAACCTGAGCCTGATTGCCCAGGACACGCCGGTACATGGCTTCGACTGCGGCCCGGGCAATGTGCTGCTGGATGCGTGGATCGAGCGCAAGCGCGGCCAGACCTTCGACGCCGATGGCGCATGGGCGGCAAGTGGCAAGGTGCAGGACGCATTGCTGGCGGCACTGCTGAGCGACCCGTTCTTTGCCGGCAACGGCCCCAAGAGCACCGGGCGCGAGGTATTCAACCTGCCCTGGCTCGATGCCCACCTGGCAACGCTGCCGCACTACCGCGACGAAGACGTTCAGGCCACGCTGCTGGAGCTGACTGCACGCAGCATCACCGATGCCTTGCGCAATGCCCAGCAAGATACCGAGGCTCTGATGGTTTGCGGCGGCGGCGCGCGCAATGGCACCCTGATGAACCGGCTGGCCGCCTTGCTGCCTGCCGCGAAAGTGACCAGCACCAGCGCCCAAGGTGTCGATCCGGACTGGGTCGAGGCAATGGCATTCGCATGGCTGGCTCATTGCTGCCTCGAAGGCATCCCGGCTAACCGCCCAAGTGTCACGGCGGCCAGAGGGCTACGAGTGCTGGGCGCGATCTACCCAGCCTGATAGACAGAAACGAGAACGCCGCGCAATTGCGCGGCGTTTTCGTTGAAGCCGGACTCAGATCGAGAACGACGAACCGCACCCACAGGTGGTGGCGGCGTTCGGGTTCTTGATCACAAAGCGCGAGCCTTCCAGGCCTTCCTGGTAGTCCACTTCGGCGCCCGCCAGATACTGGAAGCTCATTGGGTCAACGACCAGCGAAACGCCTTCGCGCTCGACAATGGTGTCATCCTCGGCAACGTCTTCATCGAAGGTGAAGCCGTACTGGAAACCCGAGCAGCCGCCGCCTGTGACGAACACACGCAGCTTGAGGCGATCATTGCCTTCTTCGGATACCAGGGTCTTCACCTTGTGCGCAGCCCCTTGGGTAAACTCCAAAGCGGTGGGGGTGAAGGTTTCAACGCTCATGTTGGTTCTCCCGGCGTAAGCCGCCATAAAACTCGATGACGCGCATTATCCGCTTCTCCGAGAAAATTGGTCAAGAATTGTGCGGCTTTGGTCGACACAAACGAAAAGGCCCGCACGAGGCGGGCCTATTCACCTGCTTGACGATTAAGGCAGCAGGCCAGCGTGGGACAGGCCCATGCGCTCATCCAGCCCGAACAGGATGTTCAGGTTCTGCACCGCCTGGCCGGACGCGCCCTTGACCAAGTTGTCGATCACCGACAGCACCACCACCAGATCACCACCCTGCGGGCGATGGACGGCGATACGGCAGACGTTGGCGCCACGCACGCTGCGGGTCTCAGGGTGGCTACCGGCCGGCATCACGTCGACGAACGGCTCGTTCGCATAGCGTTTCTCGAACAGCGCCTGCAGGTCGACCGAGGTGTCGACAACATTCGCGTAGAGAGTGGCATGAATACCGCGAATCATCGGAGTCAGGTGAGGCACGAAGGTCAGACCGATATCCTTGCCCGCTGCCAGGCGCAGGCCCTGGCTGATTTCCGGCAGGTGGCGGTGCCCTTTGACTGCATAGGCCTTCATGCTTTCGCCGGCCTCGCAGAACAGCGAGCCCACTGCAGCACCGCGGCCGGCGCCACTGACACCCGACTTGCAGTCGGCAATCAGGCGCGACGGATCGGCCAGACCCGCTTCGAGCAATGGCAGGAAACCAAGCTGGGTCGCGGTCGGGTAGCAACCCGGCACGGCGATCAGGCGCGCCTGGCGGATCTTCTCGCGGTTCACTTCAGGCAGGCCGTAGACGGCATCCTTGAGCAGTTCCGGCGCGCCATGCGGCTGGCCGTACCACTTGCCCCACTCGACAGCGTCCTGCAGACGGAAGTCGGCAGACAGGTCGATGACTTTGGTCCCGGCAGCCAGCAACTCGCCGGCCAGGGCATGGGCAACGCCATGCGGTGTGGCGAAGAACACCACGTCACAGGCGCCGAGCGTCTTGCTGTCCGGGACGCTGAACTGCAAACCGTCATAGTGGCCGCGCAGGTTCGGGTACATGTCGGCCACCGCGACACCCGCCTCGGAGCGCGATGTGATGACCGCTACCTCGGCCTGTGGGTGCTGTGCCAGCAGGCGCAACAGTTCGACACCGGTGTAACCCGTGCCGCCGACGATACCGACCTTGATCATAACGCTTGCCCCTCATCAACGAGACCACTGGAAAGCGCACGATAATAGGGTTACGTGACGCCTGTAACAACTCTTGGGTACCCCTTCGCAGCGCCGGACCACTACTATCTGACCACCGTGAAAACCTGAAGGAACTCCCCCATGCTCTATCTCTGGATCAAGGCGCTGCATATCGTCAGCGTGGTCTGCTGGTTCGCAGGTCTGTTCTACCTGCCGCGCCTGTTCGTCTATCACGCCCAGAGCCAGGACAGCATCAGCCAGGAACGCTTCGTCACCATGGAGCGCAAGCTGTACCGCGGCATCATGAACCCGGCGATGATCGCCACCTACGTGTTCGGTATCTGGATGCTCTACCTCACGCCCGGCTGGCTGAGCCAGGGCTGGCTGCACGCCAAGCTGACCCTGGTGATCCTGCTGACCGGCTACCATCACGTATGCGGCGCACAGCGCAAACGCTTCGCCGCCGGGCAGAACACCCGCAGCCATGTGTACTACCGCTGGTTCAACGAAGTACCGGTATTGATCCTGCTGGCTGTCGTAATTCTGGTGGTGGTCAAACCGTTCTGAGCATACCCCCTGAGCAAAGGAGCCTTGCCATGTCCCTGCCCGCAACACTTGAACACCGTCTGCGACTGCCCGTGGTTGCCGCGCCGATGTTCCTGATTTCCAACCCGCAGCTGGTCCTGGCTTGCTGCGCCAACGGTGTGGTGGGCAGTTTTCCGGCGTTGAACCAGCGCGACAGTGCCGGCTTCAAGGCCTGGCTGGAGGAGATCGAGGCAGGGCTCGCGCAGTTGCATGCGCCCGCGCCTTATGCCGTCAACCTCATCGTGCACCCAAGCAACCCGCGCCTGCAGGCCGATCTCGCCCTGTGCGTGGAGCACCAGGTTCCCATCGTGATCACCAGCCTGGGCGCGGTGAAGGAGGTAGTGGACGCAGTGCACGGCTATGGCGGTCTGGTGTTCCACGATGTCACCACCCGTCGTCACGCCGAGAAAGCCGCCGAAGCCGGCGTTGATGGCCTGATCGCCGTGGCTGCGGGCGCCGGCGGTCATGCCGGGACCTGGAGCCCGTTCGCCCTGGTCGCGGAGATCCGTCAGTTCTTCGACAAGACCCTGCTGCTGGCCGGTTGCATCAACCACGGTCACGAAATCCTCGCAGCACGTCTTCTAGGCGCCGATCTGGCGTACATGGGCACACGCTTCATCGCCACCCGCGAGAGCCAAGCCCAGGACGCCTACAAAAAAATGCTGCTCGATGCCCATGCTGCCGACATCGTCCACACCCCGGCGGTGTCGGGTGTGCCGGCCAGCTTCCTGCGCCAGAGCCTGGAGCAGGCCGGTTACGACATGGCCGCGCTCAAGCACAACCCGGGCGAGGTCAAGCTCAAACCGCTGGATGAAGAAGCCAAGGCTTGGAAAACCGTATGGTCGGCTGGCCAGGGCGCGGGCGGTATCCATGACCTACCCGATACGGCAGCGCTGATCGAGCGCCTGCGTGACGAATACCAGGCCGCGCAACTTCGCAGCGCTGAACTGGCACGCTGAAGCCCCTGCAAAAGACCACAACCGCCCCAGCCAAGCTGTACACTAGGCGCCCTCTTCCGCCCCCAGGAGCCTTGCATGACCCGTTACGCCATGATCACCGGAGCTTCCAGCGGCCTGGGCCTGGCCCTGGCGGAGGCCCTGGCGCGGCGCGGGCGCAACCTGATCCTGGTGGCACGCCACCGTGAAACCCTTGAGCCGATCGCGATCGAGCTGACCCAGCGCTTCGGTGTCGAGGTTCTGCTGCGCGCCTGCGATCTTAGCCAGCCTTTGCGCCTGTCGGGGTTCGTACTTGAGCTGGAGGAGGGCGAGCGACGCATCGACCTGCTGGTCAACTGTGCCGGCCAGCGCACCTATGGGCCCTTCCTGGCCCATGAGTGGGCCGACGAACAAGACCTGCTGGAGGTCAATATCCTCGCCCTGACCCGGCTGTGCCACGCGATCGGCAACCTGATGGCAGTGCACGGTGGCGGCCAGATCCTCAACGTGGCCTCACTGGCCAGCGCCGCGCCAGGCCCGTGGATGGCGTGCTACAGCGCCAGCAAGGCCTATGTATTGAGTTTCTCGGAAGCCCTGCGCGAAGAACTGCGTCGTACCGGGATCAAGGTGTCGGTGTTGTGCCCGGGCCCGATCCGCTCGGCAAAACGACACATCCCGCGACTGCAGGGCAGTTCGCGCTGCCTGAGCGCCGAAGAAGTGGCGCTCTACACAGTGCGTGCGCTGGACAAGAACCGCGCCCTGATCATGCCGGGCCGACGCAATCGCTGGCTGGCCTTCGCCCCGCGCCTTCTGCCGCGCTGGGTGAGCCGCAAGCTGGCGGGCGTGATCCATCGTCGCTACTGCCCGATCGGCGCCGAGTAACCTCTGTCCGAGCAGCGCTTCGCTGAGTACACTGCGCTTCGACCCTCACCAAGGAGCAAGTGACGTGGACGATCTATTCCTCAAGATCATCAACCGGGAAATCCCGGCGGATATCATCTACGAAGATGACCAGATCCTGGCCTTCAAGGATATCGCCCCTGCGGCGCCGGTACATTTTCTGGTCATCCCGAAAAAGCACATCCCGACCCTCAACCACCTGACTGAAGAGGACAAGGCACTGGCTGGCCACATCCTGTTCACCGCCCAGCGCCTGGCCGTCGAACAGGGCTGCGAGGAAGGTTTCCGCGTGGTCATGAATTGCAACCCCAAGGGTGGGCAGACGGTCTATCACATCCACATGCACGTGCTCGGCCAGCGTCAGATGAACTGGCCACCGGGCTGACCCAAGGCAATCCCATCCGGCATGATTGAGTTAAACTGTCGGGCATCACTTTAGTGGAGGTGCCCGATGGCTACCGAACGTCACTATTCACCGCTCGACCGCTTGTTGCTGCAGGCTGACACCGCCATGCGCACCTTGCTGCCCTTCAGCGGCCAACCTTCCCGTCCCTCGCCCGCGATCATCCAGCCGGATGCCGAGCTGGACGAGTCCCAGACCCGCCATATCGCCGGCCTGATGCGCATCAACCATACCGGTGAAGTCTGCGCCCAGGCGCTCTACCAAGGCCAGGCACTGACCGCCAAGCTACCGCAGGTACGCAAGGCCATGGAACATGCCGCCGAGGAAGAAATCGACCACTTGGCCTGGTGCGAGCAGCGTATCCGCCAGCTGGGCAGTCATCCGAGTGTGCTCAACCCGCTGTTCTATGGCATGTCGTTCGGCATCGGTGCCCTCGCCGGCCTGGTCAGCGACAAGGTCAGCCTGGGCTTCGTCGCCGCCACCGAGCATCAGGTCTGCAAGCACTTGGACGAGCACCTCGAACAGATCCCCGAGGAAGACGAAAAATCCCGCGCCATTCTCGAGCAGATGCGCGTCGATGAAGAGCAACACGCCGAATCCGCACTGGAAGCAGGCGGCTACCGCTTCCCTGCCCCGGTGCGTTTCGGCATGAGCCTGCTGGCCAAGGTGATGACCAAGAGCACCTACCGAATCTAGGACGAGCCGATGACCGAGCGCTTCGATGCCAAGGACCTGGCCAGCGCCGTAAGCGCCGGCGTTCTCCAGCCAGGACAGGATCGAGCGCTGCTCGAGTTCCTGCGCCAGCAACCGCAACAACAGGGCCGGTTCCAGCTGGCCCATGTCGCTTTCTACTTCGGCGCCCTGCTGATCATGGCCGCCATGGGCTGGTTGCTCACCGAAGCCTGGATGCGCATTGGTGATACAGCACTGCTGACCGTCGCCCTCCTCTATATCGCCGCGCTTACCCTGTTCGCCCTGTCACTCCAGCGCCGTGGACAGGCCATTGCTGCTGGCGTTCTCGCTGCGGTGGCCGTGAGCATCGTGCCATTGGCAGTCTTTGCCATCGAGCGCCTGCTCGGCTGGTGGCCGCTGGATGACCTGCAGTTCGACTACCACCAGTACTACACCTACGTGCAGGGCGGTTGGCTGCTGATGGAAGCGGCAACCGTCGTCGCCGGGGTGGCGATGCTGCGCCTGGTGCCTTTCCCCTTCATCGTGATGCCAATTGCAGTGGCCTTGTGGTTCATGTCCATGGACCTCAGCGAATGGTTCTACGGCGAAGTGTTCAGTTGGGAGCAGCGCCAGAAGGTCTCGGTGTGGTTCGGCCTGCTGTTGCTGGCCGTGTTCCTGGCTGTCGATGGTCGCACGCGCCGCGATTACGCCTACTGGGGCTATCTGGCAGGGCTTCTGGCATTCTGGGGCGGGTTGACTTCGATGAACAGCGACAGTGAGCTGGGCAAGGCGCTCTATTGTCTGATCAACCTTGGCCTGATGGGATGTGCAGTGCTGCTGCGCCGACCGATGTTCATGGTATTCGGCGCCATGGGCGTGGCGGCGTACCTGGGCTACCTGTCGTATGACGTGTTCGCCGAGTCGTTGCTGTTCCCGGTAGTGATCACACTGATCGGGCTTGGCGTGATCGGCCTTGGGTTGGCTTACCAGAAACGCCGCGAGCACCTGAGCCAGTCGTTGCGGGCAAAGCTGCCGCAATGGTTGCTCGACGCGTTACCGGCCCTGCGCGACTGAAAAGGGGCCGCCAGGCGGCCCCACCACTTCAACCCAGCTCTACGATCTCGTAGCCATGGGTGATCTCCACACCCGCACGATCGAGCATGATCGATGCCGAGCAATACTTCTCGGCCGACAGCTCAACCGCTCGCTTGACCTGCGCCTCTTTGAGGCCACGGCCCTTGACCACGAAGTTCAGGTGGATTTTGGTGAATACCTTCGGATCTTCGCTGGCGCGCTCAGCCTCCAGAAAAGCTTCGCAGCTTTCCACCGCCTGTCGGGATTTCTTCAGGATGCTGACCACATCGAAACTGCTGCAGCCACCCAGGCCGAGCAGCAGCATCTCCATCGGGCGTACGCCCAGGTTACGACCGCCAGCCTCGGGAGGACCGTCCATGACCACGACATGCCCACTCCCCGACTCACCGAGGAACATGGCCTCACCGGCCCACTGGATGCGTGCCTTCATCTATCCGGACTCCTGATTTCGTAAAAGGTCGTCAGCTTAGACCTTGTAGCGCTGTCGGAAAAGCTCAAGACGTTGGGGTTTCATGCCGATAAAGCCGAAGTGTCTGATAAGCTGACGCCAAATCACTGGCGCCCGCCGTCAGAAACCTCCTACAAAAATGCCTCTGCGTCGCTCGAACAGGATTTTCGTGATGGTAGCCTCAGCACTCCCTGCCAAGATCAAGAATATCGACAAGCTGCTGGTGCACTGCCAACGCCGCCGCTATGCCGCCAAGAGCAACATCATCTGCGCCGGCGACCGGGCCGAGACGCTGTCGTTCATCGTCAAGGGATCGGTGACCATCCTGATCGAGGACGACGAAGGTCATGAGATGATCATCGCCTACCTCAACAATGGTGACTTCTTCGGTGAACTGGGGTTGTTCGAACCAGCGGGCCCCGAACAGCAGCGCAGCGCCTGGGTACGGGCCAAGACCGAGTGCGAAGTGGCCGAGATCAGCTACGACAAGTTCCGCGAGCTGGCCCGTCACGATCCGGACATTCTCTACGCCCTTGGCAGCCAGATGGCCCAGCGCCTGCGCAACACTACGCGCAAGGTCGGAGACCTGGCCTTCTTCGACGTCACCGGCCGCGTCGCCCGTTGTCTGCTCGACCTGTGCAAGCAGCCAGATGCCATGACCCACCCCGACGGCATGCAGATCAAGATCACCCGTCAGGAGATCGGGCGGATCGTCGGCTGTTCGCGCGAGATGGTCGGCCGGGTGCTCAAGGATCTTGAAGAACGTAGCCTGGTGCAGGTCAAGGGCAAGACCATGGTGGTCTACGGCACCCGTTAATCCTTGGGCAGCGCCGCGATCACCTCGGCGTAGGCTTGGGACAGCCGTTCGAACCAAGGGGCTGCGGGCACCACTTCATGCAAGGCAATATGGCTGTCGGCGCGGCAACGTTGCTCAAGCCCACAGCAGTCGTTGAAGCGGTTGACCGCCGCCACCATCGACTCGCGCTCGTTGTCCAGCAGCAGCGCGCCATGCACCAGCACCACCGGGCGCTTGCCGCCCAGCCCCTGGCGCCAGCGCTGGGCAGTGCCGACCAGCTTGCGGCCGTTGAGATTGACGTTGTAGCGCCCATCGCAGAACGCACCGTCGATCTCCCCGACCGACGCCACACCACCCCATTCGCGCAAGACATCGCACAGCGGCAGGCACAGGCGCTCGTAAGCGTTCTCGATACGCCCGTGGTCACCTTCGCTGCGCGGTGCGACGTAGACCAGCGCCACGTTCACCGTCGAATGGGACTGCGGCACCGGCTCTCCACCGGTTTCACGCAGCAACACCGGCCAGCCAGCGATCGCCAGCTCGGCACAGGCGGCTTCGAAGTTGTCGAGACGACTCATTCGTCGCGGCATGACCAGAGCATGATCGGTGGGGCGCCAGAACAGCACGCCGGACTCACGCTCGCCACGGCAGACGGCGGCGAGCAGCTCCTGTTCGGCATGCAGGCCCTGTTCGACGGTGAGGGCCAGGGGTTGATCGGTCATTGATCCACCTTGGAAATCTGGTTCACTGGCCCACGAAAGGGCCAGAACAGTCATACAAAAAAGCCGGCATCAAGCCGGCTTCGTTTTTTGATCAGTCCAGAGGCTGAACAGTCTTCTTCACCTGATCCGGGAAGAACAGCCTCTGCAGCTCCAACCCCGGCTGCTCGGCGCGCATGAAGGCTTCGCCCACCAGGAACGAATACACCTCGTTGATTTCCATCAGCTCCACGTCGGCGCGGTTGAGGATACCGCTCTCGGTGACCGCCAGGCGGTCACGCGGAATGCGCGGCAGCAAGTCGAGGGTGGTGTCCAGGCTGACCTCGAAGGTGTGCAGATTGCGGTTGTTGACCCCCACCAGCGGCGTGTCGAGGGTTTTCAGCGCACGCTCGAGCTCATCGCCATCGTGTACCTCCACCAGCACGTCGAGACCGACATCCTTGGCGGTGGCGGCCAGCTCGGCCATCTTCACATCGTCCAGTGCCGAGACGATCAGCAGCACGCAGTCGGCGCCCAGGGCGCGGGCTTCGACGATCTGGTAGGGATCGACCATGAAGTCCTTGCGGATCACCGGCAACGACACGGCAGCACGGGCCTGTTGCAGATACTCGTCAGCGCCCTGGAAGTAATCCACGTCGGTGAGTACCGACAGGCAGGTGGCGCCGCCCTTCTCGTAGCTCACCGCGATTTCGGCAGGCACGAAGTGCTCGCGGATCACGCCCTTGCTCGGCGAGGCCCTCTTGATCTCAGCGATGACCGCAGGCTGCTTGCGCTTGGCCTGTTCGATCAAGGCGTTGGCGAAGCCGCGGGGAGCATCGGCGCCCTTGGCCAGACGCTCCAGTTCGGCGAGGCTCACGCGCGCGCTGCGCTCGGCCACTTCCTGAAACTTGCGGGCGATGATCCTTTCCAGCACCGTCGGTACGCTCATGCTCCGTTCTCCTGCTTGAATACCGCGGTAAAGGCGCCCAGCTCCTGGAGTTTTTCCCAGGCAAGGCCGGTGTGCAGCACATCGTGGGCGAGTTCGACGCCCGACTTCAGGCTCATCGCATGGTCGGCGGCATACAGCGCGGCGCCAGCGTTGAGCACGATCATTTCGGCAGCTTTCTGGCCGTTTTCGGTCTTGCGTCGGCCCAGGGCGTCACGAATCAGCGCCAGCGAAGCCTGTGGGTCCTCGACCGCCAGGCCATGCAGGCTCTGGCTCTTCATGCCAAGGTCTTCCGGTTCGACCCAGTATTCGGTGATCTCACCGTTCTTCAATTCCGCGACGAAGGTCGGCGCGGCCAGGCTGAATTCGTCCAGGCCATCCTTGGAGTGCACCACCAGCACATGCTTGCTGCCCAGCCGCTGTAGCACTTCGGCGAGAGGGCGGCACAGGGCCTGGGTGAATACACCAACCACCTGGTGCTTCACACCGGCCGGATTCGTAAGCGGGCCGAGCATGTTGAAGAGCGTGCGCAAGCCCAGGTCGCGGCGCGGGCCAGCAGCATGCTTCATCGCACTGTGGTGAGTCTGGGCGAACATGAAACCGATCCCCAGGCTATCGATGCAGCGGGCCACCTGCACTGGCGTAAGGTTCAGGTAGATACCGGCCGCCTCCAGCAGGTCGGCGCTGCCGCTCTTGCCGGACACCGCGCGGTTGCCGTGCTTGGCCACCGGGCAACCGGCCGCGGCGAGCACGAAGGCCGAAGCCGTGGAAACGTTGAAGATGTTGGCCCCGTCGCCGCCAGTGCCGACGATGTCGACCACGCCGTCGAGGCTCTTGAGCTCGACCTTGTCGGCCAGCTCACGCATGACCGAAACGGCGCCGACGATCTCGTCGATGCTCTCGCTCTTCATGCGCATGCCCATCAGAAAGGCGCCGATCTGCGCCTCGGTGCATTGTCCGGTCATGATCTGACGCATGACATCGCGCATTTCGTCTGTGGACAGGTCCAGGTGGCCGACGATGCGGCTCAGCGCGCTCTTGATATCCATGATCGATCCTTAGCGGCGGCCGCCGGTCTGCTTGAGGAAGTTGGCGAACAGCTCGTGGCCCTGCTCGGTGAGGATGGACTCGGGGTGGAACTGCACCCCTTCGATGTTCAAGGTCTTGTGGCGCAGGCCCATGATCTCGTCGACCGAACCGTCTGCATGGGCAGTCCAGGCGGTGACTTCGAGGCAGTCCGGCAGGGTTTCGCGCTTGACCACCAGCGAATGGTAGCGGGTCACGGTCAATGGGTTGTTCAGGCCGGCGAACACGCCCAGGTCGCGGTGGAACACTGGGCTGGTCTTGCCGTGCATTACCTGGCGGGCACGCACCACGTCACCGCCATACGCCTGGCCGATGGACTGGTGGCCCAGGCACACACCGAGGATCGGCAGCTTGCCGGCAAAGTGCAGGATGGCCTCGATGGAAACGCCTGCCTCGCTGGGCGTGCAAGGGCCGGGCGAGACGACGATGCGCTCCGGGTTGAGGGCTTCGATCTGGGCGATGGTCAGTTCGTCGTTGCGAATGACCTTGACCTCGGCACCCAACTCGCCGAGGTACTGGACGACGTTGTAGGTGAAGGAGTCGTAATTGTCGATCATCAGTAACATCTGGGCTCAACCTCTTGAATCTACTGACTGTGCTTTCGAACCTTCCTGCCTCGACATGGGCGCGGCTCTACCGCGACAGCGAAGATGGAACGACAGGAGGGCAAACGGGGGCGGGCCGGACAGGACCGGCAGAAGAAAGAGTCAGGCGCGCCAACGCCAACGGGCGTGAGCCTTGATAACGCGCATCAGGAGTTTGCTGACGATCAACACGGGGTAGTTCTCGCTCATACGTCCCGGCACAGTAGCCTACCGCGACGACAGGCGCAATACGCCGCAAATACTGGGGAACGAACGGACTGCGTGCTTTTTTGCTAAGGTCTTCGGGCTTGTCTCCATAAAAACAATGAAAAGGAACTTCCACATGCGACAGCCACCTTTCCTGCGCACGGCCCTGTGCCTGCTCACCCTCGCCTGCAGCCAGGCCATGGCGGCGCCCTCGCCGTACTCTTCGCTGATCGTATTCGGCGACAGCCTGAGCGATGCGGGGCAGTTCCCTGACCTCACCGGTGGCACACCGGGCATGCGTTTCACCAATCGCGATGCGAACGGCAACTATGCCCCGGTGTCACCCATGATCCTTGGCGGGAAGCTGGGCTTTTCCGACACGGAACTGGGCCCATCCACCTCGCTGGTCAATCTTGTGCAAGGTCGCCCCGACGGCAACAACTGGGCCGTCGGCGGCTACACGACACAGCAGATCCTCGACTCGATCACCGACACCTCCGAGGCGGTGATTCCACCCGGGCGCCCTGGCGCAGGTCTCGTCCTGCGTGAGCGCCCCGGCTACCTGGCCAACGGCTTGCGAGCCGACCCGAATGCCCTCTACTACATCACCGGTGGCGGTAATGACTTCCTGCAGGGGCAGGTCAACAGCCCCGCCGATGCCGCCGCCGCTGGCGCCCGGCTGGCCGCCAGTGCCCAGGCCCTGCAGCAGGGCGGAGCGCGCTACATCATGGTGTGGCTGCTGCCCGACCTGGGGCAGACCCCGAATTTCAGCGGTACGCCGCAGCAGGGTCCGCTGTCGCAGCTTTCGGGCGTATTCAACCAGTCGCTACTGAACCAATTGCGCCAGATCGACGCTGAAATCATCCCGCTGAACATCCCCACCCTGCTCGGCGAAGCGCTGCGCAGCCCGGCGGAGTTCGGCCTGGCCGCCGACCAGAACCTGGTCGGTACCTGCTACAGCGGCGACAGCTGCGTGCAAAACCCGGTCTATGGCGCCAACGGCACCAACCCCGACCCAACCCGGCTGCTGTTCAACGACTCGGTACACCCAACCATTGCTGGCCAGCAACTGATCGCCGACTACGCCTACTCCATCCTCGCCGCCCCTTGGGAACTGACGCTGCTTCCGGAAATGGCCCACGCCAGCCTGCGCGCCCATCAGGATGAGCTGCGCAACCAGTGGCAGACACCCTGGCAGGCAGTTGGTCAGTGGCAAGCCTTCGTCGCCACTGGCGCCCAGGATCTGGACTTCGGCAGCCAGCGCAGTTCGGCAAGTGGCGATGGCCGCGGTTACAACCTGACCCTCGGCGGCAGCTACCGGCTCGATGATGCGTGGCGCGTCGGCCTGGCAGCCGGCGTCTACAGACAGAAACTGGAGGCAGGCCAACAGGACTCGGACTACAAGCTCGACAGCTACCTGGCCAGTGCCTTCGCCCAGTTCCGCGAGAACCGCTGGTGGGCCGATGCGACGCTGACTGCCGGGCAGCTGGACTACAGCGATCTCAAACGCAGCTTCGCCCTGGGTGCCAGCGAGCGTACCGAAAAAGGCGATACCGATGGCGAGGCCTGGGCCATCAGCGGGCGACTGGGCTACAACCTGGCCGCCGACGCGAGCAGCTGGCAATTGGCGCCGTTCATCAGCGCTGACTATGCGCGAGTCAAGGTCGATGGCTATGACGAGAAGAGCGGACGCTCCACGGCCCTGGCTTTCGACGACCAGGACCGCAAATCCCGCCGCCTGGGTGCAGGACTGCTGGGCAGTGTGCAAGTGCTGCCGAGCACGCGGTTGTTCGCCGAGGTCGCGCGCGAGCACGAGTTCGAGGATGACCGCCAGGACCTGACCATGCACCTGACCACCCTGCCGGGCAACGACTTCACCCTCGCCGGCTACACGCCGCACAGCAACCTGACCCGCGCGAGCCTGGGCCTCAGCCATGAACTGGTGCCGGGGGTGAACCTGCGGGGCAATTACAACTGGCGCAAGAGTGATGAGCTGCGTCAGCAGGGAGTCAGTCTGGCGGTGAGCCTGGACTTTTGAGGGTTAACCCGTCGCGGTGCCAGCCCGCTCCTACAGAAATTGCAGTGAACCTGTAGGAGCGGGCTGGCCCCGCGATGGGCTGCGCAGCAGCCCACTCACACCACCAAAAAAACGGCGCTCATCAGAGCGCCGTTTTTTCATCCATCAGCCGCGCGGCGTCTGCTCGGCCAGCGCCACGGCACGGAACATCGCCCGACGCTTGTTGATGGTCTCTTCCCATTCCAGTGCCGGTACCGAGTCGGCCACGATGCCGCCACCGGCCTGCACGTGCAGTTCGCCGTCCTTGATTACCGCAGTACGGATGGCAATGGCGGTGTCCATGTTGCCGTTCCAGGCAAAGTAACCCACTGCACCACCATAGACACCCCGCTTGACCGGCTCCAGCTCGTCGATGATCTCCATCGCCCGGATCTTCGGCGCGCCCGACAAGGTGCCGGCCGGCAGGATCGCACGCAGTGCGTCCATCGCCGTCAGCCCCTCGGCCAACTCGCCGGTGACGTTCGAGACGATATGCATGACGTTCGAATAACGCTCGATCACCATTTTCTCGGTCAGGCGCACGCTGCCCGTGGACGACACACGCCCCACATCGTTGCGCCCAAGGTCGATCAGCATCAGGTGCTCGGCGATTTCCTTGTCGTCCGACAGCAGGTCGTCTTCCAGCGCGCGGTCGGCCTCTTCGTTGGCGCCGCGCGGGCGGGTGCCGGCGATCGGACGTACGGTGACCAGATTATCCTCGACCCGCACCAGCACTTCCGGCGAGCTGCCGACCACATGGAAGTCGCCGAAGTTGAAGAAGTACATGTAGGGGGTCGGGTTGAAGCAGCGCAGCGCCCGGTACAGGTCGATGGGCGCAGCCTTGAAGTCGATGGACATGCGCTGCGACGGCACGACCTGCATGCAGTCGCCAGCGAGGATGTATTCCTTGATCCGCCCGACCGCATTCTCGTAGTCGTCCCGGGTGTAGCTGGAGCGGAATTCAGGCTCAGCGGCCATCGGCCCGCTGAGGTCCAGCCCCCGACGCGGGGTGATTGGCTGGCGCAGCTTGTCGAGCAAGCCATCCAGACGCGCCTTGCCCTGCTCGAACGCCTGCGCTTCGGACGGGTCGACCAGCACGATCGCGTGCATCTTGCCGGCCAGGTTGTCGAACACCACCACGGCGTCGGAGACCATCAGCAGGATGTCCGGCACCCCCAGCGGATCCGGGTTCGGGCAGGCGCCCAGGCGCTTCTCGACATAGCGCACGCAGTCATAGCCGAAATAGCCGACCAGGCCACCATTGAAACGCGGCAGTCCAGGAATGTCGGCGACCTTGTAGCGGTCCTTGAACGACTCGACGAATGCCAGTGGATCCTCGACCTCGTGGCTCTCTACCTCGACGCCATCGTGCAGGATGCTCACCCGGTAGCCGTGCACGCGCATCACCGTGCGCGAAGGCAGGCCGATCATCGAGTAGCGCCCCCACTTCTCCCCGCCCTGCACGGACTCGAGCAGATAAGAGTTGGCCTGGTCGGCAAGCTTCAGGTAGATCGACAGCGGCGTATCGAAGTCGGCCAGGGTTTCACAGGCCAGGGGAATGCGGTTGTAGCCGGCAGCGGCCAGGCGCAGGAATTCTTCGCGGGTCATGGGTAGCCTCGTGGCAAGCAGCAATGGGTTCGGGCAAGCGGACGGGCCGGCAGGCGCCGGCGAGCGGGAGTCAGGCGCGCCAGCGCCAACGGGCCAGGGCCTTGATGACTTTCATCCAGAATTTGCCGGTAACACCCACAGTGGAGTCTCTGTCTTGGGAGGCTTGAAGGTCCGCCCACGTTATCCCAGTGTCGGTGACTAAGCAACCGGGCAACAGCAGGCGCAGATCGTCGAGTACCAGGCTCGGCGACTCCTCGTCGATCGGCCGACCGTGGTTGTAGCCGTAGGTCAGGCCGACGCTCTTGACCCCCGCCGCCCTGGCCGCCTGCACGTCACTGCGCGAATCGCCGACGAACAGCGACTGCTCGGGCGCGATGCCGGCCATCTTCATGACGAACAGCAACGCCGCCGGGTCGGGTTTCTTCTGTGGCAGGGTGTCGCCACCGATGATCCAGCGGAAATAGCGACCGATCTTCATCTGGTCCAGCAACGGCCCGACAAAGCGTTCGGGCTTGTTGGTGATCAGCGCCATCTCCACGCCCTGCTTGCGCAACCAGCGCAAGGTGTCGCGCACGCCTGGGTAGACCACGGTCAGCTCATGGCTTTCGCCATAAGCTTCCATGAACAGTGCCAGCGCACGCTCAGCCAGTTGCGCATCGACGGCATCGTGCTCGATGCCGCCGGCCAGGGCGCGGCGCACCAGCACCTCGGCACCGTTGCCCACCCACTGGCGCACGGCATCCAGCCCTGCGGCCGGGCGCCCCAGTTCGAGCAGCATGCGGTCCACGGCGGCGGCCAGGTCCGGTACCGAATCGATCAACGTACCGTCCAGATCGAACATCACCAGCCTGGGCAGCGTCCCGGGGAACAGCTGCTCGAAGCCACTCATGGGCGGGCCTGGGCCAGTTCGGCGCGCATCTTGGCGATCACTTCCTGGTAGTCCGGGGCGTTGAAGATCGCCGAGCCGGCAACGAAGGTGTCGGCGCCGGCAGCGGCGATTTCACGGATGTTGCCGACGTTGACGCCGCCATCGATCTCCAGGCGGATATCGCGCCCGCTGGCATCGATCAGCGCGCGGGCCTCGCGCAGCTTGTCGAGGGTGCCTGGGATGAACTTCTGCCCGCCGAAGCCGGGGTTGACGCTCATCAGCAGGACCATGTCGACCTTGTCCATCACGTATTTCAGTGCGTCCAGGCTGGTGGCCGGGTTGAATACCAGGCCGGCCTTGCAGCCGCCGTCCTTGATCAGTTGCAGTGAACGGTCGATGTGTTGCGACGCTTCCGGGTGGAAGGTGATGTAGGTAGCGCCGGCCTCGATGAAGTCGCCGATGATGCGGTCGACCGGGCTGACCATCAGGTGCACATCGATCGGCGCGGTCACGCCGTACTTGCGCAGTGCCGTGCAGACCATCGGACCGATGGTCAGGTTGGGCACGTAGTGGTTGTCCATGACATCGAAGTGGACGATGTCGGCCCCGGCGGCCAGAACCTTGTCGACGTCCTCGCCCAGGCGGGCGAAATCGGCGGAAAGAATGGAGGGGGCAATAGCGTAGGGCTGCATGGCGCACCTATGTGGTGGAAATCACGGTGGCGCGCATTGTAACTCAGGGAAGTGGACGGGGGCTGATTGGTATCAATTGGTGTCGAACGGTGCACGGAACCGGGGTTGTCTGTACCGGCCTCATCGCGGGGCAAGCCCGCCCCTACCAGTACAGCGCTGCCCTCATGAACGGCGGGGCAACTGTGGGAGCGGGCTTGCCCCGCGATGAGGCCGGTGCAGCTGCCGCAGGATCAGGTCGGCTGCTGGGTCCGCAACTTCTCGCTGCGTCCGCGCAACCACTCCAGGGTCAGCAGCAGGATTACCGAAAACGCAATCAGCAACGTGGCCGCCGCCGCAATGGTCGGGCTCAGGTTCTCGCGAATGCCACTGAACATCTGCCGCGGCAAGGTGGCCTGCTCGGGGCCAGCGAGGAACAGCGTCACCACCACCTCATCGAAGGACGTGGCAAAGGCGAACAGCGCTCCGGAAATCACGCCCGGCGCAATCAGCGGCAAGGTCACCCGACGGAAGGTCAGCAAGGGCGAGGCGCCGAGGCTGGCCGCGGCGCGCACCAGGTTGTAGTTGAACCCCTGCAGGGTCGCCGACACGGTGATGATCACGAACGGCACGCCCAGCACCGCGTGCACCAGGATCAACGAAATGAAGCTGTTACCCATCCCCAGCGGCGCGAAGAACAAGTAGCTGGCCACACCGATGATCACCACCGGCACCACCATCGGCGAAATCACCAGCGCCATCACCAGCGACTTGCCGGGGAAGTCGCCGCGGGTCAGGCCGATCGCGGCCAGGGTGCCGAACACCATGGCCAGTACCGTGGCCGCCGGAGCGACGATGATGCTGTTCTTCAGCGCGCGCATCCACTCGGCAGAGGCGAAGAAGTCCTGGTACCACTGCAGCGAAAAGCCTTGCAGCGGATACACCAGGAAGCTGCCGCTGTTGAACGACAGCGGAATGATCACCAGCACCGGCAAGACCAGGAACAACAGGATCAGGCCGCAGAGAATGCGCAGGCTGTAGAACCAGACCCGCTCCACGGGCGACATGTAAGGGCTCAGCATGACAAGGCTCCTCAGCTCAGGCGCAGGCGGCTGGCACCGACCAGCCAGCTATAGATCAGGTACAGCAGCACGGTTGCCAGCAACAGCAACCCGCCCAGGGCCGTGGCCATGCCCCAGTTGATGCTGGTGTTGGTATAGAAGGCGACGAAGTAACTGACCATCTGGTCGTTCGGGCTGCCCAGCAGGGCCGGGGTGATGTAGTAGCCGATGGCAAGGATGAACACCAATAGGCAGCCGGCGCCGACACCGGCGTAAGTCTGCGGGAAGTACACCCGCCAGAAGCTGGCAAACGGATGACAGCCCAGCGAGATCGCCGCACGCATGTAGCTGGGCGAAATACCCTTCATCACGCTGTACAACGGCAGGATCATGAACGGCAGCAGGATGTGCACCATGGAGATGTAGACCCCGGTGCGGTTGAACACCAGCTCCAACGGCTGATCGATGATGCCAATGGCCATCAGCGCGCTGTTGATCAGGCCGCCAGACTGCAACAGCACGATCCACGCCGCCACCCGCACCAGGATCGAAGTCCAGAACGGCAACAACACCAGGATCATCAACAGGTTGCTCTGCCGGGTCGGCAGGTTGGCCAGCAGGTAGGCGAGCGGATAGGCCAGCACCAGGCAGATCACGGTGATCACCACCCCCATCCACAGGGTGCGGGCAAAAATGTCCAGATAAATGGCCTGGTCAGGGGTGGTCTTGGCCAGTTCGCCCAGATCATCGATGCGGTGATCCAGCGAGGCCAGCAGATAGAAAGGTGTCACCTCGCTGGTGTTACGGCGAATTGCCTGCCAGTAGGCCGGGTCGCCCCAGCGCTCATCAAGGGTTTGCAGGGCGTCTTTATAGGAAGCCGGTTCGGTCTTGAACGGCAGTGCACGTGCTGTCTTGGACAGCAGGCTGCGGTAGCCGGCCAGCTCCATGTTCAGGCGCTTGGAAAGCTCGCCCAGGGTCTGGTTCTTGCGCGATTCGGCCAGGTCCTCGCTGAGGGCCTTGTACACCGCCTCGTCGGGCAGGCTCTTGCCATCCCACTGCAACACGGCGTGGACGGTGCGCGGAAGGCCTGCTACCACCTCAGGGTTTTCGACGCTCTTGTACAACAGTGCGGCGATCGGCACGAGGAACACCAGCAGCAGGAACAGCGCCAGCGGCGCGATCAACGCCTGGGCCTTCCAGCGGTTGACCCGTTCGGCGCGCTTGAGGCGCTGTTTGAGACTTGGACCTGCGCCTTCATTCAGGGGCACTGCAATGGCCATGGCGAACTCCGAAAAACACAGAAAACGAGGGAGCGCCGGTCAAACCCCGGCGCTCCTTTGAGGCGCGTTACTTCTTCGCAGCCCAGGCGTTGAAGCGCTGCTCCAACTGCTCGCTGTTGTCGGCCCAGAAGGCCACGTCGATCTGCACCTGGTTGGCGATGTTCTCGGGCGTGGTCGGCATGTCCTTCTTCACATCGTCCGACAGCAGTTCGATGGCCTTGGAGTTGGCAGGGCCGTAGGCGATGTTCTCGGAGTAGATCTTCTGCTGTGCCGGTTGCACGGTATAGGCGATGAACTTCTTCGCCTCTTCCACGTTCTTCGCACCCTTCGGAATGGCCCAGGCGTCGAAGTCGTAGATCCCGCCGTTCCACACCACCTTCAGGTTGCTGTCCTTCTGTACCGCAGCGATCCGGCCGTTGTAGGCCGAGCTCATGACCACGTCACCCGAGGCCAGGTACTGCGGCGGCTGGGCGCCGGCTTCCCACCACTGGATGTTCGGCTTGAGCTCGTCGAGCTTCTTGAAGGCTCGGTCTACACCGGCTTTGGTCTGCAGCACCGAGTACACATCCTTGGGCGCTACGCCGTCGGCCATCAGGGCGAATTCCAAGGTGTACTTGGCACCCTTGCGCAGGCCACGCTTGCCGGGGAATTTCTTGGTGTCCCAGAAATCGGCCCAACTGGTGGGCGCGGTCTGGAGCTTGTCAGCGTTGTAGGCCAGCACCGTGGACCACACGAAGAAGCCTACGCCGCAGCCCTGGATCGCACCGGGTACGTAGTCGGCCGCGTTGCCGAACGGCGCGGGGTCGAGTTCCTCGAACAGGCCTTCCTGGCAACCGCGCTCCAGCTCTGGCGACTCCACCTCGACCAGGTCCCACGACACGCTCTTGGTATCGACCATGGCTTTGACCTTGGCCATCTCGCCGTTGTACTCCCCGGCGACGATCTTGCCCTTGCCGGCCTTTTCCCACGGCTCGTAGAACGCCTTGACCTGGGCCGCCTTGTTGGCACCGCCGAACGACACCACGGTGAGGTCCGCGGCCAGGGCCTGCCCCGCGGTAAACAGCCCCAGGGCCAGGGCGGTCAGTTTCAACTGCTTGCGCATTATTATTCTCTCCACAGTACAGGGTTGGTGAAGCAATCGATCAGTGGGCTTCGGCAATCGGGTCGAGCGCACGGGCGTGCTCCACCTGCCAGCCAAGCGGTACCACATCGCCCACGGCCAGGGCCGGGTCGAGCTCGGCGATTGGCTGCTTCACGAAGAAGTCGGCCTTGCCGCAGACTTCCAGGCGCACCCGCACGTGGTCGCCCAGGTAGATGAACTCGGCCACGCGGCCGGAGAAACGGTTGACGCAGTGCTCGCTGTGGCCGTTGAGCCGCACGCGCTCCGGGCGGATCGACAGGGTCACCGGCTCGCCGGCCTGGCCGACGTTCACTGCCAGCGCCTCGACCTTCTCGCCACGTGCCAGTTGCACCTGGCAGCGCTCGCCGTTGCGCGCCAGCAGAGTGCCGTTGATGCGGTTGTTCTCGCCGATGAAGTTGGCGACGAAAGTGTTGGCGGGCTCTTCGTAGAGGGTGCGCGGGTCGGCGATCTGCTGGATCTCGCCCTGGTGGAACACCGCCACGCGGTCGGACATGGTCAGCGCCTCGCCCTGGTCGTGGGTGACATAGACCACGGTCACGCCCAGGCGCTGGTGGATATGCTTGATCTCCATCTGCATGTGTTCGCGCAACTGCTTGTCGAGCGCCCCGAGCGGCTCGTCCATCAACACCAGTTGCGGCTCGAACACCAGCGCTCGCGCCAGCGCCACACGCTGCTGCTGACCGCCGGAAAGCTGACCGGGGTAGCGCTTGGCGAAGCTGTCGAGCTGGACCATGTTGAGCACACGCTTGACCCGCTCGCTGATGTCGGTCTTGCTCAGGTTGCGCACACTCAGGGGGAAAGCCAGGTTCTCGGCCACGGTCATGTGCGGGAACAGCGCATAGTTCTGGAACACCATGCCGATGTCGCGCTTGTGCGGTGGCACGTTGTTGATCGAGCGCCCGGCCAGCTGGATCTCACCGGCGGTGGGGGTCTCAAAACCGGCCAGCATCATCAGGCTGGTGGTCTTGCCCGAACCGGAAGGGCCGAGCAGGGTGAGGAACTCGCCCTTGCGGATGTCGAGGTTGAGGTCCTTGACGATCAGCGATTCGCCGTCGTAGCTCTTCTGCACACCACGGAAGCTGACCAGCGTCTCGTTCGAATTCGCCTCGCTCATGCCCTGCACCTTCTTGTTGGAATGACTGCGTAGGCAAAAGACTAGAAGAACGGCAAAGCCCCGGAAATCGGGGGTGCTGAGAGAATGCCATCATCCAGATGGAAGATTGCGTGTAGGGATTTCCCTACACGAATGACGGAATTGGAATGCTCTCGCTCGCCCGCTCCCCCAACCTGTGGGAGCGGGTTTACCCGCGAATGCGTCGGCCCAGGCGCCGCGACCAGCAGGCTCGGCCTCTTCGCGGGTAAACCCCCTCCCACAGGTCAGGCTGTGTGTAGCATGCCGCAGCTGTCGCAACCAGAACGGTCACACCAGCTTGTGCTCCATGGCGTACTTCACCAGTTCGGCCAGCGAATTGACCTTGAGCTTCTGCATCAACCGCGCCTTGTGGGTGCTGATGGTCTTGCTCGACAGCGCCAGCTGCTGGGCGATGTCGTTGACGTTGGCACCCTGGGCCAGGCGTTCGAACACCGAGAACTCCCGCTCCGACAGCAGTGTGTGCAGCGGCCGGGTCTCGGTCAGGCCCACCTCGAAGACCATGCGGTCGGCCAGCACCGGGTCGATGTAGCGACCACCACCGGCGACGCGGCGGATCGCGGTCAGCAGCAGCGCCGGGTCGCTATCCTTGGTCGCATAGCCAGCCGCCCCCGCCTTGAGCGCGCGTGCTGCCATCTGTGCTTCATCGTGCATCGACAGCACCAGGATGGCTGGCGGACTGTTCAGCGCGCGGATCCGCGGAATCGCCTCCAGGCCGTTGACGCCCGGCATCGAGATATCCAGCAGCACCACCTCGCAGGGGGTATGGCGCAGCGTTTCGAGCAACTGCTCGCCATTGCCGGCCTCGCCCGCTACCAGCATGTCCTTGGCCAGGCCGATCAATTGCTTGATGCCCTCGCGGACGATGGTGTGGTCTTCAGCCACCAACACTCGAATCAAGGTGTTTCTCCTAATAAAGAGGGATGGCCACGCTCAGGCTGGTGCCCTCGCCCGGCTCGCTTTCCAGGATCACGCTGCCGCCCAGCATCAGCACCCGCTCACGCACGCCGACCAGGCCGAACGAGGTGGGCCGTGACTGAGCGGGGCTGAAGCCGGCACCGTCGTCGATCACCGTCATGCGTAGCCAGTCATTTTCATGCTTGAGCTCGATTTGCACCGTGTGCGCCCTGGCATGGCGCATGACATTGGTCAGCGCCTCCTGCAGGATGCGGAACAGTCCAGTGGCCTTGGCATCGCTCAATGCTGGCAGATTATCCGGCACCTGCACCAGGCAGGGAATCTGCGTGCGCGCCTCGAAGCGCCGGGCCTGCCATTCGATGGCCGAGGCGATCCCGGCATCGAGGATCGGCGGACGCAACGCCGTGGCCACATCGCGCACCAGCTGGAACAACTGGGCGATCAGGCGCTTCATGCTGGTAAGCCGCTCGTTGAGCCCCGGGTCGAGCTCGGCGAAAGCCAGCTCGCACATCGAAACTTCCAACTTGAGCACAGTGAGCATCTGCCCGAGCTCATCGTGCACTTCACGGGCGATCCGCGCCTTCTCCTCCTCACGCACACTCTCCAGGTGCGCCGACAACTCACGCAGTTGCTCCTGGGAGCGCGCCAGTTCCAGCTCGACCCGTTTGCTCTGGGTGATATCCCAGACAATGCCGTCCCACACCACCCGGCCATCGGCCTGACGCCGGGCGCTGGCCTTGATGTCGGCCCAGCGCTGCAGACCTTCGCGGGTGAGAATGCGGCCCTGCCAGGACCAGTCGCGGTCATTGGCCAGCGCCAGGTCCTGGACCCGGTGATAGTCGGCGCGGTCATCGGGGTGGACCAGATTGCGCAGCCCCATGTCCGCCTGCTGGATCTGGGCGGGGGCATAGCCGACCAGCGCCTCGCTGCCCTCACTGACATAGGGAAACTCCGGCTCGCCCTCGGCAGGATCACGCTCCAGGCGAAAGACCAGGCCCGGCACGTTGCCCGCGATACCCTTGAGCCGCGCCTCGCTCTCGCGCAGGGCCGCCAGGGCGCGGCGGCGCTCGGTGACATCGGTTATGAACACCACCAGGTATTCGGCATCACGAAAACGCAGAAAGCTCAGTGACAGCTCCACCGGCAGCAAGCTGCCATCGGCACGACGGCACAGGGTCTCGAACGCTTGTGCCCCACTGTCGCCCGTGCGCGCACGCTTCCACAACTCCAGCCAGCGGTCCATGTGCAGGCTCGGCTCGATATCGATCAGCGGTCGCTCGAGCAGTTCGCCCTCACCATGGCCGAGCATGCGCTCGGCAGCATGATTGGCGTAGCGCACGTGGCTGTCCCAATGCACCCAGAGGATGCCGACGGTGCTCTGGTCGATGGAAAACTGGCTCAGCCGCAGTGCCTCTTCACGTGCCTGGCGTTCGAGCAGGCTCTCGCGCACGCTCAGCAGGCTCCGCTCGAGTCGGCGCTGCTGGCGACGCTGCATCGCCAGGGTGGCCAGCGCGCAGAGCAGCAACAAGCCGAACAACAACGCAAGGTTCTGCCAGAACCCCGCCGAGTCGCTCAGGCGCGGGTACTTCGGTTGCAACCAACGCTGGTGCAACTGCTCCAGTTCCTTGGCAGGCATCGCCTGCAGACCGCGCTCCAGCACGTCGGCCAGCAGCGGCCAATCGCGGCGCGAGCCGATACGCAGCAACTGCGGCAGGCCAATATCGCCCACGACCACCAGGTCGCCGAATTCGCTCTCGCGCGAGAGGCGACTGAGCTGCGCCTCGTCGAGCACGGCGTAGCTGGCTTGCGCACCCAGCACCAACTGCAGCGCCTCGCGCTCATTGGGCACGCCCTGCAGGTTGAGATTGGCGAAGTTGCCACGCAGGTAATCGGCCAGGCTGCCAGGCATGCGCACGGCCACCCGGTCGCTGGCGCCAAGCTGCTCCAAGTCGACCGCCAGCGCACCACTGCGTAGGCCAACCAACAACTGCGGCACACGCATGTAAGGGTCGCTGAACAGCCACAGGCGCAGGCTTGCCGGGGTTTGAGCGAGGCCTGGGGCAAAATCGATCTCGCCAGCCTGCAACGCATGCTCCAAGGCAGCCTGGTCTGGGAAGTTTCGCCAGGTCAGGTCCAGATTCAGAGCCCGCCCCAGCCAGCTCACCAGCTCGACGTTGGCCCCGTACAACTGCTGCAGGCGCCGGTCGAACTGAGCATAGGGTGCTTGCAGCACCAGGCCCACGCGCAGGCTGCGATGGCTGTCGAGCCATTGCTGCTGCGCAGGCTCGAGCACCACCGACGGGGGGGCCGGGGCTTTGGCAAGGGCGATCAAGGGCAGGCACAACCAGCCGATAACCAACAGGCAACGCATTCGCTTCATCGATACGCTCGTCTTGGCAATGACGGCCATCTGCGTGGCCGCCGCGGGCAAATACTATTAGGCTGCCGGTATCATTCTGGCCTTGGGTTGATCCATGTTCATACTTTATCGCACGACGCTGGCCATGTTCTGCCTGGCCTCGGCCCTACCGCTCGCGGCCCATGCCGCCGCCCCCGACAAACCTGCCGCGCCGGCTGAAACCACTGCCGTGCGCGCGCCCCTTGCCGAACGCAGCCAGGAAGACGCCCAGGCTCTGGAACGCCTGGTGCCCAAGGCCGAGCAGAAGACCCTGCAGGCCGACGGCGAAAACTTTCTGGCGCTGTGGAAACCGGCCAACGACAGCGCCCCGAAAGGCGCCGTGATCATCGTGCCCGGTGCCGGCGAAACCGCCGACTGGCCCAATGCTGTCGGCCCGCTGCGCAACAAGTTCCCCGATGTCGGCTGGCACAGCCTGAGCATCAGCTTGCCCGATCTGCTGGCCGACAGCCCGCAGGCACGCGCCACCGACACACCCGCCGCCCAGCCCGACAAGGTAGAAGGCAAGGGCACCAGCGCCCCGGCCAAGGATACGCCGGACGACGCCAACGCCAATGTCGCCCAGGCCACGGCGGCCGATGCCGATACCGCGCAGGGCACCGACGCCGTGCAGGCCGACGAGCAGAACGACTCCGCCGACGCCACCCGCATCTTCGCCCGCCTCGACGCTGCCGTGGCTTTCGCCCAGCAGCAGAATGCCCACAGCATCGTCTTGATCGGCCATGGCAGCGGTGCGTACTGGGCGGCGCGCTATGTGAGCGAGAAACAGCCACCACAGGTGCAGAAGCTGGCACTGATCTCGGCGCAGACACCGGCACGGGTCGAGCACGACCTGGAAAGCCTGGTGCCGACGCTCAAAGTGCCCACCGCCGACATCTACGTCATGACCCGCACCCGCGATCAGAACGCCGCCAAGCTGCGCCTGCAAGCCAGCAAGCGCGAGAAGGACAGCCAGTATCGGCAGCTGTCGCTGATTGCCATGCCGGGTGCCAGGGCAGCGGAGCAAGAGCAGCTGTTCCGTCGGGTGCGGGGATGGTTGATGCCGCAGGAGGCGCAGTAAGGGGCTGGGTGCGTTGCCCCCTGTGGCAGCAGCGGCTCGCCGCTGCGACCTGCCCGCGACGAATTCACCACCGCACCCTGCCCCTCAAATCCCCCGCCGCTTGCGAATCAGGGCATAAGCCTGATGCAACTCACGCGTGCGCTCGGTCGCTTCACGCACCCGGGCCTCGCTCGCACCATTACCGACCAGCTTGTCCGGGTGATGCCGGCTGACCAGTCGGCGATAGGCCTGCTTGATCCGATCACCGTCGGTATCGGCCTCGACGCCCAGCAGTCGCAGTGCCGCGGCATAGGTCATCGCCCCGCCCTCGACCGCAGAACGGCTCGGTTCGTACTCCTGGGACAAGGCCTGCACCTGGTTACGGCTCATGCCCAATTGCTGGCCCCAGTCCAGCAACAGCTCACGCTCGTGCCGCCCCGCCTTGCCATCGGCCCAGACCATGCGCCAGCACGCCCGCAGCGTACCTTCGGCGCCGTGGGGCTGCTGGCCGATACGGCGCAGGTACTGCCCCAGGCGGTCCTTGCCCGACTTGCCGCGGTTGAACGCAGCGATCGCCCGCAAGCGGGCGGGCTCTGCAAGGTCCAGGCGGGTCATTTCCTGACGTGCCTGGTAGATATGCCCTTCTGCGACTCGCCCATCACTCTTGGCCAGACGCCCCAGCAGCACGAACAGCAACTCTTCGTCGCGCAAGGCCGGACGCCCACCCAGGCGCTCGCGCACATCATCCCATCCCTGCAGGCGCAGACGCCGGTCCATGGCCTGCCCCAGCAAGGCGCCCAGCAAGGCGCCGGGAATGCTGGCCACGGCAAAACCGGCTCCGGCACCAATCACTGTGCTCGGCCACCACATGTCAGGCACGCTCGCCGATCAGGCGCTCGACCTCGGCCAGGCGCTCGAGAGTGCCGACGTCGACCCACTGCCCAGGATAATGCTCACCGGTCACCTGCCCGGCGGCCATTGCCTGGCGCAGCAGCGGTGCGAGCTTGAAGGCACCGGGCTGGCAGCCTTCGAACAGCTTCGGGTCGAGCACCGACAGGCCACTGAACGTCAGGGTGCCGGGCGCGTCGTCGCCCAACACCCCCCGCGGGCCGGCGAGGCGGGAGTGGCCCACCCGGCCGGGGGCCGGGGGGCGGCGCCCCCACCCCCCCGGCGCGGGCCGTCGAGGCGGAAGTCGCCACGCCCGTGATGCCCCGGATTGTCCACCAGCACCAGGTGCGCAAGGCCCTGAAGCGGTTGGCACAGGCGCTTGAAGTCGTAATCGGTCCAGACGTCACCGTTGACCAGCAGGAACGGTGCATCCCCCAACAGCGGCAGCGCCTTGAAGATACCGCCGCCGGTCTCCAGCGGTTCGCCCTCGGGCGAATAGCTGATGCTCAGACCGAAGCGGCTGCCATCGCCCAGGTGATCCTCGATCTGCTGCCCGAGCCAGGCATGGTTGATCACCACATCGCTCACCCCCGCCCTGGCCAAGGCCTCAAGGTGGTACTCGATCAGCGGCTTGCCCGCCGCAGGCACCAGGGGCTTGGGGGTGTGCAAGGTCAGCGGACGCATGCGCTCGCCCTTGCCTGCCGCCAGGATCATCGCTTTCATCGGTGCGCCCCGGTCTTGAGTTCGCCGATCAGTTGACCGAGCTCGGCCAGCTCAGGGCGACGGGCGATCACTTCATCTATATAGGCAAAGAAACGCGGCACGTCGGTGAGGTAGCGCGGTTTGCCATCGCGGTGACAGATGCGGGCGAAGATGCCGATCACCTTGAGATGGCGCTGTACGCCCATCAGGTCGCTGGCACGCTGGAACTCCTCGAACTCAGGCTGTACCGGAATCCCTGCGGCCTGCGCCTTGTCCCAGTAGCTACGCAACCAGCCATCGACACGTGCTTGCGGCCAACTGAGGAAGGCATCCTTGAACAGGCAAGTGATGTCGTAGGTCACCGGGCCATAGACGGCGTCCTGGAAGTCCAGCACGCCCGGGTTGGGGGCGCTGTGCATGAGGTTGCGCGGCATGTAGTCGCGGTGCACCAGGACCTTGGGCTGGGCCAGGGCGCTGTCGATCAGTTGCTGGCTGATGCGCTGCCAGCTGGCTTGCTGCGCTTCGGTGAAAGACAGTTTCAGTTCACGCCCGACATACCACTCGGGAAACAGCTCCAGTTCGCGGCGCAGCAAGGCGGTGTCGTAGCTCGGCAGCGGCGCTTGCATCGGCAGTTGTTGCTGGGCCAGCAGCGCGTCGATGGCATCGGCGAACAGGGCATCGGCATTGTCGTCGCCGATGATTTCCAGATATGTCTTGCGCCCCAGGTCGCTCAACAGAAGGAAGCCGCGCTCCAGGTCCTGGGCATGGATCACCGGCACGTTGATACCAGCGCTGGCCAGCAAGTGGTCGATGGCGACGAAAGGTGCGCAATTTTCCTGGGGCGGTGGCGCATCCATGATCACGAAACTGTGTCCGCCGCCCTCCCAGCGGAAGTAGCGGCGAAAGCTCGCGTCGCTGCTGGCGGCGGTCAGGCTGCCCGCAGGCACCTCGCCCCAGGCGTTTTCGCGGAAAAGATTCTGAAGCTGTTGTTCGAGCCACACAGTCAGCTGTTGCAGGCGTACATCATGATCAGGCATTACAAGGGTCTCCGACGGCCCCTAGCCGTCAAGCGGGTCATGCTTTATTATCCAGCATCTTTTTCAGACCATCGAGAGGCGTGCGGCCCCACACGCGGGCAGATGGCACGCAGGAAGCCCGGACTAATAAGATGGCATTGAAATCCCCCGCGTTTCGTAGAAAGTTTCCATTGCTGGTGACTGGCGGTCTGCTGGCCCTGCAACCTCTGGCCACATCGTACGTGGTGGCTGCCGAGCAGTTCGACTGCCAAGTGTCCGCCGCCGGTGGTTGGGACTGCAAGCCCAAGACCGCTGCCAGCACTCTGCCGCCGCGCCCTGTGCACGATGGCGCCGCGCTCAGTGGCGGCACCGAGGCCCAGACCGCCGAGGCGGCTGGCAGTGCCGAGCCCAAGCCGGTGCTGGTCACCGAGAGCAAGGGCCGCGCGCTGAAATCGCGCAGCGAAGACTACAGCCATCTGGACTGGGTGCCCCGCGAGAAGCTCACCGCTGCCCAACTGGCCGAGACCGGCCCGTATTGCGGCGGCGCGTACATCGAGCCGACCCGTCCGGGCATGAACGACTCCACGCCCAAGGACGAGTCGCCGACCTACCTCAACGCCAAGGTCTCCAAGTACCAGCAGGAGCAGCAGATCGCTACCCTGGCCGGTGACGTGGTCATGCGCCAGGGCAGCATGCAGGCCGAAGCCGACGAAGCCAACCTCTACCAGACCGAGAACCGCGGCGAGCTCAAGGGCAACGTCAAGATTCGCGATAACGGTACGCTGGTGGTGGGCGACCAGGCCGAAGTCCAGCTCGACACTGGCGAAGCCAAGGTCGACAACGCAGAATACGTGATGCACAAGTCGCACATCCGCGGCTCGGCCCTGTACGCCAAGCGTGCAGAAAACGCCATCATCCGCCTCAAGGACGGTACCTATACCACCTGTGAGCCGGGCAGCAACGCATGGCAGCTCAAGGGCAACAACATCACCCTGAACCCGGCCACCGGCTTCGGTACCGGCACCAACGTCACCCTTCGGGTCAAGGATATTCCGGTGTTCTACACACCGTACATCTACTTCCCGATCGACGACCGTCGCCAGTCCGGCTTCCTGCCGCCGTCATTCAGCACCAGCAGCGACACCGGCTTCATGCTGGTCACGCCGTACTACTTCAACCTGGCGCCGAACTATGACGCCACCCTGTATCCGCGCTACATGGCCAAGCGCGGCTTGTTGATGGAAGGCGAATTCCGCTACCTGACCAAGTCGAGCGAAGGTCAGTTCGGCGGCGCGTACCTCAACGACGAGGACGATGACCGCAAGCTGCAGACGGACTACAAGAAAGAACGCTGGATGGTCAACTGGCAGCACAAGGGCGGCCTGGACGACCGGATCATGACCGAGGTGGACTACACCGACATCAGCGACCCGTTCTACTTCCAGGACCTCGAGACCGACCAGATCGGCGTGCAGAAGCGCGACTTCATCAACCAGCAAGGCGCGATCAGCTACCGGGGTGACAGCTATACCGCCCGGTTGAACCTGCATGCCTACGAATTGGCGACCATCTCGCAGATTACGCCGTACGACCGTCTGCCGCAGATCACCCTGAACGGCATGCTGCCTTATCACCCGGCCGGCCTGAACTTCGATTACGAGACCGAAGCTGTCCGCTTCGAGCGTGACCTGAAGAATGACCGGGTATTCAACAAGGACGGTCAACTGGACCTGACCGCAGGCCCCGACGGTCGGCGTCTAGACTACAATGTTCGCGGGATCGCGCGGGCTAACGGTAATCGCCTCAATATTTCGCCGGCTATGAGCCTCCCGATGCAGGCGACCTATGGCTATGTCACCCCCAAGCTCAAGTACGCCTACACCAGCTACGACCTCGACCTCGACGGCAGAGGCAAGGCCGACGCTGCTACGGACTCAGCCGACCCGGCCTTCGGTAGCTACCATAGCTCGATCAACCGCAGCATCCCGATCTTCAGCGTCGACAGTGGCCTGTACTTCGACCGCAACACTTCGATGTTCGGCAAGAACTACCGTCAGACGCTCGAACCACGGCTGTTCTACCTCTACGTCCCGAACGAAGACCAGAAGGACATTCCGCTGTTCGACACAGCTGAAACCCTGTTCAGCTACGACTCGCTGTTCCGCGACAACCGCTTCAGCGGTGTCGACCGCATCGGCGACGAGAACAAGCTTTCGCTGGGCGTGACCACTCGCTGGATCGAGGAAAACGGCTTCGAGCGCCAAAGCTTCAGCATTGGCCAGGCCTACTACTTCGAAGACCGCAAGGTGCAACTGCCAGGCATCAACTACCGCACTCGCGACGATGCCAGCTCCAACGTCTCGCCGTATGCGTTGGTGTACCGCTACGCCTTCAACCGCGACTGGCGCTTCGATTCGGACTTCAACTGGGATCCGGACAGCCGCAGCACCCGTTCGGGCAGCGCGATGTTCCACTACCAGCCTGAAGACAACCCGAACAAGGTGGTCAACCTCGGTTATCGCTACCGCAACGACACCATTTCGTACGACTCGCTTACCGGCACCTGGAAGGTCGGCGGCGGTGACTACGGCACGCCGGGCGATCCGAACTACATCAAGGATTACTACAAGATCCAGCAGCACGACTTCTCGGTCATCTGGCCGATCGTGCCGCAATGGAGCGTCATTGCCCGCTGGCAGCACGACTACAACCGCAACCGCACCCTCGAAGCGATGGGCGGTTTCGAGTACGACAGCTGCTGCTGGAAGCTGCGCCTGATCAATCGTTACTGGCTCGACACCGACGACTTCAGCCAGGCCCTGCCGGCAAACGAGAAAGGCGACCACGGCGTATTCCTGCAGATCGTCCTCAAAGGCCTCGGCGGCGTCGTGGGCAACAAGGTCGAATCGTTCCTGGACCAAGGCATTCAAGGTTACCGTACCCGTGAAGAGCAAGCTTATTGATCGTCTGCGCCCGCTGATGCTGGGCGCCGTAATGCTGAGCGGTGCGGTGCATGCCGCGCCGCAACCCCTGGACCGCGTGGTGGCCATCGTCGATAACGACGTGGTCATGCAAAGCCAGCTGGACCAGCGCGTACACGAAGTGCAGCAGACCATCGCCAAGCGCGGCGGTGGTGTGCCGCCTGCCGGCGCCCTGGAACAGCAGGTGCTGGAACGCCTGATCGTCGAGAACCTGCAACTGCAGATCGGCGAGCGCTCGGGCATTCGTATCACCGACGAAGAACTCAACCAGGCCATCGGCACCATCGCGCAGCGCAACGGCATGTCGCTGGATCAGTTCCGTGCTGCCCTCGCTCACGATGGTCTGTCGTTCGAGGACGCCCGTGATCAGGTCAAGCGCGAGATGATCATCAGCCGCGTTCGCCAGCGTCGCGTGGCCGAGCGCATCCAGGTGTCCGAGCAGGAAGTGAAGAACTTCCTCAACTCCGACCTGGGCAAGATGCAGATGTCGGAAGAATACCGCCTGGCCAACATCCTGATCCCGACCCCGGAGAGCGCCAATTCGGACGCTATCCAGGCCGCGGCACGCCAGGCTGGCGAGGTCTACCAGCAACTGCGCCAGGGCGCCGACTTCGGTCAACTGGCCATCGCCCGCTCGGCCAGCGAAAACGCCCTGGAAGGCGGCGAAATGGGCTGGCGCAAGGCCGGCCAACTGCCACCTGACTTCGCCAAGATGCTCAGCAGCATGGCCATCGGTGACATCACCCAGCCGATTCGCATCCCCAACGGCTTCATCATCCTCAAGCTCGAGGAGAAGCGCGGCGGCAGCGAAAGCGTACTGCGCGACGAAGTCCACGTGCGTCACATCCTGATCAAGCCCAGCGAGATCCGCAGCGATGCGGCGACCGAGCAACTGGCTGAACGCCTGTACGATCGCATCAAGAATGGCGAAGACTTCGCCCAACTGGCGAAAAGCTTCTCGGAAGATCCAGGCTCCGCACTCAACGGCGGCGACCTGAACTGGGTCGACCCGAACAGCCTGGTACCGGAATTCCGCGAGCAGATGGCCAACGCCGAGCAAGGCGTCGTAACCAAGCCGTTCCGCACCCAGTACGGCTGGCATGTGCTGGAAGTACTCGGTCGTCGCGCTACCGACAGCACCGAACAGGCCCGCGAGCAGCAGGCGCTGAACGTACTGCGCAACCGTAAATACGACGAAGAGCTGCAGACCTGGCTGCGCCAGATCCGCGACGAAGCCTACGTTGAGATCAAGCTGCCTGGCGCCGACCAGGCGACCCAGTGAAGCCCCTGCGCTTCGCCGTCACCCCCGGCGAGCCGGCCGGCATAGGTCCGGACCTGTGCCTGCTGCTCGCCGCAGAACCTCAGCCGCACCCCCTGATCGCCATCACCAGCCGTGACCTGCTCGCCGAGCGGGCCGCGCAGCTGGGGCTGGCGGTTGCGCTGCTGTCGGTGTCGCCGGATGCCTGGCCAGACCAACCGGCACCCGCAGGCAGCCTCTACGTGTGGGACACGCCGCTGGCAACACCTGTAACTGCCGGCCAACTGGACTCACGCAACGCGGCTTTCGTCCTGCAGACCCTGACCCGCGCGGGCCAAGGCTGCCTGGACGGTGACTTCGCGGGGATGATCACCGCCCCGGTGCACAAGGGCGTGATCAACGAGAGCGGTATCGCCTTCTCCGGGCATACCGAGTTCCTCGCCGACCTCACCCAGACGGCCCAGGTGGTGATGATGCTCGCCACCCACGGGCTGCGTGTGGCGCTGGTCACCACGCACCTGCCGCTGCGCGATATCGCCGACGCCATCACCGCCGAACGCCTGGAGCGCGTCACCCGCATCCTGCATGCCGACCTGCGCGACAAGTTCGGCATCACCCAACCACGCATCCTGGTCTGCGGCCTCAATCCGCATGCCGGCGAAGGCGGCCATCTTGGCCGCGAAGAAATCGACATCATCGAGCCCGCGCTCGAGCGCCTGCGCGCCGAGGGCATGGACCTGCGCGGTCCGTTGCCGGCCGATACCCTGTTTACCCCCAAATATCTGGAGCACTGCGACGCAGTGCTGGCGATGTACCACGACCAAGGCCTGCCCGTACTCAAGTACAAGGGCTTCGGCGCCGCAGTCAACGTGACGCTGGGCCTGCCGATCATCCGCACCTCGGTCGATCATGGCACCGCCCTGGACCTGGCCGGTAGCGGCAAGGTCGACACCGGCAGCCTGCGCGTCGCCCTGGAAACCGCCTACCAGATGGCCGAGAACCGACCATGAACGAGCACTACCAACACCGGGCGCGCAAGCGCTTCGGCCAGAACTTCCTGCACGACGCCGGCATCATCGACCGCATCCTGCGGGCGATCAACGCCAAGGCCGGCGAGCACCTGCTGGAAATCGGCCCGGGCCAAGGCGCCCTGACCGAGGGCCTGCTGGGCAGCGGCGCACAACTCGACGTGGTCGAGCTGGACAAGGACCTGGTGCCCATCCTCCAGCACAAGTTCGCCGACCGCGACAATTTCCGCCTGCATCAAGGCGATGCGCTGAAGTTCGATTTCAACACCCTGGGCGTGCCGCCGCGCAGCCTGAAAGTCGTCGGCAACCTGCCCTACAACATCTCCACGCCACTGATCTTCCACCTGCTGGCTCACGCCGGACTGATCCGCGACATGCATTTCATGCTGCAGAAAGAAGTGGTCGAGCGCATGGCCGCAGGCCCAGGCGGCGGGGACTGGGGGCGCCTGTCGATCATGGTGCAATACCACTGCCGCGTGGAACACCTGTTCAACGTCGGCCCTGGTGCGTTCAATCCGCCACCGAAAGTGGATTCGGCCATCGTCCGCCTGGTGCCGCACGAAGTGCTGCCGCACCCGGCCAAAGACCCGGCACTGCTTGAGCGCGTGGTGCGCGAAGCGTTCAACCAGCGCCGCAAGACACTGCGCAACACACTCAAGGGGCTGCTCGACAGCCAGGCCATCGAGGCGGCTGGCGTCGATGGCAGCCTGCGCCCTGAACAGCTGGACCTGGCGGCCTTCGTGCGCCTGGCTGATCAACTGGCACTGCAGCAAGGCTGACTCGGCCCTTCGTGCCCCTTCGCGGGCAACCCGCACCTCTCATGGGGGCGGGTTTACCCGCGAAGTACCCCACACCGATGACAGCGCCCACCGCTGGCCCTTCCCCCTCTCAATGGCCTAGACTGCGACAATCGCGTTAATGCTCCCGTTCGCCCAAGGCCCTTGCATGTCCGACCCCCGCTACCAGATCGACGTCAGCGTCGTGACCCGCTTCCTCAAAGAGCAATCCGACCCCGAGAACAACCGTTTCGCCTTCGCCTACACCATCACGGTGTCGAACAACGGCACGCTCAAGGCCAAGCTGAGGGCGCGCCACTGGCTGATCACAAACGGTGACGGCGCCGTCGAAGAAGTGCGCGGCGATGGCGTCATTGGCCAACAACCGACCATCGACCCCGGGCAGAGCTATACCTACAGCAGTGGCGCAGTCATCAGCACTCGCGTCGGTACCATGCAAGGCAGCTATCAGATGTTCGCCGAAGACGGTACGCGCTTCGACGCCGAGATCGCGCCGTTCCGCCTGGCTGTGCCTGGAGCTCTGCACTGATGGCCACCTACGCCGTCGGCGACCTGCAAGGCTGCCTGCAACCGCTCAAGTGCTTGCTCGAACGCGTCAACTTCGATCCCAAGGTCGATCGCCTGTGGCTGGTGGGCGACCTGGTCAACCGTGGCCCGGAATCGCTCGAAACCCTGCGCTACCTGTATGCGATGCGCGAGTCGCTGGTCTGCGTGCTCGGCAACCATGACCTGCACCTGCTCGCAGCCTGGCATAACATCGAGCGCCTGAAGAAAAGTGACACCCTGCGCGAGATCATCGAGGCACCAGACGCCGATCAGTTGCTCGACTGGCTGCGCCGCCAGAAGCTGCTGCACTATGACGAGGCCCGGGGTATCGCCATGGCTCACGCTGGCATCCCGCCCCAGTGGACACTGGGCAAGGCCCTGGAGCTGGCAGCAGAGGTGGAGGAGGTGCTGCGCGACGACAACCGCCTCAAGCTCTACCTCGACGGCATGTATGGCAATGAACCGAACAAGTGGAGCAAGAACCTCAGCGGCGTCGAGCGCCTGCGAGTCATCACCAATTATTTCACCCGCATGCGTTTCTGCACCACCGACGGCAAGCTCGACCTCAAGAGCAAGGAAGGCCTGGACAGCGCCCCCAAGGGCTACAAGCCCTGGTACGCCCACAAGGACCGTCGCTCGCGCCACGTGAAGATCATTTTCGGCCATTGGGCCGCCCTCGAAGGCAACGTCGAAGAGCCGGGCGTCATCGCCCTGGATACCGGTTGCGTATGGGGCGGCGCCATGACCCTGTACAACCTGGACAGCGGTCAATACCACCGCTGCGACTGCACCGACGAAGGCACCGTACGTACGGCACCGGAACCCACTAGAATCAACGACCGAACCTGAAGGAAAACGTACCCATGAGCGAATTCAAGCGCATCCCTCCGGAACAGGCCCTGGCCTTGCGTGCACAAGGTGCGGTGGTGGTCGACATTCGCGATCCCCAGGCCTTCGCTGCAGGCCATATCACCGGCGCCCGCCATCTGGATAACCATTCGGTGGCCGACTTCATCCGCAACGCCGACCTCGACGCGCCGACGCTGGTGGTCTGCTATCACGGTAACTCCAGCCAGAGTGCCGCCGCCTACCTGGTGGGCCAGGGCTTCTCCGAGGTCTACAGCGTCGACGGCGGCTTCGAGCTGTGGCGCGCTACCTATCCGGCCGAAACCGCCCAGGGCGACGCCGAATAATTTTTTTCATTTCCCCTCAAGCCCGCGTCACCTGCGGGCTTGCGCCTTACCTGACGAACGGTCGGAAGCAACTTCTCGGCCCCTCGCCCTTGACCTTGCGTATTACCAACTATCCTTAAGCGCAGGCCATCCAAAAAAGGGGAGAGCCGGTACACCGGCGTGCGGGTCATCGGTAGCGTTCCAAGGTGTTCTGGGGGGTAAACAGCAATCGGTGAAAGCCGCTTGCATGCCAGCATCAGCTGACTGATCCGGCGTCGTCTCCACGTATCGAGCGAGGTGACGTCATGAGCATTTTTAGCCACTTCCAACAACGTTTCGAGTCAACGCGCCAGGAAGAACTCTCGCTGCAGGAGTACCTCGAGCTGTGCAAAGAGGATCGCAGTGCCTACGCATCGGCCGCTGAACGGCTGTTGCTGGCCATCGGTGAGCCGGAACTGATCGACACCTCGAGCAACTCCAGACTGTCGCGGATCTTCTCCAACAAGGTGATCCGCCGGTATCCGGCCTTTGCCGACTTCCACGGCATGGAAGAGTGCATCGACCAGATCGTTTCATACTTCCGCCACGCCGCCCAAGGTCTGGAAGAGAAGAAGCAAATCCTCTATCTGCTGGGCCCGGTAGGGGGCGGCAAATCGTCCCTGGCCGAGAAACTCAAGCAGCTGATGGAGAAAGTGCCGTTCTACGCCATCAAGGATTCGCCCGTATTCGAGTCGCCACTGGGCCTGTTCAACGCCACCGAGGACGGCGCCATCCTCGAAGAGGAGTACGGTATTTCGCGGCGTTACTTGAACACCATCATGTCGCCCTGGGCGACCAAGCGTCTTCAGGAATATGGCGGCGATATCAGCAAGTTCCGGGTGGTCAAGCTGTACCCTTCGATCCTCAACCAGATCGCTATCGCCAAGACCGAACCCGGCGACGAGAACAACCAGGACATTTCTGCACTGGTCGGCAAGGTGGATATCCGCAAGCTCGAGGAATTCCCGCAGAACGACGCCGACGCCTACAGCTACTCGGGCGCTCTGTGCCGGGCCAACCAGGGCCTGATGGAGTTCGTGGAGATGTTCAAGGCGCCGATCAAGGTCCTGCACCCCTTGCTCACCGCCACCCAGGAAGGCAACTACAACAGCACCGAGGGCCTGGGGGCGATTCCCTATTCGGGCATCCTGCTGGCCCACTCCAACGAGTCTGAGTGGCACACCTTCCGCAACAACAAGAACAACGAGGCGTTCATCGACCGGATCTATATCGTCAAGGTGCCCTACTGCTTGCGGGTCAGCGACGAAATCAAGATCTACGACAAGCTGTTGGTCAACAGCTCGCTGTCAAAGGCCCACTGCGCGCCCGACACCCTCAAGATGCTCGCCCAGTTCACCGTGCTTTCACGGCTGAAAGAGCCGGAAAACTCGAACATCTACTCGAAAATGCGGGTATATGACGGCGAAAACCTCAAGGATACCGATCCAAAGGCCAAGTCGATCCAGGAGTATCGTGATGCCGCTGGCGTCGACGAAGGCATGAACGGCCTGTCGACCCGCTTCGCCTTCAAGATCCTCTCCAAAGTGTTCAACTTCGACCCGCACGAAGTCGCGGCCAACCCGGTGCACCTGCTTTATGTGCTCGAGCAGCAGATCGAACAGGAGCAATTCCCGGCCGAGGTGCGCGAACGCTACCTGCGCTACCTCAAGGAATACCTGGCACCGCGCTACATCGAGTTCATCGGCAAGGAAATCCAGACCGCCTATCTGGAGTCCTACAGCGAATACGGCCAGAACATCTTCGACCGTTATGTGCTGTACGCAGACTTCTGGATTCAGGACCAGGAATACCGCGACCCGGAAACCGGCGAAATTCTCAACCGGATCGCCCTCAACGAAGAACTGGAGAAAATCGAAAAACCGGCCGGCATCAGCAATCCGAAGGACTTCCGCAACGAAATCGTCAACTTCGTGCTGCGCGCCCGCGCCAACAACAACGGCAAGAACCCAAGCTGGCTGAGCTACGAGAAGCTGCGGGTGGTGATCGAGAAGAAAATGTTCTCCAACACCGAAGACCTGCTGCCAGTCATCAGTTTCAACGCCAAGGCAAGCAAGGAAGACCAACAGAAACACAACGACTTCGTCACGCGGATGGTGGAACGTGGCTACACCGACAAACAGGTGCGCCTGCTGTCGGAATGGTACCTGCGGGTCAGGAAATCGCAATAAAGCGACAAGCTGTCAGCCACAGGCTGCAAGCTGTACGGCGCGACCGTCAGGTCTGCGCCTCGGCTTGCAGTGCTGGTGGCTGCTTTGTCTCGCAGCTTGACGCTTGCAGCTGCTCTTAGCGGAGGCCCCATGAGCTACGTAATCGACCGACGCCTGAACGGCAAGAACAAGAGCACGGTCAACCGCCAGCGCTTTCTGCGCCGGTACCGTGAGCACATCAAGAAGGCCGTCGAAGAGGCGGTGAGCCGCCGCTCCATCATGGACATGGAGCATGGTGAGCAGATCAGCATCCCCGGGCGCGATATCGACGAACCGGTGCTGCACCACGGCCGTGGCGGCAAGCAGACCATCGTTCATCCGGGCAACAAGGAATTCACCGCAGGCGAACATATCGCCCGTCCGCAAGGCGGTGGTGGCGGTGGCGGACGCGGCAAGGCCGGTAATTCCGGCGAGGGCATGGACGAATTCGTCTTCCAGATCACCCAGGAAGAATTCCTCGAATTCATGTTCGAGGACCTGGAGCTGCCCAACCTGGTCAAGCGTCACCTGACCGGTGCCGACACCTTCAAGACCGTACGCGCAGGTATCGCCAACGAGGGCAATCCGTCGCGCATCAACATCGTGCGTACACTGCGCTCGGCCCATGCCCGGCGCATCGCCCTGACCGGCAGCAGCCGCGGCCTGCTGCGCGCAGCGCAAAAGGAACTGGAGCGGCTGAAAGTCGAGGAACCCGACAACTTCACCGACATCCAGGAAGTCGAAGCCGAAATCGTACGCCTCAAGGCACGTATCAACCGCCTGCCCTTCCTCGACACCTTCGACCTGAAATACAACCTGCTGGTCAAGCAGCCCAACCCCAGTTCCAAGGCGGTGATGTTCTGCCTGATGGACGTCTCCGGCTCCATGACCCAGGCCACCAAGGATATCGCCAAGCGCTTCTTCATCCTGCTGTACCTGTTCCTCAAGCGGAACTACGAACGCATCGAGGTGGTGTTCATCCGCCATCACACCAGCGCCCGCGAAGTGGATGAAGAAGAGTTCTTCTACTCGCGCGAGACCGGCGGCACCATCGTCTCCAGCGCCCTGAAGATGATGCAGGAGATCATGGCCGAGCGTTATCCGGCCAGCGACTGGAACATCTATGCCGCCCAGGCGTCGGATGGCGACAACTGGAACGACGACTCCCCTATCTGCCGCGATATCCTGACCAAGCAGATCATGCCGCACGTGCAGTACTACACTTATGTCGAGATCACCCCCCGCGAGCATCAGGCACTGTGGTACGAGTACGAACGTATCGGCGAGGCGTTTCCCGACACCTTCGCCCAGCAACAGTTGGTCTCGGCCGGTGACATCTACCCGGTCTTCCGTGAACTCTTCCAGCGCAGGTTAGCCACATGACCGCCAGAGCACAGAGACGCCAACCCATTTCCACCGGCTCGGAATGGACCTTCGAGCTGATCCAGACCTACGACCGGGAAATCAGCCGCCTGGCCGCGCGCTATGCGCTGGATACCTACCCCAACCAGATCGAGGTGATCACTGCCGAGCAGATGATGGATGCCTACGCCTCGGTGGGCATGCCGCTGGGCTATCACCATTGGTCCTACGGCAAACAATTCCTCAGCACCGAGAAGTCCTACAGCCGCGGGCAGATGGGCCTGGCCTACGAGATCGTCATCAACTCCGACCCCTGCATCGCCTACCTGATGGAAGAAAACACCATCTGCATGCAGGCGCTGGTGATCGCCCACGCCTGCTACGGGCACAACAGCTTCTTCAAGGGCAACTACCTGTTCCGCACCTGGACCGACGCCAGCTCGATCATCGATTACCTGGTATTCGCCAAGCAGTACATCGCCCAGTGCGAGGAACGCCATGGCATCGACGCGGTGGAGGACCTCATCGACTCCTGCCATGCCCTGATGAACTACGGCGTCGACCGCTACAAGCGGCCCTACCCCATCTCCGCCGAGGAAGAGCGCCGGCGCCAGAAGGAGCGCGAGGAACACTTGCAGCGGCAGATCAACGACCTGTGGCGCACCATCCCGAAGGGCGCCGACAAGGGCAGCGACAAGGACGACGCGCGCTTCCCTGCCGAACCCCAGGAAAACATCCTGTACTTCATCGAAAAACACGCGCCGCTGCTCGAACCCTGGCAGCGTGAGGTGGTAAGGATAGTGCGCAAGATCGCGCAGTACTTCTATCCGCAACGCCAGACCCAGGTGATGAACGAAGGCTGGGCAACCTTCTGGCACTACACCCTGATGAACGACCTGTACGACGAAGGCCTGGTCACCGACGGCTTCATGATGGAGTTCCTGCAATCGCACACCAGCGTGGTGTTCCAGCCCGGCTTCGACAGCCCCTACTACAGCGGCATCAACCCCTATGCCCTGGGCTTTGCCATGTACACGGACATCCGCCGGATGTGCGAGCACCCAACGGAAGAGGATCGCCGCTGGTTCCCGGAAATCGCCGGCAGCGACTGGCTGTCGACCATCAAGTTCGCCATGAGCAGCTTCAAGGACGAGAGCTTCATCCTTCAGTACCTTTCCCCCAAGGTGATCCGCGACCTCAAACTGTTCAGCATCCTCGACGACGACCAACGCGACGACCTGCTGGTACCGGCCATCCACGACGAGGCGGGTTATCGCGTCATCCGCGAACAACTGGCGGCGCAGTACAACCTGGGCAACCGCGAGCCCAACGTACAGATCTGGAGCATCGACCGCCGTGGCGACCGTTCGCTCACCCTGCGCCACCAGCAGCACAACCGCAAACCGCTGGGCGACTCCACCGAGGAAGTGCTCAAGCACCTGCACCGCCTGTGGGGCTTCGACATCCACCTGGAGACCGTACAGGGTGACCAGGTGGTGAAAACCCACCATATGCCGCCCCGTGGCGAGCATGGGGAACCAGGCGACTACGGCCGCATGGATCTCGCAGTCATCCACCACCTCTGAGACCTCGTGACTGCCGACAAGGTATGCTGTCGGCAGTCACGGAGGTTGTACATGCACATCTATAAAGTTGGCGGCGCGGTTCGCGACCGCCTGCTCGGGCGCCCGGTCAGCGATATCGACTGGTTGGTAGTCGGCGCCACGGTCGAAGAAATGCAGGCCTTGGGCTTTCGCCCGGTAGGCGCGGATTTCCCCGTCTTCATCCACCCGAAAACCGGCGAGGAATACGCCCTGGCGCGCACCGAGCGCAAGAGCGGTCGCGGCTATGGCGGATTCACCTTTCACGCCAGCCCCGAAGTCACTCTCGAGGAAGATCTGATACGCCGCGATCTGACCATCAATGCGATGGCCGAGGATGACCAAGGCAATCTGCATGATCCCTACCGTGGCAAAGTCGATCTGGATAAACGCATTCTTCGCCATGTTTCCCCGGCATTCGCCGAAGATCCTTTGCGTGTGCTGCGGGTTGCCCGCTTTGCCGCGCGCTATGCGCCGCTGGGCTTTCACGTCGCCGATGAAACCCTTGAACTCATGCGCCAGATCAGCACCAGCGGCGAACTGCAGGCACTGACTGCCGAACGGAGCTGGAAAGAGATCGAGCGTGCGCTGATGGAAGCGCAGCCACAGGTGTTCATCGAAGTGCTGCGCGACTGCGGCGCGCTGCAGCAACTGATGCCGGAGCTCGACCCCAGCCCGCAGGCACTCGCCCCGCTGCAACAGGCGGCAGAGCATCGGCAGCCACTGCACGTGCGCTGGGCCTGCCTGCTGCAAGGCGTTAGAGACACCTCACAACTGAAAGCTGTAAACCAGCGCTTCAAGGCGCCGCGTGAATGCCAGGAACTGGCGCTGCTGGTTGGTGAGTGCCTGCCTCTGGCGCATCGCGCAATGGAGCTGGAAGCGGCGGCATTGCTGGAGCTTCTGCAGAAGTTCGACGTGTATCGCAGGCCGCAGCGTTTCGAAGACTTCATCGCCGCCTGCGAGATGGAGGCACTTGCGCGGCATGCAGAGCGTTATCCACAGGCCGCCTACCTGCGCGGCGCGGCGTCGGCGGCACGAGACGTCGATGTGAAACCGTTGGTTGAACAGGGTTTGACCGGACAGGCATTGGGAGAGGCACTGAAGGCTGAGCGCTTGCAGGCGTTGACACGCTACAAAGGCTGACCTTGCGCAGCGAGCCTGATCCTTGTGGAAGAGCTGCGGTGGATGGCACCGGCTTTGCCGGCGATCGCGGCGCAAGTCGCAGCGGCAAACCGCCACCGCCAGGTGAGAAAAGGCCGCGACATGGAAACGGCCTTCAGATTCTGGACAACGCAGTCGTGGCTAAAATGGCTGCGTCAGTTGCAACCCACGCCACTCGAACGGCACTGGCGCCAGCTCCTGCTGGATATTCGCCTGCTGCCACAACTCGGCCATGGATTTACCTGCTCCAGGATGCACCAGATCGGGCGCGAGCAACGACAGCGGCCAGAGCACGAACGCGTTTTTCAGGATTTCGGCGCGCGGCAGTACAAGCCCGTCGAAAGTACCGTGCAGCTCATCGAACATCAGCACATCGATATCCAGCGGCAAACCCTTGCGATCCGGGGCATAGCGGCCGTTTTCCGCCTCGATGAACTTGAGCCGGCGATCCAGCTCCAGTAGCGGCAGCGCGGTCTGCCCGCTCACCACCAGGTTGAAGAAAGGCCCGCTCTTGATCCCTACCGCCTGGCTCTCGAACACCGCCGAACAGCGCATGTCCTGAAGGATGCCGGCCAGCGCATCAAGCCCGGCGCACAGGTGGCGCTCGCGGTCGATGTTGCTGCCCAGCCCCAGGTAAACCGTGCTCAGAGACATCCGCGCTCGATCTCCACGCCCACGCCACCCCGGGCCGCAGGAACGGCACCGGGCTTGGTCAGCTTCAACCGCATCCACACGATGCCGAACTCTTCCATCAAGGTCGCCGCCAGACGCTCGGCGAAGGTTTCCACCAGCTCGAAGCGCGACTGCTCGGCAAAGGCCTGGATACGGGCCGAGACACTGGCGTAGTCCAACGCCAGGTTGAGGTCGTCACCGGCCGCCGCCGGGCGGTTGTCCCAGGCGAAACTCAGGTCCAGGCGCAGGCACTGGCGAATATCCCGCTCCCAGTCATAGGCACCGATGACGGTATCGACTTCCAGTCCCTCGATGAACACTCTGTCCAAGCACTTCTCTCCACAGACGACAAGGGCGACTGGCGCCGTTAGAATCAGGGCGTCCCCGCCCGGAATAGTTAGCATGTTTTGGTTATTGGCGCTGCTCGCCTACCTGCTCGGCTCGCTGTCCTTCGCCATTGTCCTGAGCCGCCTCAGTGGCAACCCCGACCCTCGCTCCAGTGGTTCGGGCAACGCCGGCGCGACCAACATGCTGCGCCTGGCAGGCCGCAAGCTGGCCATCCTCACCCTGCTCGGCGACCTGTGCAAGGGTTTGCTGCCAGTGCTGCTGGCCGGACTTGCAGGCCTGAGCCTGCAGGCCCAAGCCTGGATAGGCCTGTGCGCGGTGATCGGCCACCTGTTTCCGCTGTACTTCCGTTTCCAGGGCGGCAAGGGCGTAGCCACTGCGGCGGGCATGCTCATGGGGCTGTACTTTCCCGCCGCGCTGCTGGCAATCGGCGCCTGGTTGCTGACCTTCTACCTCACCCGTACCAGCTCGCTGGCGGCCTTGATAGCCACGCCTCTGACCCTGCCGCTGCTGGCCTGGCGCGAGCCGGCCGCGCTACTGCCAATGACGGTGCTGACAGTACTGATAGTCTGGCGACACCGCAGCAATCTGCGCGACCTGTTTGCCGGCCGCGAACGACATTTCTGAATCACTCGCGGGGAAAACGCAGCCTCACAGCGGCGGCAATTGCTCCATCGGCCAACGCGCCTGCACGCTGATCGCCAGATCCTGCTGCTGTCCGGCCAACAGGCGCTGGCAGCCGGCGTAGGCGATCATCGCGCCGTTGTCGGTGCAGAACTTCGGACGTGCGTAGTACACATTGCCCTTGATGCTCGCGAGCATGTCCTCGAGCGATGCCCGCAGCGCCTTGTTGGCGCTCACACCTCCGGCGATGACCAGGCGCTTGAGACCGGTCTGCTTGAGGGCACGCTTGCACTTGATGGTCAGAGTCTCCACCACCGCCTGCTGGAATGCCAGCGACAGGTCGCAACGGGTTTGCTCGCTGTCGTCACCCGCATTGCGGCACTGCTGCCAGGTATTCAGGGCGAAGGTCTTGAGACCGCTGAAGCTGAACTCGAGCCCCGGACGGTCGGTCATCGGCCGCGGGAACACGAAGCGCCCGGGCGTACCCTGTTCGGCCAGACGCGCGATCTCGGGTCCGCCGGGATAATTCAGACCAATCAGCTTGGCCGTCTTGTCGAAGGCCTCGCCCGCCGCGTCATCCAGGCTCTCGCCCAGAAGCGCGTACTGGCCGATGCCATCGACCTGCACCAGTTGAGTGTGACCACCGGATACCAGCAAGGCGACGAACGGGAACTGCGGCGGTTGCTCCTCGAGCATCGGCGCCAGCAGGTGGCCTTCCATGTGGTGAACGCCGATCGCCGGAATATCCCAGGCGAACGCCAGCGCCTGTGCACAGGAAGCGCCAACCAGCAGCGCCCCGACCAGACCAGGGCCGGCGGTGTAGGCGATGGCATCGATGTCGGCAGCGACGCAGCCGGCTTCATCCAGCACTTCGCGGATCAGCGGCAGCATGCGCTTGACGTGATCGCGCGAGGCGAGCTCGGGCACGACGCCGCCGTAGACGCGGTGCAGGTCGATCTGGCTGAACAGCGCATCGGCCAGCAGGCCGCGCTCACTGTCGTATAATGCGACGCCAGTTTCGTCGCAGGATGTTTCCAATCCCAGTACTAGCATGGGTCCGTGCCTTGTGGAGGCTGAATTCGAAGCCGCGCATTCTAGTCCCCGTACAGAGTGCCGACCAGCGGTTTTCGATCAGAGGCTTTGCATTCCTCCCCGCTAAGGGTTAACATCCGCAACCCTTGAAAACCGACGTTCTCCAGCACACCTTTGTTTTGCCAGGAGCACGTCTACCCCGGTAATGAATTAAGGTAGCCCTGGATGCCAGCCGTCAAAGTTAAAGAGAACGAACCCTTCGACGTAGCTCTGCGTCGTTTCAAGCGCTCCTGCGAAAAAGCCGGTGTACTGGCTGAAGTTCGTAGCCGCGAGTTTTACGAGAAGCCGACCGCTGAGCGTAAGCGCAAAGCTGCTGCCGCTGTTAAGCGTCACGCCAAGAAAGTTCAGCGCGAACAGCGCCGCGCCGTTCGCCTGTACTAATACAGACGTTCTACGCAAAGCTTCTGCCCAGCCCGGCCTCGTGCCGGGCTAATGGCAGTTGTCGCTTCACACCCTTGGCCATGTGCCTTGGAGGCCCCGGCACTCGCCCATGGGCAGAATTCATACGCCTCACCAGAATGCCCGATGCGGCAGGTGATAGGCCGACACGCATCTCCCTTGTTGCTCTCTCCAGCGATTAGACTTGCCAGTAGCCAGATAACGAGACTGCCATGGCCGGGCTGATTCCCCAGAGTTTCATCGACGACCTCCTCAACCGCACCGACATTGTCGACGTGGTGAGTTCGCGCATCCAGCTGAAGAAGACCGGCAAGAACCATTCGGCCTGCTGCCCGTTCCACAAGGAAAAGACGCCGTCCTTCACTGTCAGCCCCGACAAGCAGTTCTACTACTGCTTCGGCTGTGGCGCCGGGGGCAACGCCCTGGGCTTCATCATGGACCACGACAACCTGGATTTCCCCCAGGCAGTCGAGGAACTGGCCCGCGCCGCAGGCATGGAAGTGCCGCGCGAAGAGGGACGACGCGGACAAAAGCCGCGCCAGCCCACCGACTCTCCGCTGTACCCGCTGCTCGAAGCAGCTGCCGAGTTCTATCGCCAGGCGCTGCGCAACCATCCGACACGCAAGGCAGCGGTCGAATACCTGAAGGGCCGCGGCCTGTCCGGCGAAATTGCCCGTGATTTCGGCCTGGGTTTCGCCCCGCCGGGCTGGGACAACCTGTTCAAGCACCTGGGCGCCGACACCCTGCAACAGAAGGTGATGATCGACGCCGGCCTGCTGATCGAGAATGCCGAGACCGGCAAGCGCTACGATCGCTTCCGCGACCGGGTCATGTTCCCGATCCGCGACAGCCGTGGCCGGGTGATCGCCTTCGGCGGGCGCGTGCTGGGCGATGACAAGCCCAAGTACCTGAACTCCCCGGAAACCCCGGTATTCCACAAGGGCCAGGAGCTGTACGGGCTGTTCGAGGCACGCAAGCACAACCGCAACCTCGACGAAATCATCGTGGTCGAGGGCTACATGGATGTGATCGCCCTCGCCCAGCAAGGCCTGCGCAATGCTGTGGCTACTCTAGGCACCGCGACCAGCGAAGAGCACCTCAAGCGCCTGTTCCGCGTGGTGCCCCATGTGCTGTTCTGCTTCGACGGCGACCAGGCCGGGCGCAAGGCGGCCTGGCGTGCACTGGAGGCCACGCTGCCGAACCTGCAGGATGGCAGGCGTGCGCGCTTCCTGTTCCTGCCCGAAGGGGAAGATCCGGATACGCTGGTCCGCGCCGAAGGCACCGACGCCTTCCAGGCCCGCATCCATCAGCACGCCCAACCGCTCGCCGACTATTTCTTCGAGCAACTGGGCAGCGAAGCCGACCCACGCTCGCTGGAAGGCAAGGCCCACATGGCGACCTTGGCTGCACCGTTGATCGAAAAGATTCCGGGCGCCAATCTGCGTCAGTTAATGCGCAATCGCTTGAAGGAAATTACTGGTCTTGATGTCCAACAAATGGAGCAGTTGGCACAGAAAGCGCCCGCGCCCAGCGTACCGGACTACGATCCAGGCTATGACTACGATGCCATGGCCAGCTACACGCCGGACTTCAGCGAACAGCACCACGACTACGCTCCCGTCCAGCAGGAGCAACGCCCCTGGACACCCAACAAAGGGGGGGGCAAGAAGCCCTGGGATGGCAATGGCAAGCCCTGGGACAAGAACCGCAAGGGCGGCAAGGGCTGGCAGCGCGACGAAGCGCCTCCACGCACGCCGGCACCGGTCGAACCCCCGGCGCTCGCGGCCTTGCGCACATTGCTGCACCATCCGCTGCTGGCCGGAAAGGTCGAGGACGCGAGCCATTTCGCCGACGAAGAACATCTTTACAGCCAGTTGCTGGTGGCCCTGATCGAAGCCGTGCAGAAGAATCCTGGGCTAAGCTCCATGCAGTTGATCGCACGCTGGCACGGCACCGAACAGGGGCGTCTGTTGCGGGCGCTGGCAGAGAAGGAATGGCTGATCGATGCCGATAACCTTGAACAACAGTTTTTCGACACTATAACTAGCTTGTCAGCCCGCCAGCGCGAGCGAAGCTTGGAACATCTGCTCAGGAAAGCACGTCAAAGTGAGTTGAGCACCGAGGAAAAATCCCAGTTGCTTGCCCTGCTCAGCAGGAATGTTCCCGCACAAACCCCGACCTCATCTGGCGCGTGAGGTCCATGCTCGGGTATAATCCTCGGCTTGTTTTTTGCCCGCCAAGACCTTCAGTGGATAGGGTGTTATGTCCGGAAAAGCGCAACAGCAATCTCGTATCAAAGAGTTGATCACCCGCGGTCGTGAGCAGGGCTACCTGACTTACGCGGAGGTCAACGACCACCTGCCTGAGGATATTTCAGATCCGGAACAGGTGGAAGACATCATCCGCATGATCAACGACATGGGGATCAACGTATTCGAGAGTGCTCCGGATGCGGATGCCCTGTTGTTGGCGGAAGCCGACACCGACGAAGCCGCAGCCGAAGAAGCCGCCGCAGCGTTGGCGGCCGTTGAAACCGATATCGGCCGCACGACCGACCCGGTACGCATGTACATGCGTGAAATGGGTACCGTCGAGCTCCTGACCCGCGAAGGCGAGATCGAAATCGCCAAGCGCATCGAGGAAGGTATCCGCGAAGTCATGGGCGCCATCGCTCACTTCCCGGGCACCGTCGATCACATTCTCGGCGAGTACGACCGTGTAACGACCGAAGGCGGCCGCCTGTCGGATGTCCTCAGCGGTTATATCGACCCTGACGACAACATCGCCGCGCCTACCGAAGAAGTACCGATCCCAGGCGCCAAGACTGCAGCGGCGAAGGAAGAGTCGGAAGACGAAGAAGAAGGTGACGAAAACAGCGACGACAGCGAGGAAGAGGGCGAAAGCGGCCCCGATCCAGAAGTTGCGCGTCAGCGTTTCGGTGCCGTCTCCGACCAGCTCCAGGCCACCAACAAGGTCCTGAAGAAACATGGTCGCAGTGGCAAGGAAAGCGTTGCGGCGCTCCAGGCCCTGGCCGATCTGTTCATGCCGATCAAGCTGGTGCCCAAGCAGTTCGACGTACTCGTCGAGCGTGTGCGCGGTGCCCTTGACCGCCTGCGTCAGCAGGAGCGTGCGATCATGCAACTGTGCGTACGTGATGCCCGCATGCCGCGTGCCGACTTCCTGCGCCTGTTCCCGAGCAACGAGACCGACCAGACCTGGAGCGGTGACCTCGCCAAGCGCAGCACCAAGTGGGCCGCTGCCCTGGGTGAGAAGGACGCCGCGATCGTCGCCTGCCAGCAGAAGCTGATCGACCTCGAGACCGAGACCGGCCTGACCGTCGCAGAAATCAAAGAGATCAACCGTCGCATGTCGATCGGCGAGGCGAAAGCCCGTCGCGCCAAGAAGGAAATGGTCGAGGCGAACTTGCGTCTGGTGATCTCCATCGCCAAGAAGTACACCAACCGCGGCCTGCAGTTCCTCGACCTGATCCAGGAAGGCAACATCGGCCTGATGAAGGCGGTGGACAAGTTCGAATACCGTCGTGGCTACAAGTTCTCGACCTACGCCACCTGGTGGATTCGCCAGGCGATCACCCGTTCGATCGCCGACCAGGCGCGCACCATCCGGATTCCGGTGCACATGATCGAGACGATCAACAAGCTCAACCGTATTTCCCGGCAGATGCTGCAGGAAATGGGCCGCGAACCGACCCCGGAAGAGCTGGGTGAGCGCATGGAAATGCCTGAGGACAAGATCCGCAAGGTATTGAAGATCGCCAAAGAGCCGATCTCCATGGAAACCCCGATCGGCGACGACGAAGATTCGCATCTGGGCGACTTCATCGAGGACTCCACCATGCAGTCCCCGATCGACGTGGCCACGGTCGAAAGCCTCAAGGAAGCCACCCGTGACGTGCTCTCGGGCCTGACCGCACGCGAAGCCAAGGTGCTGCGCATGCGTTTCGGTATCGACATGAACACCGACCACACACTTGAAGAAGTCGGCAAGCAGTTCGACGTGACCCGCGAGCGGATCCGTCAAATCGAAGCCAAGGCGTTGCGCAAGCTGCGCCACCCGACGCGAAGCGAGCATCTGCGCTCCTTCCTCGACGAGTGATGACGAACCCCGGCCCAGGCCGGGGTTTTTCATGGGCGACAAAAAGCTGCAGGCAATCTGCCGCATTCACCGGCACTCTTCACCCGCGTCCGTCTACACTCGAATCAGCCCCCTGATAGAGAGGTCGCCATGCCCCTGATGCCGGCACTTCTGTTGCTGCTCCTGATGATCTGGAACACAACGGCCGGCGCCCTGACCCTGACGGACGAAGAAAAAGCCTGGCTCAGCGCCCATCCGCAGCTGCGTCTGGGCGTGGATGCTTCATGGCCGCCATTCGAGTTCCGCGACCAGGAAGGTCGCTACCAGGGATTGGCCGCCGACTACATTGCCCTGATCCAGCAACGCCTGGGCGTTTCGCTGCAGCCGATCGAGCCGAGCAATTGGTCGCAGGTACTCGAGCAGGCACGACAGAACCGCATCGACCTGCTTCCAGGCATCATGTCGACGCCCGAACGCCAGTCCTACCTGGCCTTCACCCGCCCCTACCTCGATTTCCCCATCGTTATCCTCGCCCACGAGGGCGGCCCTCAGCCACGCACCCTCAAAGACCTGTACGGCCTGAAAATCGCGGTCGTGGAAAACTACGCTCCCCATGAGTTGCTGCGTACCCACCACCCGGATCTCAACCTGGTGGCCTTGCCCAATGTCAGTTCAGCCCTGCAAGCGTTGGCCACCGACGAGGTGGATGCCGTGGTTGGCGACCTTGCCTCGAGCATCTGGAGCCTGCGCCAGCTCAAGCTCGATGGCCTGTACGTCAGCGGCGAGACGCCCTACCGCTATCAGCTGGCCATGGCCGCCCCACGGGAACAGAAAATCCTCATCGGTATTCTCGACAAAGTCATGGCTGACCTGAGCAGCGCCGAAATCAGCGACATTCAGCAGCGCTGGGTCGGCAACGTCGTCGATCAACGGAGCCTATGGCGCGATCTGCTGGTCTATGGCCTGCCGACACTGGCCGTGGTGTTGCTGATCCTCGCCGCCATGCTGCGCATCAACCGGCGTCTCAGCTCGGAGATTTCGCGGCGGATCGCCCTGGAGCAAGAGCTGCGCAGCAGCGAATACCACTACCGCAGCCTGATCGAAAGCCTTTCGGCCATCGCCTGGGAAGCCGACGCCAACGATTTCACCTACAGCTACGTCTCCCCGCACGCCGAGGGCCTGCTTGGCTATCCGCTGAGGGAATGGCTCAGACCTGGTTTCTGGCGCGGTATCCTGCACCCCGAGGACGCCCTCTGGGCCCAGGCCTACTGCGACGCCGAAACCGCTGCCGGGCGCGACCACAGCCTCGACTATCGCGTAATACGTGCCGACGGGCACATCCTCTGGGTGCGCAATATCGTCAGCATGATCGAGCACGGCCACAAGCCGCTCATGCGCGGCCTGATGATCGACATCAGCGAAACCAAACGCACCGAGGATGCCCTGCGCCTTTCCGAACAGAAGTTCGCCTCAGTGTTTCAGCAATGCCCCGACATCCTGCTCATCGCCCGCCACAGCGATGGCTGCCTGCTGGAGGTCAACGAAGCGTTCGAGGAACAGATCGGCCTGAGCCCGGCCCAGGTCATCGGCCGCACCGCCACCGAACTGGGCCTGTGGGGTGTCGCGGGCACCGGCCCGACGATCCTCGAACGCGTGCAGCGTGGCGGCATCCGCAACCTGGAAATGAGCTTCCGGCGCAGCAACGGCGAGTTGTTCACAGGCCTCACCTCCGCTGAAAGCTTCGACCTGGATGGCACACCGGCGCTGGTGGTTGCCGTGCGCGACATCAGCCAGCTCAAGGAAACCCAGCAACAGTTGCAGACTTCCGAAGAGAAGTTCGCCAAGGCCTTCCACGCATCGCCCGACGGCTTGCTGCTGTCGCGCCAGAGCGATGGCCTGCTGCTGGAAGCCAACGAAGGTTTCTGCCGCCTGACCGGCTACGACATCAACCCAAGCCTTGGCCACAACAGCCTTGATCTGGGCATCTGGGTCGACCTCAACGAACGCGATCGGCTGATCGAACTGCTCAAGCGCGATGGTTTCGCGCGCGATTTCAGTTGCCATATCCGCCGTAGCGACGGCCAGATTCGCCTGTGCGAAATGTCCGCTCGGCCGCTGCCAATCGGCGGCATCGACTGCATGCTGACCATCACCCGTGACATCACCGAGCGCCACCTGATGCAGGAAAAACTGCAACTGGCCGCCACGGTCTTCGAGAACACCGCCGAGGGCGTGCTGATCACCGACACCGAGCAGCGCATCAGTGCGGTCAATCGCGCCTTCAGCGAGATCACCGGCTACAGCGAACTCGAAGCCCTCGGCCAGACCCCGCGCCTGCTCGCCTCCGGCCAACACGACAGCGCCTTCTACGTCGCCATGTGGCATCAGCTCACCGCCGAAGGGCATTGGCAGGGCGAGATCTGCAACCGACGCAAGAACGGCGAGTTCTACCCCAGTTGGCTGACCATCAGCGCCGTACGCAACAGCGAACACGAGACCACCCATTTCGTCGCCGTGTTCGCCGACATCTCCAGCCTCAAGCACGCCCAGGCCAAGCTCGACTACCAGGCCCACCACGACCCGCTCACCGGCCTGCCCAACCGCACCCTGTTCGAGAGCCGCCTGCAGGCTGCCCTCACCTGCGCCCAGGCCTCCAGCCGCCAAGGCGCCGTGCTGTTCCTCGACCTCGACCGCTTCAAGCACATCAACGACAGCCTCGGCCACCCGGTCGGCGACCTGTTGCTGAAAGGCATCGCCCAACGCCTGAAAGAGCAGGTACGCGATGTCGACACCGTCGCCCGCCTGGGCGGCGACGAATTCATCATCCTCTTGCCTGGCCTGCATCGCCCAAGCGACGCCAGCGCCATCGCCAACAAGCTGCTGGCCTGTTTCCACGCCCCGGTTCAGGCCGGCGAGCACGAGTTCTTCACCAGTGCCAGCATCGGTATCAGCCTGTATCCGCAAGACGGCACCGACGTCGCCACATTGATCCGCAACGCCGACGCCGCGATGTACCGCTCCAAGGCCAAGGGCCGCAACCGCGTCGAAAGCTACACCCTCGACCTCACTGCCCAGGCCAGCGAACGTATTTTTCTCGAACATGAGCTGCGCCGCGCCATCGAACGCAACGAACTGAGCCTGTACTACCAACCCAAGTTCAGCCTCAAGACCCAGGGATTGGTCGGTGCCGAGGCGCTGATCCGCTGGAACCACCCGACCTTCGGGGAAGTACCACCGGAGCAGTTCATTCACCTGGCCGAAGAGAACGGCAGCATCCTCCAGCTCGGCGACTGGGTGCTGGAGCAGGCCTGCCGGCAGATGCACACCTGGAAGCGCACCTATCAAGCATTCGGCCCACTGTCGATCAACCTCGCGGGCGCTCAATTACGCCAGCCCAGCCTGACCCGACGTATCGAACACCTGCTCAAGACCTTCCACCTCAAGGCCGGCGACCTGCAGCTGGAAATCACCGAGAACTTCATCATGAGCCAGGCCGAGGAAGCCCTGGCCATATTGCATCAGCTCAAGCACCTGGGTGTGCAACTGGCGATCGACGATTTCGGCACCGGCTACTCCTCGCTGAGCTACCTGAAGCGCCTGCCGCTGGACATCCTCAAGATCGACCAGTCGTTCATCCGCGGCCTGCCCGACGATCCACACGACGCCGCCATCGCCCGCGCCATCATTGCCCTGGGCCGCAGCATGCAGTTGACCATCATCGCCGAAGGCGTGGAGAACCAGGCCCAGCAACGCTTCCTGGCCGCTGAGGGGTGCGAACAGATCCAGGGCTACATCGTCAGCCTGCCCCTGCCCGCTGACGAGTTCGCCGCCACCTTTCTTCGTATAGCACTATCGGATCTTTCAGATGGCACCCTTAGCAAACCCTCGTTATAATCCGGCCGACCTCTGGGGCCTATAGCTCAGTTGGTTAGAGCAGAGGACTCATAATCCTTTGGTCCACGGTTCGAGTCCGTGTGGGCCCACCAATCTACAAGCCGCGTAATACGCGGCTTTGTCGTTTCTGCGACCCACAGTCTTCCGCCTTGCTTACCCTTCACAATCTGTAGATGTGTCCACAATGTGTCCACGCGCTGCTGCGAGCGGGTTGAGATTGACCACATCAGCGAGGTGGCCAGGGCTGAAGTGGGCATATTTCTGGGTCATGGCCAACGTTGCATGGCCTAGCACCCGTTGCAGGGTCAAGATATCCCCGCCGTTGCGCATGTAGTGGCTTGCGAACGTGTGGCGCAGGACGTGCGTTAGCTGCCCATCCGGCAGATCGAGCTGCAGCAGGTCAACCACCTTCCGAAAGATGTTGTACCCAGGGCGAAATGGTAGAGCCGCTTGCAGGCGCCTCTCGAGGTCGGAGGTGATCGGAACCGACCTGTTCTTGCTCGACTTTGTCTTGAGGAACTGGATCAAGCCGTTGCGCACCTGGCGCGGCAACAGGCCTTCAGCCTCGCCCCACCGTGCCCCTGTTGATAAGCAAACCTCTGCGATCAAACCAGCGTCGGAGTCTTCCGCTGTCAGCGCCTCGAGCAACGGCAGGATCTCGTCGGCCTCAAGGTAGGCCATCTCCGTCTCGTCAAACTTGAGCTTACGCACCGCCGACAGCGGGTTTTCGCCAGACCACTCCCCCAACCTGGCCAGCTCATTGAACACAGCGCGAAGGTAGGCCAGTTCATGGTTCAGCATGTTCGCGCTGATTGGCTTGCCTTTACCCTCGGCCTTGCTGAACCCACGACCAGGTTTCGTCCTGGTGTGCTTCCCCTCGGCCCGCTCGGCTCGATAGGTGGCGAAGTGGGATGAACTGAAACTGCTGGCCTTTGGATCTCCCATCCGTGCGGCCATGGCCAAGAGCAGCTGCAGACGTTCATCGCCCGTTTTCAGGTTCTGACCGTGAAGCTTGTGCCAGAGCTTTACCATGTCGGAGAGCGACCGATCGTCCCTCTTCCCCGGTGCCTCAAATTCTCCGCGTGACCCATCCCCCATCACCCGCCGCTCCAGATGCATGGCTTCGTTCTTCGACTTAACCCGCTTGCGGAAACGCGGACCGTCCCGGCCCTCCGGGCGACAGTCGACAAGCCACACTCCTGACTCCAGTTTTTTGATAGCCATGGCCTACACCGGGCTCACCTGGCCGACCTCGACAGCAGTCCTGCCCGTGGTCATCCAAAGCGCGTATTTCGTGAAGCGTTCGTGGTTGGCCACCACCAGGAAAGGCGCCAGTGCGAACTCCGTAATTCCCGCTTCGTATTTCTTCCAGGTGCTCAAGCTGAAGCCCAGCAGCTGGCAGAACTCACTCTGCGTTAGCCCTTCCTTGGACCGAATCGCCTTCATCTTCGCCGGCATATCCATGTGCTGCTCCTCTCTTGACAGGTTCCAGAATTGGAACCATGATGGTTCCACATCGGGAACTTTGATCCCCAATATTCGCGAGAGGTTAGCAGAATGCAGATAGTTATCGACACGCCCTACGTCACCGTGGGCGAGTACGCCAAGCGCTCAGGACAGTCGGATTCCGCAGTACGCCGTGAGATTGAGCTGGGCCGCTACATCATTCGTCCAAAGGTGGAGGGCTCCAAGTCGGCGGTTATGATCAACCTGGTGCACCTGGCCATGGAAGCTGCCGAACAAGCAGAACGCGTTCGCAAAGCTGACAAGCGTTAAGGGCTCCGAAATGACTGCACGCATGACTCCAGAGCATTTCGACCGCATCTACCTCGAGGACGTTATCCCCGCCCTCGAGCACGATCCGGAGCTGGGCTTTCAGGCCAAGGACGAGACGAAGGAATACCTGAACAAGGGCGTGTGCCCGAGTTGTGGTAAACGCTCTGTGTTCGTCAAGAAAGAGAAGCCGTATCAGCTCAAGTGCAACAGGCTGAACAACTGCGGGTATGAGGAACGGACACGCGATCGCTACCAGCACCTGTTCGAGAATCTCAGCGAACGCTTCCCCTCAACGCCGGACAACCCCACCGCCACGGCCGATGCCTACCTGAGCCGGGCCCGCGGCTTCGACATCAGCAAGATGAAGGACTGGTACACCCAGGGCCGTCGGCAAATGAAGCCGTCCGGCGTATGGGCAGACACCGTCCGTTTCCCGCTCTGCGACGGCTACTGGGAACGCATCATTGATGCGCGAGCCATTGCCGGTAACGAGGATCAGAAGGCCGGTATCAAGTCCGGCATGCGCTACACAAACTCCGGTTGGGTACCACCAGGCCAGACGATCGAGAAGCACGACCGGGTTTACATCGTCGAAGGGATCTTCCATGCGATAGCGCTCCACCTGGCCGGCTTCAAGGCGATAGCCGCTATCAGCTGCGTGAACTTCCCCTGGGACATCGTCGAGGCAAACGAAGGCAAGCTCGTTACCTGGGTGATCGCGCTGGACGACGACAAGGCAGGTCGCACCTATATACCTAAGTACCTCAAGCAACTGCGCTCGAAGAAGGAAATTGGCTGGGTCGCGCTGGCCGGCAAACTCGACTGGGACGATGTCTATCGAGACGGAAAGCTGGACGAGGTATTCATCGAGGATGCGTGCTATCGAGGCCGTCTGTTCACTGCTGAAAGTGCACGCAAGCTCGCTTACCTGGTGTACCTGCGCAGGCCTGCAGGCTTCTACCTGGTCGAGTTCAACAACCAGTTGTTTTCCGTGCGAGTGAACCAGGCCGAGCTGACCAAAGCGCTGGACGATCAGAAGTTGGAAGGCAACCGCGATATCTTCTACGGCGCTTCGCGAGTGGAACAGGTATCCAACTGCGTGCCGGATCTCGATTACCTGGAGAAGGATGTCATCACCGGCGAACAGCGCTACCACTTCAGCTTTGCCTTCCCTGACAAGACCCGAAATTGCCAGGCCGCCCTGTCCTCGGGATCGATCGCAGATCCTCGAGGTTTCGTGAAGGGCATGCTGGACTTCACGCCTGGCGGCAACTTCGAAGGCGGCGCTCGAGAACTGGCCTGGCTCAAAGCCAAGTGGCTGAACGACGAATATCGCCCTGTCCGGACCGTGCGCAGCCTCCCCTTCCTTGGCTACGACGAAGACACCGGCACGTACTGTTTCCCCGAGTTCGGGTTTCAGGGCGGTCGTGAGCTGCAGGTGAACAGTCACGGCTTCATCGAAGTGAAGGGCCGGGGAATCAAGACCGCGCTCGCCACCGTCAAGTTTGAACGCGGCGAAGAGTTCGATCCATCCTGGTTCCGCGACTTCGTGGATGTCACCGGGATGAATGGGCTCAGTGCATTGGCCTGGTGGACCGCCTCCCTGTTCGTGCAACAGATCGCGAGCCAGCAGGCGTCGTTCGGCTTCCTGGAACTGAGCGGCGAACCTGGCTCTGGCAAATCCATGCTGCTGCGCTTTCTCTGGCGTCTGCTGGGGCGGGAGAACACCGAGGGCATCAAACCAAGCGGATCGGGTGCGAGTGCCGTGGGTCTGCTCCGCTCATTCGCAGAGGTCAGCAATCTGCCGCTGGTATTAATTGAGTCCGATCGGACCTATATCGATGCCCAGGGCCGCACCGTAACGATCCAGTTCACCTGGGACGACGTGAAACCGATGTTCGACTATCACGCTCAGTTGCGCGTGACCGGTGCAAAGACGACCGGCAATGAGAAACGGGTAGACCTTTGGCGCGGCGCGCTGGCAATCGCTCAGAACGCAAGCGTCACCGGTGACGAGGCGACACTGTCGCGGATCGTGCACTTCCACTTCACGAAAGACGGCCACAGCCTGGCACTCAAGCCAAAAGCCGATCGCCTCAAGGCAATGCGGGCGACACAGCTTGGCGGCTACCTTCGCCGCTGCTTGTCCAACGAAAAGGTCTGGCTGGATCGGTACTTCGAAGCCTTCCCACGCTATGAGCGCAAGCTGATGGAAAACCCGGCCATCAGTGAAATGCGGATCTACCAATCCCATGCCCAGGTGCTGGCAGCAGCTTACGCCACACAGATGTTCTTCCCCGATTGGGGCAGCCAAGACCTAAACCAGCTTGCCGCCCATATCGAGTCCCGCGCAATTGACCGGCAACAACGGTGTAAGTCGGAAGATCCGACAGCCGCGAAGTTCTGGCAGATCTACCACTACCTCAACGAGGACGTGGTGACGACCATCGACAGTGACGGCGAGCGCGACGAGATCCGGGAGACGCTGAATCACAGCATCGACAAAGAGCTGATCGCCATCAACATCGAGCACTTCCAGCAGCGCTGCAGGATGGCAGGCCAGGAGGTCATTCCCGACGTCCAGTTGCGCCGCGCCCTTTACAGCAGCACCACACACAAGTTCATCGAGATCCGCAAAGCCCGTTCCCGCATCGAGAAACGGTCCCTGAACCTTTGGTTCTTCAGCAAACGTGGAGGGGCTTAAAACGTATGGGGTCAACCTGGGCAGGGGGTGATCCATGGGGGATAGGCGATTTGTGCGGAGTCCCCTGTTTTATCCGGAATATCCAGAACATTAGTAAATAGATAAGAGAAACATCAATAAATACAGATAGTTGAAGACGCCCAGCGTGTTCCGGTAGCACCAGAACTTATCAGAACAGACCAGAACAGATTCCGTTCCGTCATGTTCCGGCAATGTTCCGGCCAGGACTTTTCACCGGAACATTGCTGCAGCCCAGTAACGACGAGGCCTGCAGCGTTTTCCGCGAAACCACCTGTTCCGGAATGTTCTGGTACCACCGGAACAACTGAAAGCAGCGCTAAGCCCCGTAAATCAAGGGCTCTAGAAATCGGCACCATTGATGTTCCGGATGTTCCGGACGGAACGCGGGACCACACAAATTCTTTTCAACAACAACGCAAGGAGAACCAACCATGCATGTAGGACAAAACGAGTCTCGGAACATCGCCAGTGCACTTGCCGCAGTCCAGGCCCACCAGCAGCAACAGCCAGCGATCGCCCTTGCTGGCACCCAAGCACTTTACCGCCTGGTGCCGATCGCCCTGCGCAACAGCAACCAGAGCCGCGTCCTGGGGCGTTTCCTGCTCGGGGTCTACAACGGCGAGGAATTCCCTTTTGAACTCAGTGCATTGCGCAGCTTGGACCTGGCTCTGTTCGAAGACTGCTTGAAGGTGCTGATGATGGATTACACGCCCGACCTGGAAGTGCACGAACGCATCCAGGGCGGCAGCCAGATCTGGCAGCAGCTCATTGAGAAATGGGCACCGGAGTCTTTGGAATGAACGTGACGTACACCGTAGACGGCCAGGCCGGCGAACTACCGATGCCGGGGCCGTACCTGCTGGTAGCCAAGCCCGAAGACCTGGCGGAACTGGTGGCGAGCATCCACTGGCGCGCACAACCCATCCCGCCGCCGTGCTGCACGGTTCACTTGAAAAGTGTGGATGGGTTGGACCTGGGAGAGTTTGAAGTCAGGAGCGTGGTACGCCCGATATTTACCGCCAAGGCAGTAAGCCAGGGCTGAAAGAGACGGTGCCAAGGAGTTGCACCTCCCTGGCACCAACCACCGAAACAAGGAGAAGAACATGCGAGTACCAACCCCAAGCGGCAGCGGTTCGAAGGCTAACACATCGCCGCGTCACCTGCAGGCCGTCGCCACGGTCGGCGGTGCGCTGATCGGGTTCCTGGTCATGAAGACACCCGCAGCCCGCGAACAGCTTGAAAACGTGGCATCAGCCGCATGCCAGCAAGGCGACTTGTCTGCACAGGATGCCGCCATGGTGCGCCAGCTGCTGGCCACTCACCCCCGTACGATTATGAACTGAAGGACAGGACACCATGCTCAAACCCGTTATCAATTCGCGCAACGCGCCCAAGTTCGTCATCCGCCTGCCTGATGGCATGCGTGACCAGATCGGGGAGGTGGCTCGCAACAACAAACGGAGCATGAACTCCGAGATCATCAGCCGCCTGGAACGATCCCTGGCAGCCGACAACCTGGATACCGTGCTACCGGACGCACTTGTCGTCTATCTGCCCAACCTGCTGCTTGCTGAGATCGACGGCCAGGCCAGGTTGAACGAGCGATCCACAAACGCCGAAGTAACCTACAGGCTCAAGCGATCGGTCACCATGGAGCAACTGTGCGACGAACAGGCGAGGATGATCGGGATCCTGCAACGGCGCCTCGAGGAGCTGGAACACCAGCTGCAGACGAAGGAGGCCGCGTGATGTTGATCGACGGCAACCTGGTGGCGGTGACAGACATCGAGATCGAGGAGGCGCGTCGCCAGTTGGCGCTACCTACAGACTTTCTCCTGGTGCAGGCAACTCAGCAGCTTTATCACAACCCTGGTAACGGCATGATCGTGATAACAATGCCCGCTGATATGTTCGTTGTAGGATTTGAAAACAGATCGGGCGAGTTGAAATTTGGTGTAGTACAAATCAATTCCTTGAAACATAAAGTTGAACGCAATTGATTTGACTTTGGTTTAACAAATAACAATGGGCGCCTAGGGCGCCCATTTTGTTGGTTTCATGCAAAGTTATCCACAGTCTTATTCTGTCGCGACAATCAAGACACTAATCTCACAACGAATTTAGGAACTCAATACATATAAAATTCTTGACTGCCAACAAATTGACAAACAAAATATTGGCTATGTGCCATTAAGAAAAACGGAGTTCATACATGACACACCCAGCGCCATGCCTCAATCAGCTCGCAGACGACATCGAAAGCCATGGCAATATGCTTGCCCTGTTGACTTCAATGAGCGATGCGGACTTATCTACACGAGGACGCATTGGACTGATTCAACTGTCGTCAAGCGTGATAAAGGATTTCGAAGATATCGAGAGAAGGTTTAAGACTTACCGTGCATCACTGAATCCAAGCTGCTGAAACAGCTCGTCCCTCTTGGACTTGCTCATACCAACGAGACGGTCGAAGACAAAGCGATCCATCATTTGCTCAGACGGCCGGAGAGTATGCGAGAAGGTTAAGTGCGATACCCATCGGTGCCCACAATCTAGACAATCGCAGTAAAGGCTAACAAATTCGTTAGAGATATCATTCCTGGACGATATCCGGCCTTTGCCACCGCACTCCTTGCAATAAACTCGCATACTCACCCCGGTTCCAGTTCTGGCACTATTTTGCCACAAAAGCAGCACCGATAGCTGTTCTACGTGGCGCTACGACTCAGTGCGATCTGCTGCTCTCCAGCCAATGCGCCTATCCTCTCGCAGCACTTCATTGACTTGATCGAACAACTGGCAGATCGGCCTGATCTCGTTGCTGGTATAAACTCTGTCGATCTTCTCAATGTCCCCGAACCCACCAGTGGTTTCTGGAATGATTCCGGCCAATGCGGGATTCATCCGCCAGGCTGCGATGATATCGTTCCTGGTGATGTTCTTGACCTTCTCCAGTTCGTCCTTCGCCTGGAAGTCCCCCACGGGAATAATCTTGATCGCGTTTTCCGCCCCGCCAGGTATGTTCACAAACATCGACCGGAAGTTGCCCACCCCTTTACTTGCGCTGATTTGCGCTTGGAGTTTTTCCTCATCCTCCTCGGATAGGTTGGGGTCGTTGGTGTAGAAGATGTAGCCCGCGTGCGCTCCATTGCTGTAGTAGCGCCGGCGGAACAGCGTCGCCGCTTCGTTGAGCAGCAGCGCCTGCAGGCCGCCCAGGTAGTCCGGGATGCCGTAGATATTTTGCTCAACGTCATAGTCCTTGATATGGACGATCTCGTCCTGGTCGTACTCCTCCTCCTGTCCGTTCTGCAGCAGCATCACGAAGCCGCCATCCACCTTCACCCGCATGTTGATCGCCGGCAGGTGCTCGAGCTCCAGGACATGCCCCAGGAAGTTCTCGTGCGCCAGAAAGTACGCCTCCCCAAACACCATGTAGTCCAAGGCTGCACAGCTCATCGTTTGAGCGCTGCAGCCTTCTGACGGGATGAATTCACGCAGCAGCAGGTTGCGCTTGAACTTCGGGATGGCGCCGTGGTGCGCGTTGGCGCGCAGCAGCTTGGCCAGGCCCACACGGGACACCGGCGGTTTGTACAGGCGCCCGTCGTCGGTGGGAAAGATGCCCAGGTACTCGCCGATATTGGCCGTCAGCACCTGCTCTGGCTCCCCGAACGTGAATACGCGAGTGGGCTGTTGCGCCGGCGCTTGCGGGGCTTGAGGTTTTCTCTGTCGTTTGGGCATAGCTTCCGCTCGTGAGATAGCGGCTCTTGCGCCGCTTGTTGGTGTTCAGGGGTTCGTTGTGAAGGGCGTGCATCACAGCCCAGGCGATGTCGGCGTGTCCGGTGGCCTCGGTCCTCGAGGCGCTGAATGTGATCTGGCCACCGCCAGTGGTGCCACGCTTTATGGTCAGGAAGGCTTGGGCGATCTCGGTCCAGCCGGCGTCCCACGCGATCCGGCCAGCGCGGATCACGTCCTGGGCTTTGAGCACCAGGGTGGTCTTCGTTTCCAGGCTGTAGTGGATGCGCTGCGCACGCGGGTAGAAGTCGCACACCAGGTCGTAAACACCGATCCCGACACCGGTCGTGTCGATGCCGATGTGCTGGACGTTGAAGCGCTCGGTCAGCAGCTTGACTTGGGCTGCCTGGTAGGTGAACGACTGTCCCCGCCAGCTGTACTTTTCCAGGATGCGGAATCTTCCACCTGGCTCTGGCGGCGGCGCGACCACAACACAGGTCGCGTCGTCACGGGTTCGGCTTGGGTCATACCCCAGCCATACAGGGGCATCGCCGAACGGACGGTCTTCGCCTGGCTTGTAGTCGTCCCACAACTCCAGGTCGGAATAGCTGCGCTCCAGGTCGGCCAGCGCGAACGCTGACTGAGTGCTGTCAATGAACTTGCACATGAACAGTTGCTCGAAGCGCTCTTCGTCGTTCTCCAGCCGTAGCCGGTCGATGTCGAACAGGTTGCAACCGCCGGCAATTGCGTCTTCCAGGGTGATGATCTTGCGCCACTGTCCATCCGGACAGAGCGTGCCGGCGTGGATCTCGGCGTCGCTGGGCCACGCGCCGGCCTTCTTGGCCCGCTTGCTGTTGCGGAAGTTCTCGCCCGTCCAGAACGGGTAAGCCTCATGGGAAACAGCGCTGGGCGTAGAAAAGTAGGTCTGTCGCCATTTCGCATGGGAGGCCATACCGCTGGCTACGGTCTGGATCTTGTCGAAACGCGGGATCCAGAAGATTTCATCCACGTATAGGTGGCCGTGGTAACTCTGTGCCGTGTTGGCATTGGTGGACAGGAAGCGCAGCTCTGCCCAGGGCTTGCCGTCTTTGCTGAGCTTGATGGGGTTACCGGTCAACTCGATGTCGAACCACTTGCTGGCAAATTCCACGATGTAGCTACGGAACACTTCGGACTGGGCACGGCTGGCCGACAGGAAAATCTGGTTGTCCCCTGTCAACACCGCATCCATGAACGCCTCGGCGGCGAAGTAGTAGGTCAGGCCGATCTGGCGAGACTTGAGGATGTGGCGAATCCGCGCCGTCAGCGGGTTCTTCTTGGCCTCGAACAGCTCCAGCTGGTAGTTGAACATCCTGGAGGTGAACTTCTCCAGGAAGTCCACTTCCGTCAGCTGGCTGATGTCGTTCTTCGCCTTTTTTTCCCGCTTCTTGCCGGCACGCTCCCGGCGCTCCTGGTGCGGTTCTTGATCCTGGTCCTGGCGCTTTCGCGAGGCTTCACTGCCTGCCAGCGCCGGCGGGCGGCTCGATTGCTTCAACAGCTTGTCGCGGATCGAAGTCAGTCGGTCCAGCTCGTCGAGTTCGGACTTGCTCAGCGTGTCCTGCTTTTCCAGGATCAGGGTGATGCGCCTGCTGACAGCGGTCACAGGTTCCTCATCGGTCAGCATGTCATCCCAGCCACCCTGGCGGATCCAGTAGTAGATGATCCGTACGTTGGGCAGCTTCAGCTGAGCCTGGATTTCCTTCACCGATGCGCGGCGTAGGTAGAGGCGTTTGGCGGCCTCTTTGACTTCTATCGAGTAGTTCATGGGCCGCAGTCTATGCGGCGAAAACCCCGAAAACGCGGCATAAAACTGCAGGAAATTCCTAGATCCTCGAAATAGGAATTTCCTGCAGTGAAAGCGTTTGGCCGGTGTTGATCGGCTCCCTATCTTGGCGCTCATCGACCACCACCGAGCGCTCCAACCGATGCCCAGATCCCTTGTCTCCTACTGGAAACGCGTAGCTGTCAGCGGCCCGACCGCCGACAACCGCGAGATCACCGTCCAGGAGCTGGTCGATTGCGCCGAGACCTACAGGCTGTCGGTCTACACCGCTGTGATCTGGAGCGAGCACGAGCGCTGGCCTGGGTCCCACGGCACCGTATTTGCCGTGCGCCTGGTGACCGAAAACGACGATCCCGAGCTGCAGCCCGGCCAGGTCGCTCTCGAAGCCCAACTCAAGCCAAACGACAAGCTGCTGCACCTGAATGACCAGGGCGAGAAGCTGTTCACCAGCGTGGAGATCACGCCCAACTTCGCAAACTCGGGTCGGTACTACCTGACCGGCCTGGCCGTGACCGACTCGCCGGCCAGCCTGGGGACCCAAGAGCTGTATTTCTCCAAGCGTGCCAGCAAGGGCAAGCGCTACTCGAAAACTTCCTACTACTGCTCCGCCGTAGAGCTGGGCTCCCTTCGCGAAGGGAGCGAGCAGCCGGGCGAGCTGCGCCGCTTTTTCAACGCCCTGACCGGCCTTTGCAAGCGCTTCGCCGACACCACTTCCAACACCAACTCACCCGACGAGACCAAACCGATGGATGAAGCAACAGCCAAGGCGCTCAAGGCGCTGTATGACCAATTCGTGATCCTGCTGGCCGGCCTGCAGGCCGTACTGGAACCCGTGGTGGAAGAGGTAGACACCAGCGAGAACCAGGAAGCCGTCGAAGCCGTGGGCGCCGCCGTCCAGGACGTGGTCGATGAGGCCGACGAAAACCGCGAGTTCAACCGCAAGGGCGGCAAAGGCGCCAAGGACGGCAAGGGCAAGGACGAGGTCAAGGAACTGAGCGCCCGCGTCGAGGAGCTGACCGAGACCATGACCAAGATGTTCAACAGCACCTCGAACCGTCGCCAGGTCAAGCGCAACACCGGCCCGGCTGACAAGAAACGCGGCGGGGGCCTGCGCTGATGGGCGCCCTGTCGCAACGCGCTGCAGCGGTCTATCTGCAGCTCCAGGACGACCTGGCCGAGGCGTACAGCATCGATGACGCCACCCGCACCTTTGCCGTGGAACCGACCCATGCCCAGGAACTGAACGAGCAGATCACCGAGCGCGTGGACTTCCTGTCCCGCATCAACGTCGTGCCGGTCAGCGAGATCAAGGGCGAGAAGGTATTGCTGGGCCTGAGCGGCCCGGCCAGCAGCCGGACCGACACCGACAAGCACGACCGCGAGCCGCGCCACCTGCTCGACCTCAAGAACAACCTGTACGAGCTGTTCCACACCGAAACCGATGTGGCCCTGAAGTTCGCCACCATCGACGCTTGGGCGAAGTTCCCCGAGTTCGCACAGAAGTACCTGGCAGCGGTGCAGAAGCGCATCGCGCTGGACCGCATCCTCATCGGCTGGCACGGCACCCACGCGGCGCAGCAGACCGACATGGACAAATTCCCCATGCTGCAGGACATGAACAAGGGCTGGCTGCAGATCGCCCGTGAGCAGATCCCGGAGCAGGTGCTGAAAGCTGCTGACCCGGCGCAAAAGATGAAGATTGGCAAAGGTGGCAATTACCAGAACCTCGACGAAGCCGTCCACGACGTGACCCAGATGATCGATCCGGTGTTCCGCGACGAGGGCGACCTGGTGGCCATCATCGGTTCGGATCTCATGGCGCATGACAAGGGCAGGCTGTACGCGGCTCAAGGCCAGACCCCGACCGAGAAAGAGCGCATCGAGGGCGCGCAGGTCATCGCCACCTATGGCGGTAAGCCGTCGTTCGTGATCCCGTTCTTCCCGCCGAAGGGGATCGCGGTCACCTCCTGGGACAACCTGTCGATCTACTTCCAGGACAGCAGCTGGCGTCGTCACCTGCTCGAGAACCCGAAGCGCTCCCGCGTCGAAGACTACAACGGGCGTAACGAGGGCTACGTGATCGAGCAGCTGGGCAAGTTCGCCTACCTGGAATCCGACTCGGTGGAGCTGGTATGAGCCTCGCCCTGGAGCACAAGCGCCGCTTGCTCGCCCAGGGCACCGCTGCAGTAGCCCAGGTGGCCGCTGCAGCTGCCCTGCCGTACTCACCTGGTGAGGCCCTGAGCAGCCCGGCAAACGCCCGCAAGCACCTGGCGCTGATGATCGCCGGCCTGGACGAGGACCTGGCGCGCCTGAGCGCGATCAACGGCCTGGCCAGCCGCCAGGACCTCAAGCGCAACGAGCTGCTGCCCAAGTACCAGGAGTACGTCCAGCGCTACGTCGAATCCGGCCTGGTCTTTCCGAACCGCGTCCTAGTGCAGGTCGTGATCTGGCTGTTCGACACCGTCCAGTTCGAGGACGCGCTGGAGCTTGCAGACATCGCGATTGCCCAGGGCCAGGAAATGCCCGAGCGCTTCAACCGCCGGGATATCCAGACCTTCGTTGCTGATGCGATCTGCGAATGGGCCTACGACGAGCATCAGGCTGGCCGCAGTCCCGAGCCGTACCTGTCCGACTTGCTTCCGCGAGTGGACGGCGAATGGCAGCTGCCTGAGCAGGTCCCGGCCAAGTACCACAAGCTCATCGGCATTCGTGCGATCGAAGCGAAGGACTGGGCTAAGGCGATCACGCACCTGGAGCGAGCCGTAGAGCTGTATCCGAAGGTCGGGGTAGGCACCCGGATCGAGAACGCTCGCAAGGCACTGCGCAAGGAAGCATCTGCAGCCCTAGGGGTGCAGCCACCACCGGCGAACCCATAACAACCCAACGACTACCCCCCCAGCGGGAACCCGTGAAACGAGACGACCACTTGTGGCTCCGCCCCGTGGCAACGGTGTTTCCCGCCCTATTCGAGTGACCAGCAATGAGCTTTTCAGGCAAACCCGCCACGGTTGTGGAACAGACCATCGAGAACAACGGCTTTTGGCCGGACCTCTCGCTGGCTGAATACCAGAAGGCTTACCGCCTGCCGGGCGAGTACCTGAGCGACGTGCTGGTCACTCAACTTGAACTGGCCATGGCCGAGGCGAACCAGGATCTGCGCAAGCTGGCGAACAGCTGGAAGAGCCTGGGCATCACCGAGGTGGCCACCGCTGACCCGCTGCTCCTCGAGGAGCGCGCTTTCAAGGTGAAGCTGTACAAGCGCGCCGTGTACTGCCGGGCCAAGGCGACCGCCCTGACCGACTACGCAACCGTCACCCGGCGCGAAGTCGCCGAGAACACCGGCAAGGAAGCACCCGAGCGGGCCGACCAGTACCTGGCTTTCAGTCAGCAGGCGATCCGCGCCCTGCAGGGTCGCAGCCGCATCACGGTATCGCTGCAGTGAACGGTCTCAAGGGACTGACCGCCTACCTGCTCGAGCGCGAGCTGGTACCGGAGGAGCAGCTGGAATCGTACAGCGAGCAGGTGGACCTGCACCTGGTCTGGGCAGAGACCGAGCGCGGCCTGCACATGGGCGACATGCGCTATCGCGCTGTGATCAACCTGGAGCGGTTCAACGGCCACCCCGGGCGCCTGATGGCCCTGGTGGGCAGTTGGCTGGAAACCCACGATCCGGACCGCCATCGGCATGAACTGCCGGCGCCGGCGTTTGCGATCGAGCCGCTGGACCTGGACAACGATCTGTTCGACGTGGAGCTGGTCCTGGACTTTGTCGAGCCGCAGTACTTGGCCGAAGACGACAACGGCGAGATCGAGGCCTTCGGCAGCACCTGGTCATTCATTCCGTTTGACCTGTGGCTTGCCGAGCAAGGCGAGGTGATCCGCCGTGGCGAGTAGGGTTTTCTCCCAGGACGTGCGCGGAATGCTCAGCGTCCAGGAACAGCTGGCTCTGCTCAAGCTGCCGCCGCAGCTGCGCCGGCGCCTGCTCAACCGCGTTTCCAAGCGTGTGCGCACCCTGAGCAACAAGCGGATCCGCGCCCAGCAGAACCTGGACGGGACGCCGTTCGTGCCGCGCAAGCGCAAGGAACCCGGGCAGAAACGCATGGAAGCCGGCCTGGGCAAGCTCCTGCAGGTGACCCGCGTGGACCAGGACGAGGCCGTCCTGGGATGGCGCAACGGTCTCACCAGCTGGGTCGCGGCGCAGCAGCACAACGGGGTGTCAGAGCGCCGCACAGCGCGCCAGATGCGCAAGTGGAACAAGGTCGAGCCCGGCGCCAAGTCCACGCCCAAGCAGGCCAAGCGCCTGCGCCGCCTGGGCTTCCGTGTGCGCCAGGAAGGCAAGAAACGGCTCACCCGCCCTCCCGTCGCCTGGATCCTCGAGCACGTCAGCTTCATGCAAGCCGGCCTGCTGATCCGCGTCCTGGACGAGGAGCAAGGCGAAACCACCGGTGCCGAGAGCTGGGAAATCAAGCTCCCGAAACGCCAGTTCCTGGGGGCGAGCGCCCAGGAGTCCAGCGCCCTGGTCGCCCAGGTCATGGAACAAATCATCCATTCACCCCGCTAACGAGGCACCCCATGGCACTCGGCAAAGTCAGTACCAACAATCTCAATCGCGGCCAGGGCGCCGTGACCGAGATTGAGCGCTATTTCCTTTTCATCGGCCCCGCCGGCAAGAACGTCGGCAAGCTGCTGCCGCTCAACACCGACAGCGACCTGGACAACGACCTAGGCGCTGCAGGCAGTGACCTGAAAACCCAGGTCATCGCAGCCCGGGCGAACGGCGGCGACCGCTGGGCCTGCCTGGCTGCGCCGATCGGCGCTGAGGGCGACTGGGCCACCGCCCTGGAGCTGGCCCAGCAGCAGGGCTTTTCGGTCGAGGCCGTGGTCATCACCAAGCCGGTGACCACCGGCACCGAACTGCTGGCCATGCACACGGCCGCCGAGCAACTGAACGCGAAGTACGGGCGCCGTTCGTTCGTGCTGGCCGCGTCCGCCGGCATCCTGCCGACCGCGACTTGGTCCGAATACCTGGTCGAGCAGAAGGCGATCACCGCCGGCATCGCTGCGCCCCGGGTTGTCGTCGTGCCGCAGCTGCACGGCAATGACCTGGGCGTGCTGGCCGGGCGCCTGGCCAACGCGGCCTGGAGCATCGCCGACAGCCCAATGCGCGTGGCCAGCGGTCCGCTGCTGGGTCTGGGCGCCGTTCCCCAGGACAAGGAAAACGTCCCGCTGCCGTCTGCGATCCGCAGCGAGCTGGACAAGTCGCGCTTCTCCGTCTCCCAGACCTACCCAGACTACGAAGGCGTGTACTGGGGCGACGCCAACCTGCTGGACACCGCTGGCAGCGACTTCCAGGTGCTGGAGTACCTGCGCCTCGCTGACAAGGCTGCGCGCCAGGTTCGGCCTTTGCTGATCCGTCGCATTGGCGATCGTCGCCTGAACAGCAGCGCCACCAGCATGGCCACCAACACCATGGCCCTGATGGCGCCGCTGCGCCGGATGGCCAAGGCGGTGAAGTTCGCCGGCGAGGTCTTCCCAGGCGAGATCCAGACGCCCAAGGACGGTGACCTGGTCATCGTTTGGAAGAGCCGCACACAGGTCGAGGTCTTCCTGCAGATCCGCCCACACAACTGCCCCAAGGACATCACCGCGAACATCGCGCTGGACCTTTCCCAGGACGCCCAGGAGTAACCCCCCATGGCCAAGATCAGTGGCAAGAACTTCGATATCACCGTGGGCGATCTGATGATTCACGTCGAAACCGCGACCCTCGATATCACCGACAACAGCGCCGTGGCGCAGACCAAGGGCGTGCCAGACGGCTGGGTCGAGGGCGACGTGGCCGCCAGCGGCGAGCTGGAGCTGGACACCACGAACTTCAACCTGGTGATCGAGGCCGCCGGCAAGGCCGGCAGCTTCCGCGAGCTGGAGGCCTTCGATCAGCTGTTCTATGCGAAGACCCCCACCGACGAGATCCGCGTGGAGGCCTTCGGCTGCAAGTTCAAGGTCTCCAGCCTGCTGAACATCGACGCCAAGGGCGGCGAGAAGTCGAAGCACAAGCTGCCATTCGATGTCACCAGTCCGGACTTCATCCGCATCAACGGCGTGCCGTACCTGGCCGCCCGCGAGACTGAGGGCCTGAGCTGATGGTCTGCCCTTTCGACCGCGCCCAGGCGCTGGAACAGCGTCAGCGTGACCAGGCGATCGCCGCTGCTCGAGGCAACGGGCCGGCGACAGGGCCAAGCCTCACCCATTGCGACGATTGCGGCGACGAGATCCCGGAGGCACGCCGCGCCCTCGGCGGCATGACCCGCTGCGTTCCGTGCCAATCCACTTTCGAGAAAAGGGGCCAGCGATGAGCACGAACCAGGCCGCACAGGACACCGCGATCGCGCTGGCCAAGGCCTCGCCCGCGATCGGAGTCGCCGCCACCGGCGTGACCGGCGCCGTCGATTGGTCGGCGGTCGCCTACATGCTGACGGCGGTTTACATGGTGCTGCAGATCCTCCTGCTGGTTCCCAAGTACCGCCAGATGCTGCGTGACTGGAGGATCAAGCCATGAGCCTGCGTAACAAGATCCTGACCGGTGCTGTCGCCCTGGTGCTGAGCAGCAGCACGCTAATGGCGTTCCTGGGCAAGTGGGAAGGCGAAGGGCAGAACGTCGCCTACGCCGACAAGCTTGCCCGGGGCCTGCCGACCGTCTGCAAGGGCATCACTCGCTACACCAGCCCGTATCCGGTGATCGTCGGCGACTACTGGTCGCCGGCGCGCTGCGCCGAGGTCGAGCAGCTGGTGACGCGCAAGGGGCAACTGGCTCTGGCCGACTGCCTGACCAATGAGAGCATCAGCCAGAACACGTTCGATGCGCTGTCCAGCCACGGCCACAACGTCGGCACGCCATCGACCTGCGCAAGTCGCGCCCTGGTGCTGATCAACCTCGGGCGTATCAAGGAAGGCTGCCGGGCGCTGGCCTGGGGCGCCGATGGGCGCCCCGTGTGGGCCTACGTCACCGACGCCAAGGGCCGCAAGGTGTTTGTACCCGGACTGCACGCCCGGCGCCTCGAGGAGGCCGCCCTGTGCGCGGCCTGATCGCTCTGCTGGCCGTAGTCCTGGTCGCCGGCGTGGCCTGGCTTGAGTTCGCGCATGTGCTCGAGCAGCGCGACCACGCCCGATCGGAGCGCGACACAGCACAAACGGAAGCTGCAGGGCTGCGCGAAGCGGCACACCTCACCGGGCAGCGCCTGGCGATCGTTGCCGCTAACGACGCCCAACACTTTCAGGAACTGACCGATGCCCTCAAACACAACCAGGATCTGCGCCTTGCTGTTGATGATCGTGATCAGCGGCTGCTCGTCAAAGCCACCTGCCCCGCAGTGCGTACCGGCTCCGGTACCGGCGCCGCCGGCGTGGCTGATGCAGGCCCCGCCGAACTCGCAGCAGACGCTCGATCGGATTATTTCACCCTCCGGGATCAGCTCGCCCTCAGCCAGAAAATGATTCTCGGCCTGCAGGGCCACATCCGCACCCTTTGCACGACCCCACCCACTACAGGAGCAACACCGCAATGACCGAACGCGCTGAAATCACTCTGGAAATCGGCGGCGAAGACTTCGACTTCGTCATGGATACCGCCCTGGTCACCAAGTACATCAATGGCCTGACCCAGGCGAACAAGGTTGCCCCGTCCCACAACCTGCTGATGAACGCCGTGGTCCAGGACCAGAAAGCGAAGCTCAAGCCGCTGCTGTCGCACCCCACCACCGCGATGGAAATCGCCGGCGCCCTGGTTGAAGAGTTCTCGCCGAAGGTCGAGGTCGTCGTAAAAAAGCGCTCGAGCACGCTGAGCGCCTGACCGAGGACGGCCTGGGCCAACTGCTGGCCCTGGGCGAACGCTGGCTACCCGGTGCCGCCCCGACGCCCGAGAACCTGGGCACAGCCAAATGGCTGGAGGACGAGCACTGGCGGCGGATGGAAATCGCCATAGCCAACGGCATCGCACGAGCATTCAACGGAAGCTGACCACCCCATGAGCGCGAACAACGCATCCAGCCGCCTGGACTTCATCTTGTCGCTGACTGACAAGGTCACCGCGCCCCTGGCCAAGGTGACCAAGGGCTTCAGTGACCTGGCGGAGAAGGGCGAAGCCAACATCAAGCAGATCGGTACCGGCGTGGCGGGCCTGTGGGGCTCGCTGACCGGTATCGAGGGATCGCTGGCACCTGCCCTGGAGGTGAATCGCGCCCTGGGCGATGTTCGCTCGCTGGGGGTGGCCCAGGACGCCCTGGACGCGCTCAACGCCAAGTCCTTGGACTTTTCCGTTGCCTACGGTGAGAACGCCGCGTCGTTCGTCGCCTCGGCGTACAAGATCGAAGGCGCCATCAAAGGCCTGGCCGGCTCCCAGCTGGCCACCTTCACCAACACCAGCAACGTACTCGCCAAAGCCACCAAGTCCGATACGGCGGTGATGAGCGAGTACGTGGGCACGTTGTACAACCTGCAGAAGCAGCAGGCCGACGCCATGGGTAAAAGCCAGTGGGTCGAGAAGCTGGGCGGCCAGACCGCCCTGGCGGTCCAGCTGTTCAGGACCAGCGGCGAGCAGATGAAAGACGGCTTCAAGGAAGCGGGCGCGATCGCTACCGCCTCGGGCATCGACCTGGCCGAACAGATGGCAGTCCTGGGCAGCCTGTCCAGCACCATGGAGAGCGGCGACGCCGGCGGGCGGTACAAGGCGTTTTTCGAGAACATCGGCAACGCCTCGGACAAGCTGGGGATCAAGTTCACCGACACCAACGGCAAAGTCCTGCCGATGCTCGACATCCTGGCCAAGCTGCAGGGCAAGTTCGGGGATCTGCGCAACGCTGCCGCGAACAGCAAGCTGGTCGAGGCCTTCGGAGGCGAAGGTGCCCAGGTGATCGGCGCCCTGGCCCAGGACACCAACCGCCTCAAGAACGGCATTGACCAGCTCGGCAAGGTGCGGGGCCTGGAGCAGGCCGAGAAGATGGCCGCAGCCATGGTCGATCCCTGGCAGCAGCTCGGCGCGGCGGTCCAGTCGCTGCGCATCGCCTTCGGCCAGGCGCTGATCCCGATACTGCAGCCGCTGATGACGCGCCTGGTCGATATCGGCAAGACGCTGACCCGCTGGACCCAGCTGTTCCCGAACATCACCCGGGTGATGGGGATCGCCACGCTGGCCACGCTGGCCATCACCGCCGCGATCAGCACGCTGAGCATCGTGGTGGGCCTGAGCAAGATGGCCATGCTGGGCCTGAACGTCGTCTGGACCCTGCTCACCTGGACCGGCTGGCGCAGCATCGCGATGTTCGTCGCCCACTCCATCCAGTGCGTGCTCCTGGTTGCGCGAGTGCTCGCCATGATCGCGGTCATCGGCCTGGCCAAGGGCGCCATGTTGCTGTGGCAGGGCGCTATCTGGCTGGTCAACGCCGCCATGATGGCCAACCCCGTGGGGCTGGTGATCGCTGGCATTGCCGCCTTGATCGCCCTGGTCGTGGCCGCTGTTGTGTACTGGGACGAGTGGACCAGCGCGCTGGTGAACACCCAGGCGTTCCAGTGGGTCGCTGACCAGCTACACCAGTTGGCCAACTGGTTCGGCTCGATGGGCGGCTGGGGCGCCATGGCGCAGTCCGCGTGGGACGGCATCGTGGCTATCTTCCAGAAGGCCATCAGTGGCCTGATCGACATGCTGAACAAGATCCCGGGCGTGAACATCGAGACCACTTTCGGCGACGTGCCTACGCCGCCCAACGTGCCGCAGATACCCAGCCAGACTGTGCCGGTCGGTGTCACGCCCATGCCAGCGCCGGCACTGACGCTGCCCGAGCCCCGGGCACTGATGACCGTCCAGCCAGAGGCCCCGCTGATGGCCGCGCTGCCAACCGCGGCTGTGCCGCCGGCGCCGGTGGCCAAGGTGCTCGAGCAGCAGCCCAAGACACTGCCAGGCGCAGCACTTGCGCCGGCGGCGATTGCTCCGGCCGCAGCGCTGCCACCTGCAGTCGAACCGATCGCGCCGCTGCTCAAGCGCATGGAAGCCCTGCCGGCGGCGCCGGTCCAGGTCGAGGTGGCTGCGCCGATCGAGCAGGCAGAGCGTAGCCGCGAGCGTCTGGCCCAGGCTGCGCCAAGCATCACACCCGTTCGGCCCAATGCGGTGCCCCAGGGCGGGCTGATGAAGCAGATCCAGAACAACACACAGAGCCAGGATCGACGCATGCACGTTGAAAAAGTGGAGATCAACAACGGCAGCAAGCCAATGACCCCGCTTGAGCTGGAAAACATGATCGGCATGGCGGTGGGCTGATGAGCGAGTACATCGACCTACTGATTCAGGACAACGACCTGGTCCTGGATCCCTCCCGCCAGCCGCTGCTGATCGAGGACAGGGCCAGCATCGCCCAGGACATCGCCCACATGATCCGCGAAAGCGGGCTGCTGGTGACCCTGGTGGCCGAGCGCAGCCGCCAACGCCAGGCCGATTGCATCCTGCAGCTGGAGCTGCTGGTGGAAGACGACGAACGCCTGGTACCGGGCACCGCCCGGATCCTCGAGGACCGGCCAGGCGTGTACCTGGTCACGGCCAAAACCCTGAAATTCGGCGATATCGAGGTGTTTCTGTGAGTGACGTAGATTTCCGCCGGGCGCTGAGCGATGCCGGCATTCCGACGACCGAGGCAGGCCTGCGCCAGGCCTGGGAGGCCGAGGTGGCCGCCCAGGGCAGCAAGCTGAGCAATACCAGCGCCTACAGCCCATTCTGGCGGGTCGTGACCGCGCTGGTGACCAAGCCTGTCATGTGGCTGCTGACGTTCCTGAGCGACACCGTCCTGCCCAACTTTTTCGTCAAGACGGCCAGCGGCGCCTGGCTGGACACCTTGGCGTGGGCGGTGAACACCGAGCGCAAGGGCGCAACAAAGGCCCAGGGTGTGCTGCTGTTCACCCGCGAGAACACCGCCGGCGAGCTGCAGATGCCCGCCGGCGTGGTCGTGCAGTCCGCTGCGATCAACGGGCACGTCTACCAGCTGGTGACGATCGAGGACGCCACGTTCCCGGACGGGCGCTTGCAGGTGTCGGTCAAAGTCAGCGCCCGCGAGGTCGGCAGCGGCTACAACCTCGCCCCGGGTTACTACGCGATCCTGCTCGAGCCGGTACCGGGCATTGCCCAGGTCATCAACGCCGACGACTGGATGACGGCACCTGGTGCGGATCCTGAGCCCGACGACCAGCTGCGCCTTCGCGTGCGCAACCAGTTCAGCGCGGTGAACCAGTGGCACACCGACGCCGTGTATCGCGCCATGATCGCCGCGTTCCCGGGCGTGCGCCCTGATGGGATCTACTTCGAACACGGCGCGCCACGCGGTCCTGGCAGCGCGAACGCCTTTGTGCTGTTCGACGCCGGCGTGCCGGCGGAATCGTTCCTGGAGCAGATCAACGCCCACATTCGCGACGGCGGGAACCATGGCCACGGTGACGACCTGGTCGTGTTCGTGATGCCGGAAACCCCTCACGCCATCAGCGTGACTGTGTGGCCCCGGCCAAACCTCACCGCCCTGCAGAGGCAGGCCCTGCAGGACAACATCGCGCTATTCATCCGCGCCGCGTTCCGCGAAAGCACAGCCAGCGACTACCGCCCGACCCTGACCTACCCGCAGTCGCGCTTTTCACTGAGCCGCCTCGGTGAGGAGCTTCACCAGGTGTTCCCCGAAATCGAGTCGCTGCGCTTCGCCGGCGAAGACATCGTGTCGCAGCTGGATATCCCCCGCATCGCCAGCCTGCAGGTGACGTTCGCATGATTCGCATGAAACTGCCGTTCTGGCTCGGCGGCGCCGAGCTGGCAAAGCTCACCGCAGCGGCGCAGTCCTGGTGGGAAAAGGTGAAGGGCTGGGTCCAGTGGCCGCTCCTGCAGGCCGACGCCGAGACCTGCCACCTGACCATCCTCGATCTGATGGCCTGGCAGCGGGATATCACCCGCTTCAACAACGAGCCCGAGGGCTTGTATCGCCTGCGCGTGAAGTACGCCTTCATCAACGCCGTGGACGCCGGCAGCACAGCCGGCCTGAAACGCATCCTGCGCCGCCTTGGCGTGGGCTACATCGAGATCGACGAGCGCATGCCCGATCGGGACTGGGACGTTGTGCTCCTGCGCCTTTCCGACTCGCAGTTGTCGGAGAACCCCGAGCTGCTGCGCGTCCTGGTGCAGCAGTACGGGCGTACCTGCCGCCGCTATGACTTCGTGTCGATCACCCCTGTGACGCTGCGCTTGCTCGCAGCCGACTTCAACGACGACCAGCAGACGCTGGTCGCCAGCCTGTAGGAGCCCGCCGTGGCCAGAATCACCCTCGCCGGCGAAAGCCTGATTGCCCAGAAGCAGGGGGCAAAGGAAGTCCTGCACATCGCCCGCTTCATCTACGCCAACGTGCCCGGGCTGGATCCTGCAAAGCCGATCGACCGCGCTGCAGCGAAGCCGCCGGCGGCGCAGATCGTCCACACCTACGAGATCCCGGCAGGGAACAGCGGGTACGTGAACCCGAACCAGGTCGTCTACAGCTCGATGCTGGGCAGCGATATCGGCGACTTCGACTGGAACTGGCTGGGCCTGGAGTCCGCTGAGGGCGTGCTGTTCGCCGTGGCCTATCTGCCCCTGCAGCAGAAGCGCCGCAACATCCCACCGGTGCAGATCGGCAACAACGTCACCCGTAACATCCTGGTCGAGTACAGCGGCGCGCAGGAGCTGACCGGGATCACCATCGATGCCAGCACCTGGCAGCATGATTTCACCGTGCGCCTGGCCGGGATCGATGAGCGCGAGCGCCTCAGTAACCGCGACGTATATGGGCGCGCCTGTTTCTTCAATGATGCGCTGCAGGTGATCGGCACGCCCGCCACCGGGTACCAGGTCAAAGCTGGCACGGCGTACGTCGAGGGTATTCGGCTCGACGCCAGAGCGGCATCGATCCTCCCGCCAGCGCTGCCGACTACCGCCTGGCTGGATGTAGTCCTTGAACGGCAGCTGAGCGACGTGGTGGCTCGCTGGACGGTGGTGTTCGGCGGCGCGAACGCGTTCGGCGACTGGAAAGATGCAGTAGGGGTTCAGCACTACTGCGTGCCGCTGGCCGATCTCAGCGCTGCAGGTGTCGTCGATCGGCGCGGCGTGGAAGTGATCGATGGACCGCTGGTCAAGCATTTTGCCTCTGCGCGATCGGTCGCAGAGGTCCGCCAGCGCGTCGCCGACCTCGAAGACGGCACCACCCCAGCGGGTAAAGCCCACCGGTGGGCCTCGGCACGCCGGGTGGCATTTCTTGGCGATGCAACCGGCCAGGCCGAAATCGACGGTTCGATTAACGTGGGTATTCGACTGACCCTGGCCGATCTCGGCGTTACGCCTGGCGCCTGGGCAAAGCCCGTCGTGAACGCCAAAGGGCAAGTCATCGGTAGCGAGCTGCTGCTGCCGAGCGATATCCCTGCACTCGACTGGAGCAAGATCAACAGCGGCAAGCCCACCACGCTGGCCGGCTATGGCATCACCGATGCCCTGCACACCGGTCATTCGGGGCAGGTGCCCCGCTTCTATTCCCCAGTGCCTGGCGAGACCTATCAAACGCCGGCGCTGGAGATCCGGGAGGTGGGGTTGGTCGAGAACGCCAGCGGGGCATTCGAGTACGCCCCCCGCATCGGTTTTCATTGGGGAACGGTCGCCGCAGGCACCCTGGCCATGACTTCCGCCGGCGAGCTGTATTGGAACGGCAACCAGGTATGGCATGCCGCTACCTTTGATCCCAGCAGCAAGGCTAACAAGGCCACTACGCTGGCCGGATACGGGATCACCGACGCGATTCGGCGGGGTGAGGTAGGGCTGGGGTCCAGCACCGCCCCGGTGAGTCCGATCGACTCCCCCGGTTTGCCGGGTGGTTTCCATGCCTTCACTGACGGCCCCACCTCGCTTGTGAACTACTGCAGCGTCCTCGTAATGCCGTACGCAGCCGGCACGTACTCCGCTCAATTGGCTTTCCAGCAAGGCGGCCCGAATGTGCGGATGCTTGCGCGCTCCACAAAGAATGACGGCAACTGGACCCCCACCGTCGAGCTGTACCACACGGGCAACCTGAACCCAGAAGTGATCTTGCCGGTGGGCAGCCTGGTCACTTCGTTCAGCAGAACCGCGCCGCCCGGATGCCTGCGGACCAATGGCGCGGCAGTCAGTCGAACGACCTTTTCCCGCCTCTTTGCCCAGATCGGCACCCTGTTCGGGGCCGGTGACGGCGTGAATACCTTCAACTTGCCCGACACACGGGGCTTGTTCATTCGCGACATGGATGATGGCCGTGGGTTCGACGTAGGGCGGGTGCAAAGCACCTTGCAGTACAGCCAGAACCAGAGCCACAACCACTACGCCGTCACGGGCGAAAACGGTTGGCACTACCACCCGGGGTCGTCGGTATCCATCGGTGAGTCCGGCACTCACCCTCATACCCTTCGTATGGGTAGCAACGACGTAGCGGGCATCTATCCAGATTTGGTCGCCCCGGGCGGTGGGCCAGTGCGTTCCATCCAAGCTGTAGATCCAGGCGGAAATCACGTCCACAGTGCGTCTTTGGTCATGCTGGGGGACGGCGTTCATGCCCACACCGTCACCGTCGATCCGTCAGGCGGCAACGAATCCAGGCCTGTGAACATGGCCCTGTACACCTACATCAAGTATTGAGGCATTCATGACAAAGACGAAGACCGTCTACCAGACCTCCCCGATGGGCCTGTTCACCGGTATTACCGAAGCGGAAGAGTCGCCGCTGGAGCCTGGCGTGTTCCTTATCCCCGGCGGGTGCGTAGAGACTCCCCCACCGCTCATTCCTGATAACAAGGCGGCTCACTGGGACGGCAAACAGTGGCAGCTGGTGGACTACTTCAAAGGCCTGGTCGTGTACAGCATCACCACCGGCGAGCCCCTGACGTTGGACGGTATGGGAGCGATCCCGTCCGGCTACACGATGAAGAAGCCAGCACCAGACCAGGTCTGGAAGAATGGCGAGTGGGTAGACGATACGAACGCCATCCTGGCCAAGCTGTACCAGCAGAAGCTGACAGAGGTGAATGGCGGCTGCAGCCAGTACATCGAGGCGGGCTTTAGCTCCAGCGCCCTGGGCGAGGCCTTCCGCTACAGCAGCGCCCTGGAGGACCAGGTAAACCTGACCGGCCTGATGTTCAGTGGTCTGGACAGCGCCTATCCGTGCACCGGCCCGGATGGCGTGCGCGCTTTCCGGGACCACACCCGCGAGCAGTTGCTGCAGGTGAACAAGGACCTGGTGCTGTTCAAGCAGGCCGCGCTGCAGCACGCCGATCAGTTGAAGCGTGACCTGGCCAAGGCACTGCAGGACAAGAAGCTCAAAGCGATGCGCGCCATCACCTGGACGGCGCCGGCATGACCTGGTCGCCGGTCACAATGCGCTGGCCCACCGAATCCACCAGATGGATGGACCAGCTGAGCGGCGCCAAGGCGCTGGCCGATCGCGAGCTGGCCAGCACCGGCACGCGCCTGGCCGACCTCGAGGCGGTGACCACCACCAACCCGGGGCCAGTCGGTGCAGCAGCCAAGGGGCCGAGCGAGGCCGGACGCCAGGCCATGGCCGAGCAGCTGAGCGAGCCGCCGGCGTGCCTGGTCGTGACACCGTTCCAATCCGGTATAGGCCAGGGGCGCGGGCACCAACGCTTTCTGTCAGCACCGAACCTCCTGCAGGCGCTGGCCAACAAACTCACCGACGCCACCGACGCGGCCCGGCCCCAGGGCGAGCAGCACGCCCTGTGCATACTGTTCCTGGCCACCCGCTACGACCAGTTGGCCGCAAGTCTGGGCCGCTTCAATGCACTGATGCCGGTCCCGGAGCTGGTCCGCGCCGAGCGCCGCGCCGATCACCTGGCCAAGCTCGAGGCGGAAAAATGGCAGATCCCCCAGGCCGGCCCGCTCCCTCGCTGGCAGCCGCTGCCCCTGGAGCGCTGCACCGTCGTCAAGGCCGCCCAGCGGTCCATGGCGGGCCAGTTGGCCGTCCTGGAGAGCTACGCGGCGGACAGCTCACCCATGGCAGACCTGAGCGCGCTGGCCAGCCGCAAGGCCGAGCAACAGCGCAACCGTGACAAGCAGCTGCAGGATCTGCAGCAGTCGCTGCAGGATCGCCAGCCGGACACCGCTACACGGGCCAGGGCGATCGGACCAGGCAGCAACGCCGAGCTGCGCCGCCTGCTGCTCGAGCACGACGCCCCGGGGCACGAGTGGGTCATCTGTGCCGGCGTCATCATGGTGGGCTCACAGAAGGGCCTGAGCTTCGTGCGCGAACTGGTGGGCCTATGACACTGCTCCTGCTGGACGGTACCGCGATCCAGGGCAAAGGCCTGAAAGTGACCGCAAACCTGCGCATCGAGGCGGACGACCTGTCCGGGCAAACCAGCAACACAGAGACGGCGCACAAGGGCTTCAAGCCCAAGACGCTCACCGTGACGCTGAACATCCCGTACAAGAACGCCGCCTGGCTGCGCGATCTGATGCGCGTGGCCGAGGCCACAGAGGGCGGTGGCCAGCTCAAGACGTACCGCGTCGTGAACGACACCGCCGCCGCGTTCGGCATGCGCCAAGTGCAGTTCGCCGAGGGTGTGAGCGCCCGCGAAGACGACATCCTTGCCATGTGGCGCATCCAGTTCGGGCTGACGGAGAAAAAGTCGAACCCGGAGAAGGTCGAGAAGCGCAGCGCCAAGGGCACCGTCACCGCTCAATCCGGTACCGGATCCGCCGTGGGCGCTGCTGGTGGAGGAGGAGGTGGGGACGATGGCCAGAAGCAGGGGCTGACTGGCTTTGAGGCGACCCTGAAAAAGGTGGATGACTGGCTTGGGGGAGGCAAATGAAGCTCCACCAAGTTCTGAGCGTGGCCGGGGTCGGATATGACCTGGTCAAGGCAGACGTACGCCTCGAGCTGCGAAACCCGGGCCGGGCGACGTTCACGGTCCAGGCCGACCAGCCGTTGAAAGGCCTGGTGGCCTTCGACCTAGGCTACAACGACAAGCCACTGCAGCGGCATTTCCTGGGCTACGTCGAACGGAGTACTGCAGCGAACTCGAAACAGCAGGTGCTGTTCTGCCGCGAGCTGGCGGCGATCCTGGCCAAGCCGATGCCGATGAACCTGCGCCATGTGGATCTACGCGCCGTGCTCGAGGAGGCCAGTCGCCAAACCGGGCTGCGCTTCCGCGTCCCCGATCGGCCCTACGCCTCGAGCCGGGCGCCCTACTTCTACAGCCTGGCGGCGGGCTACCAGGCGATGGAAAGCCTGGCCCAGGTCTACGACATTCCCGACTTCATGTGGCAGCAGCAAGGCGACGGCGAGGTGTTCGTGGGTAGCTGGGTCGATAGCTATTTCGGCGTACGTCCTGCGCTGCAGCTGCCCGTCGAGCTGTTCGACAGCTACCAGGGCAACCAGAGCGCCATGATCGCGGCCCTTCCCGGGCTGCGACCTGGAGCAACAATCAACCAGGGCGAGCGCGTCACCCACGTGGCCCTCGCCGGCAACCAGATGGCCATTCGATGGAAGACGCAATCCGCCGCGCTGTAGAGCGCCAATTCCCCGAGATCACCGGGGGTTATCACCTGCCGCGCTTCGGTCGCGTGATCGCGGTACCGGACGCGCCGGCGGCGCCCGGGCTGTGTGACGACTTCCGCCCGCGCTTCGGCGTGGATGTCCAGGTACTGTTACCAGACGGCGAGCCGGATCCGGCGCTGCCAGTGTTCACCAGTCTGCCGCTGCCAGCGCCGATGGGCGGCCAGGAAGCTGGCATGTTTGGCTTCCCCGAGGAGGGCACCACGGTTGTGGTCTCGTTCGCTTACGGCCTGCCGCACAAGCCGTTTATCCAGCAGATCCTGCCGCATGGCCTGAGCCTGCCCCGGGTACCGAAGGGCGACCAGGTCTGGCAGCACAGCGAGGCCTGCCAGCAGCGAGTGGACGCGGACGGCAACTGGCTGCGCCAGACGGATGGAAAGATCCAGGACAAGGCGATCGAACGCCAGGTTGAGGCCATCGCCAACACCGAGCAGTTCCAGAGCCACACCAGGAACGTGGATGACCATTCCACCGAGACGGTGGGCGGGGTGAAGAAGGTAGAAGCCCTAGGCGCGCTCAAGCTGCTGTCCGGCGGATCCGCAAGCCTGGCCGCTGTCGATGACCTGCACCAGGCCACCGGGCGCGATCTCAACTTGGTGGTTGGGCAGAAGCTCAATGCGACGATCGGTGGTGACTACCAGGAGCAGATTCAGGGCCTGCGACGGAGTGTAGTCGCTGTGAGTCAGCGCCTGCAGGCGCCGAAAACGTGGCTAGGGTCGGGAGGAGTGAACGTGCTGCAGGTGCTGTGCGACCTCCTAGATATTGTCGAGCAGATGAACTTGGAGCTGGCTGGGCACACCCATGCGTCGAGCCCCTCGCCGAACAATGCCGGCGCATTCACTACCGCCAGCACCGCCACGAAGTCTCTCGGTCTCCAACTCAAGCCCATCACTGCTTAAATCGAAATCAGACCAGATCAGCGCATAAGAGTAGCAGGCCCCGATATTTTCGGCCCTGCTCCTTTCATCTTTGATTGATTGTTGCGACATCCTTTGTGTGGCAAGTGCTGTTATCGTGAACATCTTAATTTATAAAACCCAGCGCCTGCCTTAATTCTCATCCTTTCTTGTCGGGTATCCGGAAATCCCGAAACCCCTCAATATATTACGCCTTCCATCCATGCTCGCACCCAAGTATTCGATATACTTACTCAAGCGCCTTGACTCGGTATCATAGCCAGGCCAAAAAAAAGGTACATTTTGATTAGACAGACTTTCGATAAATGCTATATGGGTAAGCGCTAGAAAAATTCTATAGAAGTTCGCAGGGCGATTGAAATCATTATCCAACAGATGCAATATAACATGCCTATTAAACCCAAGCTGACCGCTGCAAGAGTCTTTATATAGTACGTTTTTGAAAAAAATAAGAAAACAATTTATCACGTCGGCTTGAGGGCATATGTGAGTATAAAAATCAACCTCAACATCATCACACCCATATACTCCCGGATGCCAAGAATATTTGGCTACCCGGCGAGAGCCCCACTCCTTCAGGATCTGTTTCAGACGCTTTGCGAATATATCACTACTAACATTCGCTCGATCTACATTGAGAACTAAACTCTGGACGTTCCTCAACCCTCCTTCAAATACCGGCAAAAGAGACATAATAGCTATATGATCTAGACCCATGTAAAAGGCCTCTATAGCTTCGAATATTATAAGGCGATAATCTTTTAGGGCTTCACTATTAGAAAAATACCGTAAAAAGTACGTAATCAATAGCTCAATTTCAACTATATCTTCAAGCCACTGATCTACGGCCTGATGTGGCTTAGGAGACCTATGCGCTTCATACAAAGTACTTGAAAGTTGACCTTGCCCGAGATACAGCGGGACTGGAGATGCATATTCCAGCAGAACCATTTGAGTGTTTGTCAGTCTTCCAGACCGCTTGTTATGAAAACTGACAGGTCTTTCCAAAAGCAAAAAAATATTATTTCCACAATAAATTTCAAAAGCTGGCTTTTCGATGGAAATCGCTACAACCGATACAGGCACCCCTTCATTTCTCGCAAACGAATCAACAATGATTGATGGGTCAAGCTTTGGCAGCCTGCATAGCTTCTTTAAGGTCTTTTCATACTTCATCAATCGCCCCTCAAATTGTTCGACATCGAGTCATAGCTCTAGCGAGTTATGATTTTCAGCATTCAAAACCATGTGCTGGTAGAGAGTTATTTTGTCTTCATGCACATTGAGCGACTTCAATATCGCTACAACGTCAGCCCGTGCAGACTCACCGTAAAAGCCATCGCAATTTCTCACCCCATATGCAAGAGCATCCATCAGACCCAAAACCTTGAGGGACATATCAAAGCCTGGCTGCATATCAAATAAAGCACTAACACCTTGATCCAACTTAGCGGTATGCGTGATTAGCTCTTTAAGGTGGTAGCGAACTTGGACATCATATTTTATCGCCACATCAACAAAGAAATCCTCAAGCAAAGGAGCTTTGAAACTTGAAGGTATATTTGCCCCTGGTGGCTTTTTTTTCATATCGATAGCATTAAGAATCTCGAGCAGCTCTAGCATAGAAATCTGCATGAGATGTCGGAGCCTATGAACATCTTCATCAATACAGACCATCTTACTATTTCTAGAGGATTTATCCTTTAACTTATCTCGGACCACATTAATCACGAAGCCGACTACCACGCCAACTAAGCCAGCGCCGTAAGGCAGCAGCACTTCTAAACTACTCTTAGACTTACTGGTCATTCCTAAATAAAACAGGCACTGATCGAAATCTACTATATCCATGAATTCTACTTCTCCTACTATTCATTGGGACCGGGCTAGCTACAGAAGAGAGACCTACTGGTGGGCAATCGCCATCATAGTATCGTCTGGCACTATCTGCGCCATCCCAAACTGCACGTCAAACCCCTAAAATCAGTGTTGATAAAAAATTGGCATCTAAAAACCACTTATCCCCCTCCCGCCGACGCGCTTTGCCTCGCGAAATAGTGCAACGGCCAAGGCTGGTGCAATCCCAGCCCAGGGCAGGCGCTGCACGGGCCGCCTGGCGTACCAGGGCATTGCACAGCGTGCAAAGAATTGAAGATCTGTGCAGCTCGGTACAGTTGAATGTGTCCACAATGTGTCCACACCGAATTCGAATACCCTTCCCCAATGTCGGTAAATATTCAATAAAATCAGGTGAATCGAAGATTTAATCAGCCGGCACGGGGGATTTTTTCGGGCTCATAATCCTTTGGTCCACGGTTCGAGTCCGTGTGGGCCCACCAGATACGACAAAGCCGCGCATCAGCGCGGCTTTTTTGCATCTGGCGGCAAGCAACCCTCAGCCGGTAATCCCCTCCAGCGTCACCTCCACCAACGCCTCTACATACGCCGCTTCCAGCGGCTCACCGGAAAACAAAATCCGGTACACCAGCGGGGCCATCAGTCTATCGACCACGCGATCATTGCTCGGAACCGGCTCACCGCGTGCCACTGCGCGTTCGAGAATCGCGCCAAACTGTGCCGTGGCAATCTCCAGGCAGCGTCCGGAGCAGCCGCCACCAGCCGCCAGCAAGTCGAGCACCGCGGCGCGGCCGGGTACCGATGACGTCTCTTCCATGTACTGGATGCCCCAGGCGAGCAAATCTCCAGCCAGGCTGCCGGTGTCGGTCGGGCCGCTGTCCGGACGGATGCGCTGCAGCGCAACGTCACCCAGCAGTTCGTTGAGGTCGCCCCAGCGTCGATAGATGGTCGAAGGCGTTACTCCGGCGCGGGCAGCGATCAGCGGCACGGTCAGTTCGCCACGCTCGCGCTCCTCCAGCAGCTGATTGACCGCATTGTGGACCGAGGCCTGGACCCTCGCACTACGCCCGCCTGGACGCACGCCCTGATTGATCGCCATATGCACCTTAACGCAAAGAGTTTGCTTTTATCTCGAAACAGGTTCATCGTCTGCAAAAGCTAACTCTTAGCCTTTGCGAGAGCAACCATGAGCGATACCTTACCCAAAAGCATGCGCGAACGCCGCAACGGTCTGTCTCGCGCTGCCTCCCTGTGGTTATTGGGGGCGATACTGATCGCCTTCTCGGCTGCGGCCAGCGCGCCGACACCTCTCTACGCCCTCTACCGCGAAACCTGGGGCTTCTCGCCGGCCTTGCTGAGTGTGGTCTTCAGCATCTACGCGGGCGGTTTGCTGCTGACGTTGCTGGTGTGCGGCTCGCTGTCCGATCACATCGGCCGGCGCCCAGTGATAGCAGCCGCCTTGGCACTGGAGGTGTTGGCCATGGCGGTATTCCTGCGTGCAGAATCGGTCGAGGCGTTGATCGTCGCCCGCTTGCTGCAGGGCTGCGCCACAGGGCTTGCTACCAGCGTGCTGGGCGCGGCGTTGCTGGATTTCGACCGTGAGCGCGGGCCGCTGCTCAACAGCGTGACACCGATGCTGGGCCTGGCCCTTGGCGCTTTGGGCAGTAGTGCGTTGATGCAGTTTTCCGGCGAACCGCTGCACCGGGTGTTCCTGGTTCTGTTGGGGATCTTTGCGTTGTTCGCGTTGGTGCTGGCGCGCCTGCCGGAAAGCATCAGCCGTCAGCCCGGTGCATGGGCCTCGCTGCGGCCACGGGTGCGGATTCCGCCGCAGGCCCGGCGGGCCTTCTGGCGGATCGCACCGCTGAATGCGAGTCTCTGGGCATTGGGGGGCTTCTACCTGTCGCTGGGGCCGACGCTCGCGCGCCAGGTCACAGGGCTGCAGGCACCGTTGGTCGGCGGTACCCTGGTCTTTCTCCTCACCAGTTGCGGCGCGCTGGGCATCTTCGCCCTGCGCAACAGCGAGGCCCAGGTGATCCTGCGCCGCGGCAGCCTGGCATTGGTCACCGGCCTGCTGCTGACCCTGATCGGCGTGGACTGCGGCCTGGCCTGGCTGTTCTTCCTCGGCACCGCAGTCGCCGGCCTGGGCTTTGGTGGCGGATTTCTCGGCGCCTTGCGCTCGGTCGTGCCGCTGGCCCTCGCTCACGAACGCGGCGGGCTGATGGCCGGGTTCTATGTGCTGAGTTACCTGGCCTTCAGCCTGCCGGCAGTTGCCGCCGGCATCGCCACCCAGCATGTCGGGCTGGTCGTTACCACCAATGCCTATGCCTGTGTGTTGCTGCTGGCGGCAGTCATGGTGCTTTTGTCGGGCAGTCGCAGCAATCGTTCGCCTGCAGCTTCGGTCGGCTGAACCTCACGGCAACCGTCAGCGCTGCAGCAGCGTCGCCTGCCTTGGGTTGTAGAACGTCGTGTCGGCGGGAATGTCGCGGGTGACCAGTGACATCGCACCGATCACCACGTTGTCACCGATGCGCAGACGGTCGGCGATGATGCAACTGTTGGCGCCCAGGCTGACGTTGTCGCCGATCTCCAGCGCGTAGTGCTCCAGCCCCAAGGTCTTGATACCGATCGTGCAGTTCTGGCGAATGAAGAAATTGCGCCCGATCCGTACATGCCGAGTGATGACAACGCCTGGCAGATGGGCGATGCGCAACCCAGGCGCAATCTGCGCGCCGATGTCGATGTCCAGCGCATACTTCAGATTGAGTCGCTGCTGCATGCCGCGGGCATGCCGGCGGGCAAGCCCCCCTTTGCCGTCCAGGTACTGAGCCAGACGGTAGGAAAACAGGAAGCGCAGCTTGTTATCCCTGCGCGACCGACGCAGGACGTTACTTAGCAAACTGACCAACCGTCCCGGCTTCTTTTTGTTGGAGACTTCCAGTCGCCAGCACTCCAGCAGATGTTCGAAGGTCAATGCCGGTTTCCCCTGCGTTATCAAAAGCCCCAGCGTAACAAGGTTTTCCAGAAATACTTCAGCGGCGAGCGCAGGTGGCGCCCCCAGTTCTGCTGCCACTGCGCATCCTCATGCCGGGCGACACGCGCATCCTGGGAGGCGGCAGTGCTGATGCGGCGGAACAGCATCGGGTAGGCGCAGTGCTGCTTGATCCGTCGCTTGAACAGGCTGTCCAGCGTTCTACCGTCGTAGGGCGCGGCAACCAGCACTCGACAGCCTTCCTGGGAAAGAATGTACGCATGCGGTGCACTGACCCGCCCACGGGCGATGAATGGAAACCAGGTCAGCCAGGTGCGGCCCATCGTATAGCCCAGGTGCAGGCTCTCGAACGGCCGGGTGGCGATGAAGCGGTTGATCCAGTTGATCGACGTGGCACGCCAGTCGTAGGGCTTGGCATCGTCCTCGAAAATCAGGATGCGCTGCCAGCCGTGCTCCAGGGCCATCAGCGCCAAGGCGCGATGGGACTCGTAGTGGCCCCGAATCGGGTTGATGTCCTTGTCCCTGAGGTGGAAGACCAGTGGATTGCCAATCCTGCTGCCCACTTCCCGCATGAAGCGCTCGCGGCTGTCCTGCCGATCGCGCAAGGAAACACAGAACGCCGCATCGACGTCGAACTTGAACAGGCTGGACACGTGGCACCTACAGCTAGGCAGAGGGGATTTCTGGCGTCAATTCTTTAGCGAGAATGATTATCAAATACCAAGTGCCGCATCATAATACGCACCCGCTCAAGGACAGAAGTGAAATCGATTTAATCATTTTGCCATCATCGTGCGAACGGCTCATCTTGCCGCCCGAGCCCAGGTCTGGCTAGGCTAGCGCACCCATTGCAGAGATTTGTCATGCCGGACTCCCGCGCCATCGCCCTCGACGAAATCGATCGTCAGCTCATTGCCCTGCTGCAGATCAACGCCCGCGAAAGCGTCGCTACCCTCGCACGCCAGCTGGGCATCGCCCGCACCACCGTCACGTCGCGCCTGGCGCGCCTGGAAAAGCACAAGGTGATCACCGGCTACGGCGTGCGCCTGGGCCAGCGCCTGGTCGGGGGTGGTCTGCAGGCCTATGTCGGCATCACGGTGCAACCACGATCAGGGCGCGAAGTGGTGCGCCGCCTGTCGGCGATGGGGCAGGTACAGCAGCTGTGCGCGGTGAGTGGCGAGTTCGACTACGTTGCCTGGCTGCTCAGTGACTCACCGGAACAGCTGGACCAGTTGCTCGACCAGATTGGCAGCCTGGAAGGAGTGGAAAAGACCACCACCTCGATCATCCTGAGCAGCAAGGTGGATCGCGGGCAGCCTGGATAGGCGTTTGTCATAATGCGAACCCTGATCGTCATATCGACATATCAGCCTGCATATCGACGCCACTATTGCTCTTAATTACGAACGCCACGCTTCATAAAATGACCGCCACGCATTTCCTATACTCAGGCTCCGCCCTCAGCGCAGCCGCTCTGGCAAGGTCATCAGATGAACAAGAAAAACCGCCACCCCGTCGACGGCAAGCCGCCGGTCACCATCTTCGGCCCTGATTTTCCCTTCGCCTTCGATGACTGGCTCGAGCATCCCGCAGGCCTTGGCAGCATTCCCGCTGAAAGGCATGGCGAAGAAGTGGCGATCGTCGGTGCCGGCATCGCCGGGCTGGTGGCGGCCTACGAGCTGATGAAGCTGGGCCTCAAGCCGGTCGTCTACGAAGCCTCGAAGCTCGGCGGGCGCCTGCGCTCGCAGGCCTTCAACGGCACCGACGGTATCGTCGCCGAGCTGGGCGGCATGCGCTTCCCGGTATCGTCCACCGCGTTCTACCACTATGTCGACAAGCTCGGCCTGGAAACGAAACCCTTCCCCAACCCGCTGACCCCGGCGTCGGGCAGCACGGTGATCGACCTCGAAGGCCAGACCTACTACGCCGAGAAAGCCGCCGACCTGCCGGCCCTGTTCCACGAGGTGGCCGAAGCCTGGGCCGATGCGCTGGAGGACGGCGCACGCTTCGGCGAGATTCAGCAGGCCATCCGCGAGCGCGACGTACCGCGCCTGAAGGCCCTGTGGGATACCCTGGTGCCGCTGTGGGACGACCGCACCTTCTACGATTTCGTCGCCACCTCCAAAGCCTTCGCCAAGCTGAGCTTCCAACACCGGGAAGTGTTCGGCCAGGTCGGTTTCGGCACCGGCGGCTGGGATTCGGACTTCCCCAACTCGATGCTGGAAATCTTCCGCGTGGTCATGACCAACTGCGACGATCACCAGCACCTGGTGGTCGGAGGTGTGGAGCAAGTGCCGCAGGGCATCTGGCGGCATGTGCCGGACAGCACTGCGCACTGGCCGGCCGGCACCAGTCTTCGCTCGCTGCACGGCGGCGCGCCGCGGGCCGGGGTCAAGCGCATCGCCCGTGCCAGCGATGGCCGCCTGGCGGTTACCGACAACTATGGCGACACCCGCCACTACGCCGCCGTGCTCACCACCTGCCAGAGCTGGCTGCTGACCACCCAGATCGACTGCGAAGAGTCGCTGTTCTCGCAGAAGATGTGGATGGCCCTGGACCGCACCCGCTACATGCAGTCGTCGAAGACCTTCGTCATGGTCGATCGCCCGTTCTGGAAGGACAAGGATCCGCAGACCGGCCGCGACCTGCTGAGCATGACGCTCACCGATCGCCTGACCCGCGGCACCTACCTGTTCGACAACGGCGACGACAAGCCGGGAGTGATCTGCCTGTCGTACGCATGGATGAGCGATGCGCTGAAGATGCTGCCGCATCCGACCGAGAAACGCGTGCAGCTTGCCCTGGATGCGCTGAAGAAGATCTACCCGAAAACCGACATCGCCGGGCACATCATCGGCGACCCGATCACCATCTCCTGGGAGGCCGACCCCTACTTCCTCGGCGCCTTCAAAGGCGCGCTGCCAGGTCACTACCGCTACAACCAGCGCATGTACGCGCACTTCATGCAACAGGACCTGCCCCCCGAGCAGCGCGGCATCTTCATCGCTGGCGACGACGTGTCCTGGACCCCGGCCTGGGTCGAAGGCGCGGTGCAGACGTCGCTGAATGCGGTGTGGGGTATCATGAACCACTTCGGCGGCAAGACCCATGCTGACAATCCCGGGCCGGGCGACGTGTTCCACGAGATCGGCCCTATCGCCCTGCCTGACTGAGACGAGGAGGCGCTCATGCGCATCGCCCTGTTCCAGGGAGCGCCCAGGCCACTGGACGTGCCCGGCAATCTAGAACGCCTGCAGCACCAGGCACAACTGGCCGCAGCGCGGGGCGCGCAACTGCTGGTGTGCCCGGAGATGTACCTCAGCGGCTACAACATCGGCGCCGAAGCGGTGCAGCGCCTGGCCGAACCCGAAGACGGACCGTCGGCCATGGCGGTGGTGGAGATTGCCCAGGCGCAGCGCATCGCCATCGTCTATGGCTACCCGGAGCGGGCGGAGGACGGCTCGATTCACAACAGCGTGCAACTGATCGACGCCCACGGCCGCAGCCTGTGCAACTACCGCAAGACCCACCTGTACGGCGAGCTGGACCGCTCGATGTTCAGCCCGGGCGCCAACCACTTTCCGGTGGTCGAGCTCGATGGCTGGAAGCTGGGGCTGCTGATCTGCTACGACATCGAATTTCCCGAGAACGCCCGGCGCCTGGCGCTTGAGGGTGCCGAGCTGATCCTGGTGCCGACCGCGAACATGACGCCCTACGACTTCGTCTGCCAGGTGACCGTGCGCTCGCGGGCGCAGGAGAACCAGTGCTATCTGGTATACGCCAACTACTGCGGGGCTGAGGCTGATATCCAGTATTGCGGGCAGAGCAGCATCATCGGCCCGGACGGCAGCCTGCTGGCCATGGCCGGACGCGAGGAATGCCAATTGCTGGCCGACCTTGAGCACGAACGGGTGGTGAAGGGGCGTGAGGCGTTTCCGTATCTTGCGGACCTGCGGCGGGATCTTCACCGCGGTCAGGATTGAAGCCGACGGCAAAGGCTCGGGTTCACCGACGAAATCGGCACCGTGGCAGATGGCACCGGCCCGGCCGCCGTAAATGCGCTAGCATCGCTCCATGACCGACGCTATCAACACACTCACCCTGCCCAACGGCCTGCGCCTGACCCTGCGCCACGCCCCGCGCCTCAAGCGCGCCGCCGCCGCCTTGAGGGTACATGCCGGCAGTCATGACGCTCCGGCGAGGTGGCCGGGCCTAGCGCACTTTCTCGAGCACCTGCTGTTCCTCGGCACCGCGCGCTTCCCGCTGGAAGACGGCCTGATGCGGCATGTCCAGGCGTTCGGCGGCCAGGTCAATGCCAGTACCCGCGAACGCACCACCGATTTTTTCTTCGAAGTGCCCGTCTCGGCCCTGGGCTCAGCGCTGGAGCGCCTGTGCCAGATGCTCGCCGAACCGGACCTGAGCCTGGCACGCCAGCACCGCGAGCGTGAAGTGATCCATGCGGAGTTCATCGCCTGGTCGCGCAATGCCGAGGCGCAACGCCAGTTCAGGCTGTTGCAATGCGTATCGCCACATCATCCCTTGAGCGGGTTCCACGCAGGCAACCGGTACAGCCTGGCGTTGCAGGACCCGGCTTTCCAGCGCGCGCTGGGCGACTTCCATGCTCGCTTCTATCGCGGTGGGCAGATCCATCTGAGCCTGTGCGGGCCGCAATCGCTGATGCAGCTCGAAGCTCTGGGCCGGCAGTTTGGCAGCCTGTTCAGGGCGGGCGAAATGCAAGCGCAAACGCCTCCCGCACCCTTGCTCGATATTCCCTTGATCGAGCTCGAAGCCTCCAGAGGCGGCCTTGATTTGCTGTTCGCCCACGAGCACCTTCCGCCAGGTGCCGAGCAGGCCCTGGACCTGCTGCAGGCCTGCCTGAGCGACAGCCGCCCAGGCGGCTGGCTCGATGCCCTGCGCCAACGCGGCTGGCTCCAGGAGGTTCACAGCGATTCGCTGTATGCCTTTGCCGGCCAGTTGCTTTGGCACATCCGCCTGCAACTGCAGCCGGACGCCCCGCCAGCCGAGGTTCGCGCACTGCTGCACGGCTGGTTCGGCGCGTTGCGGCGCCTGGACGCCGCAGCGCTCAACAACGAGTTCGAGCGCCTTCAACTCAGTCGCAAGCAAGCAGCCAGCGCACTTGAACTCGCCCGTCGGGACAGTGCCCAGCGGCCGTTCGAAGCGCTGGATGCCCAGGCACTGAAAGCCTTCAAGGCATTGCTCGATGATCTGCCGAGCGGTGAGCAAGGCCAATGGCAGCAACCGCACGATGAGCCCCTGCTGATCGCCGACCTCCCGGTTGGATACGCAGCGCTGCCGGATGATCTGACCGTCAGCGACATCCTGCCGGTCGAGCGAGGCCTCGCAACGCTGTATCTACGCTGGCGTATCGCCTCGCCCCTGCGCGAGCGCTTTCACGCAGTGCTGTCACAAGCGCTGCAACCACTGCTCGAACGCGCCCGCCGCGCCTCGCTGCAGCTGGACTTCTCTCTCATTGGCGAACACTGGCAACTGCGCTGTGCGGGCACGTCTGGCGCGGTAATCCGCACCCTCGAACTGGCCTTGGAACACCTGCGCCACCCTGCACCCCACTTGCTGAACACACCTGCGCCCGCCGAGCCAGCGCACATCCCGATCAGGGCACTGCTCAAGGCACTGCCAGATCACCTGCGCGAGGCAACCATACAGCCACAGCCAGCCTGCCTGCTGGACCTGACAATGCTTGGGCAGATCTGGGCCAGCGCGCCTCGACACGGCCTCGCCATCGGCTTCGATGGCGCAGCGCAAGCGGCCCTCGGCGCGGTATTGGCACATGCACCGGGGTTGCCGGAGGCGCCACCGCCGGCCTCCCGGTCGTTGCCGGCCCGACGCTGGCTGCATCACCCCACGGGCGGCAGCGAGCATGCGCTGCTGCTGTTCTGCCCGGTTCCCGCACACGATGAAGGCGCAGGTCGGGTACTGGCGCAAGCGCTGCAAGGGCCGGTTTACCAGCGCCTGCGGGTCGAACTGCAACTGGGCTATGCCGTGTTCAGCGCCTTTCGTCAGATAGAAGGCCAAGGCGGCCTGCTGTTCGGTGTGCAATCGCCACAGGCAACGCCCGGCCAGATTCTCGAACACCTGCTCAGCCTGTTGGCCGACGGCGTCACGTTCGACCCCGCCGCCGTACGGGCCCTGGCCGCGCAGTTCGAGGAGCCGGCGATGGCCAATGCGGAAGTCGCCGAATGGGCCTGGCAGACATATCTGGCTACAGAGCCGACAGACCTTTCCCATCTGCGCAGGTCTATTCTCAGGACAGACCAGCCAATACTGGACGATCTGGTGAAACGCCTTCTGGACGCCGAGCACGGCTGGCTATGCCTGGCCACCAGCGAAGCACCGGATGCGCGCTTTGAGCAAATTCCCTCTGTCTGAGGCGAGGATTGTTACCTGTACTGCAAGGGCGCTTTTCGAAGAATTAACCTTTCGGTACAAATTTTTCTTGTAAGATAGCGCAATCTCAGCCAATGGAACCTCCTGACTCAGGCGGCACCAAAGTAGATAGCTGACATCCACCCACACCATCCGGAAGGAGTTCGACCATGACCACCTGGACCAAACCCGCTTACACCGACCTGCGCATCGGCTTCGAAGTCACAATGTACTTCGCCAGCCGCTAAGCAGCGCTGCAGTGCAACGCCTCGGCCCGCCGGGGCGTTTTCGTTTCATGGACCAGGGGCAAGACAGTAGCCATGTACATCCAGATTCTCGGTTCCGCCGCCGGTGGCGGTTTCCCCCAGTGGAACTGCAACTGCGTCAACTGCAAGGGCTTTCGCGATGGCAGCCTGCGCGCAACGGCACGCACCCAGTCGTCCATTGCCCTGTCCGACGACGGTGAGCACTGGATCCTGTGCAACGCTTCGCCCGACATCCGCGCCCAGCTCCAGGCCTTTGCACCGATGCAGCCGGCACGTGCCCTGCGCGACACCGGTATCGACGCGATCGTCCTGCTCGACAGCCAGATCGACCACACCACTGGCCTGCTCAGCCTGCGCGAAGGCTGCCCGCACCAGGTCTGGTGCACCGACATGGTCCACCAGGACCTGAGCACCGGCTTCCCGCTGTTCACCATGCTCAGCCACTGGAACGGTGGCCTGCAGTGGAATCGCATCGAGCTGCAAGGCAGCTTCGTCATCCCCGCCTGCCCTGATCTGCAATTCACGCCCTTCCCATTGCGCAGCGCGGCGCCACCCTACTCGCCGCACCGTTTCGACCCGCACCCAGGCGACAACCTTGGCCTGCTGGTCGAGGACCTGCGCACTGGCGGCAAGCTGTTCTACGCGCCGGGGCTGGGTCAGGTCGACGACAAGCTGCTGCAGATGATGCACGGCGCCGACTGCCTGCTGGTCGACGGCACCCTGTGGGAAGACGATGAAATGCAGCGCCGCGGCGTCGGCACCCGCACCGGCCGCGAAATGGGCCACCTGGCCCAGAACGGCCCCGGTGGCATGCTGGAGGTGCTCGATGCCTTCCCACGCCAGCGCAAGGTGCTTATCCACATCAACAACACCAACCCGATCCTCGACGAAGACTCCCCGGAGCGCGCCGAAGTCCAGCGCCGGGGCGTGGAAGTCGCCTACGATGGCATGAGCATCGAGTTGTAAGGAGGCCTGATGAGCGACGCACTGCCGATGTCCCCTGCCGAGTTCGAGCAGGCCCTGCGCGCCAAGGGCGCCTACTACCACATCCATCACCCCTACCACGTGGCGATGTACCAGGGCCGCGCCACGCGCGAGCAGATCCAGGGCTGGGTGGCCAACCGCTTCTACTACCAGGTGAACATCCCCATGAAGGATGCCGCGATCCTGGCCAATTGCCCGGACCGCGAAGTACGCCGCGAGTGGATCCAGCGCCTGCTCGACCACGACGGCGCCCCCGGCGAGGACGGCGGCATCGAGGCCTGGCTGCGCCTCGGCCAGGCGGTGGGCCTGGACCCGGAGCAACTGCGTTCGCAGGAGCTGGTGCTGCCCGGCGTGCGCTTCGCCGTCGACGCCTATGTCAACTTCGCCCGCCGCGCCTCCTGGCAAGAAGCGGCCAGCAGCTCGCTGACCGAGCTGTTCGCCCCGCAGATCCACCAGTCGCGCCTGGACAGCTGGCCGCAGCACTATCCCTGGATCGATCCGGCCGGCTACGAGTACTTCCGCACCCGCCTGGGCCAGGCCCGACGCGATGTAGAGCACGGCCTGGCGATCACCCTGCAGCACTACACCACGCGCGAAGGGCAGGAGCGTATGCTGGAAATCCTGCAGTTCAAGCTGGATATCCTCTGGAGCATGCTCGACGCCATGAGCATGGCCTATGAACTGAACCGCCCGCCCTATCACAGCGTCACAAGCGAACGGGTCTGGCACAAGGGGATCGCACTATGAGTCTCGACCGCACACTGGTGCCGAACTGGCGCACCGGCTACCGCTTCCAGTACGAACCCGCGCAAAAGGGCCACGTGCTGCTGTACCCCGAAGGCATGATCAAGCTCAACGACAGTGCTGGCCTGATAGGTGGGCTGGTCGATGGCCAGCGCGATGTCGCGGCGATCATCGCTGAGCTCGAACAGCAATTCCCCGGTATCCCGGAAGTGGCCGAGGACATCGAGCAGTTCATGGAGGTGGCCCGTGCCGAACACTGGATCACCCTCGCCTGAGGTGCCGGTCGGCCTGCCGTTGTGGCTGCTGGCCGAGCTGACCTACCGCTGCCCGCTGCAGTGCCCGTACTGCTCCAACCCGTTGGACTTCGCCGCCCAGGGCAAGGAGCTGAGTACCGAACAGTGGTTCGAGGTGATGGCACAGGCCCGTGAAATGGGTGCGGCGCAGATCGGTTTTTCCGGCGGCGAGCCACTGGTGCGCCAGGACCTCGCCGAGCTGATCGGTGAGGCCCGGCGCCTGGGCTACTACACCAACCTGATCACCTCCGGCATCGGCCTCACCGAGCAGAAGATCGCCGCGTTCAAGCAGGCCGGTCTGGACCATATCCAGATCAGCTTCCAGGCCAGCGACGAACAGGTGAACAACCTGCTGGCCGGCTCGAAGAAAGCCTTCGCGCAGAAGCTGGAAATGGCGCGTGCGGTGAAAGCCCACGGTTATCCGATGGTGCTGAACTTCGTCACCCACCGGCACAACATCGACCGGATCGACCGCATCATCGAGCTGTGCATCGCCCTCGAAGCCGACTTCGTCGAACTTGCCACCTGTCAGTTCTACGGCTGGGCGCACCTCAATCGCCTGGGCTTGCTGCCGACCAAAGAGCAGCTCGAACGCGCCGAGCGCATCACCAACCAGTACCGTGAACGGCTGAAAGCCGACGGCAACCCGTGCAAACTGATCTTCGTCACCCCCGACTACTATGAAGAACGCCCCAAGGCCTGCATGAACGGCTGGGGCAGCCTGTTCCTGACCATCACCCCCGACGGCACCGCCCTGCCCTGTCATGGCGCGCGTCAGTTGCCGGTGCAGTTTCCCAACGTGCGCGACCACGACCTGCGGCATATCTGGTACGACTCGTTCGGCTTCAACCGCTTTCGCGGTTACGACTGGATGCCCGAACCCTGCCGTTCGTGCGACGAAAAGGAAAAGGACTTTGGCGGTTGCCGCTGTCAGGCCTTCATGCTCACTGGCGATGCCAGCAAGGCCGATCCGGTGTGCGCCAAGTCGCCGGATCACGGCATCATTCTCAAGGCCCGCGAGGAGGCGCAGACCGCTCAGATGAACATCGAACAGATGACCTTCCGCAATGAGCGCAACTCCCGTGTCATCGCCCGCGGCTGAGTTCAGCGCCGCCCAGGCGGTGGCCGCCGGCACCGACTTCGCCGAACTCAAGGTCGGCGAGCAGGGGCTGTTCTGGAACGAATTCCGCCCCGCCGATGGCGCCTGCCGCATCTGGCACTGGCACCAGCAGCAGGCCCACTGCCTGACACCGGACGGTTTCAGCGCGCGCAGCCGGGTCTATGAATACGGCGGCGGCAGTTTCTGCCTGGCCCCGCAGGCGGTGGTCTTCGTCAACGAGAAGGACCAGCAGGTCTACAGCCAGGCGCTGGACGGCTCGCCCCCCCAAGCACTGACCGCAGCCTCAGAATGCCGCTATGGCGACCTGCAATGGCATGACGGCCAGGTGCTGGCGGTCGAGGAGCGGCATGGCGAATGCGTCGAGCACCGCTTGGTGACGCTGGCCGCAGGCATGCGCCAGGTACTGGCCGAAGGTGCCGACTTCTACGCCTCCCCTGTTCTGAGCCCCGACGGTCAGCGCCTGGCGTGGATCGAATGGGATCGCCCGGCGCAGCCCTGGACCCTTACCCGCCTGATGAGCTGTGCGCGGCAAACCAACGGACACTGGGGGCCGACGCACTGCGTGGCCGGCCAGGACGAGTCCCTGCAACAGCCTCGCTTCGACACTGACGGCAGGCTGTATTGCCTATCCGACCGCAACGGCTTCTGGCAGCCCTGGGGCGAGTTCGACGGGGGCTGGCAGGCTATCCCTGCCGAAGCTGCCGACCACGCTGCTGCGCCATGGCAACTGGGCGCCTGCACCTGGCTGCCCCTGGGCCCGCAAGGCTATCTCGCGACCTGGTTCGACAACGGCTTCGGCAAGCTGGCGATTCGCAGCGAAGACCAAGACCTGCAAGTGTTCGCCGAGGACTACACGCGGTTTCGCAGCCTGGCGATGGACGCACAGCACCTCTATGCCATCGCTGCCTCACCCACGCGCCCACCGGCAATCCTCGCCATCGCACGCGACGGCCAGCGCAGCCGGATCCTGGCAGGTGGCGGCGAGGTACTGCCAGCCGAGCGCATCAGTTATCCACAGCCCATCCGCTACCCGAGTGGCGACGCCCTGGCCCATGGATTCTTCTACCCAGCCATGGACAGCCAGCACACACCCCCGCTGGTGGTGTTCATCCACGGAGGCCCGACCTCGGCCTGCTACCCGGTACTCGACGCACGCATCCAGTACTGGACCCAGCGTGGTTTCGCCGTCGCCGACCTCAACTATCGCGGCAGCAGCGGCTATGGCCGCGCCTATCGCCAGGCATTGCACCTGCGCTGGGGCGAAATCGACGTGCAGGACGCCTGCGCCGCCGTTGCCTTCCTCGCCGGGCAAGGCTTGATAGACCCGGACAAGGCGTTCATTCGCGGCGGCAGTGCCGGCGGCTACACCACCCTGTGCGCCCTGGCCTTCCACGACGTATTCCGCGCGGGCGCCAGCCTCTATGGCGTCAGCGACCCCATCGCGCTGGGCAAGGCGACTCACAAGTTCGAAGGCGATTACCTGGACTGGCTGATCGGCGACCCGCAGCAAGATGCCGAGCGCTACCGGGAACGCACACCGCTACTGCATGCTGAGCGGATCAAGGCGCCGGTGATCTTCTTCCAGGGTGAGCTGGATGCGGTGGTAGTGCCGGAACAGACCCGCAGCATGCTGGAGGCGCTGAAAGCCAATGGCATCGAAGCGGTTGGGCACTTCTACCCTGAGGAGCGTCATGGTTTTCGCAAGGCACAGAACCTTGCCCATGCGCTGGAAGAGGAATGGCGGTTTTATTGCCGGGTGCTGGCGGGTTGAGGGGGCCGCGCCCGGCCCCGTCATGCGCTAGCGCTTGGCGATGATGTACACCGCGTGCACGATCCCCGGAATGTAGCCCAACAGGGTCAGCAGGATGTTCAACCAGAACGCGCCGCCGAAGCCAACTTGCAGGAACACGCCCAAAGGCGGCAGAAGAATAGCGATGATGATACGAATGAAGTCCATGTGAAGCTCTCCTGGGATGGTTCTCAACACAGACTAGTGCGCTTCGCTGGAGGTTCCACACTGATATCACGCCTGAAAAAAAACGCCCCGGGCCAAATACAGCTGGCCAAGGGCGATGCGCAGGAACGCGAGACGGTTCGTTGAAATTCGGTGGTCAGGCCGTCGCTTCGCGGCGAACCTGTTGGTGGGAATGCAAGCGGGCGAAGGCACGGGATAACCGCTGCAGCATTTCGTCGATATTGCCCCGGCTAACGGTCAGCGCCGGCGAGAAGCGCACCACATCCGCTTGCGGGGCATTGAGCAGCAGGCCTTCGTGCAGAGCTGCCTCGACCAGTTCCTGGGCCAGCGCTTCACGCAACTGCAACGCCCATAACAACCCCTGGCCCCGCACCTCGCCCTGCCCGTAGCGCCCCGCCAGACGGCTAAGACCCTCGCGCAGGTGCCGGCCGCTGTCCTGCACCTTCTCGAGAAAACCCGGCGCCAGCACGGTATCCAGCACCGCCAGGCCCGCCGCGCTCATCAGGGCGTTGCCGTGGTGGCTGCCCTCCAGCTCGCCCGGCGCGGCGCAGCAGGCCGTACCGCGGGCCAGCAGGGCCGCCAGCGGCACCCCACCGCCCAGGCCCTTGCCCAAGGTGAGGATGTCAGCACGCACGCCATAGATCTGTTCGGCCAGCAGCGCGCCACAACGGCCGATACCGGTCTGTACTTCGTCGAGAATCAACAGGATGCCCAGCTCGCGGCAGAGCTTTTCGACCCCCTGCAGGTATTCACGTGTTGCCGGAATCACGCCGGCTTCGCCCTGGATCGGCTCGAGCATGATCGCCACGGTGCGCGAGTCGACCTCGGCATGCAGCGCGGCCAGGTCGTTGAACGGCACCTTGCTGAAGCCTGGCAATCCCGGTTCACAGCGGTTGCACGGCAGCGGGTCGGACGCCGACAGCGCGCCAAGGCTGCGGCCATGGCAGGCCTGGCTGGCCGTGATGATGTGATAGGCGCCGCCGCGATGCAGCTGGCCCCATTTGCGCGCAAGCTTGATTGCGCCCTCGCAAGCCTCGGCGCCACTATTGAGCAGGTACGCCTGGTCGCTGCCGGTGCTTTGGCACAAGCGCCCGGCCAACGCCAGCAGCGCCGAGCTGTGAAAGCCCGCGCCCGGATTGATCAGGGCCTGGGCCTGGCTGCCGAGGGCCCTGGCCAGCACTTCAGGGCTGTGCCCGAGGCTGTTGACCGCGCAGCCCTGGGTGAAGTCCAGGTACGCATGCCCCTGGTCATCCCACAACCACGAACCCTGGCCCCGCACGAACACCTGAGGTGCGCGCTCGCGGCCAGGCATCAGCCACTCGCGGGACATCTGCGAGGGCTGCGCCTCATGCGTCGGGCTCTGCACGGGCCCGGCAACGGCCGCAGCCGAACGACGCAGCTTGAACAGGTTCATGATGACTCCAGGGCAATCACGGGGACGGCAAGGCGCCCCGGTCTTCGCCTGAGGTCGGATATTTTGCCTTGCCTATCAAAAGTGTTTCTCATCCGGGGCAACAATGAACCGGGCGGATCGCTTCAGCCCTCCGGAATACGGCGATAGACTAGGCGTACCGGCGCTTCGCGGCCATTTCGTTTTTTCAGCTTTTTCGATAAGTATTTCTTATGGATTTTCGCCAACTGCGTTATTTCGTCGCGGTCTATGAAGAAGGCCATGTGGGGCGGGCTGCAGAGCGTCTGTCACTGTCGCAACCGGCACTGTCGCAACAGATCCGCCAGCTTGAGCACAGCCTTGACCTGAACCTGTTCGAGCGCAGCAACAAACGCCTGCTGCCAACCCTCGCCGCGCACACCCTCTACAACCATGCATTGCCCCTGCTCGACGGGCTGCAGCGCGCCCAGGAAGCCATGCAGGGGTTCAAGGGCCAGTCCTTGCGTACCTTGGCCATCGGTGTGCTGCAGACCGTACGCCCGAGCCTGGTGCCGCGGCTGCTGGAGAAACTGCGCAAGGCCCAGCCACACCTGGTCGTGCAGATCTACGAACTGTCAGGGCTGGAAATCGAGCGGCGGCTACTCAATGGCAGCCTGGATATCGGCATCAGCTACCTGCCGCCACGTCAGCCAGGGCTGCACGGGCTGTTGTTGTACGAAGATGAACTGCAGCTTGTCATCCCCAATACGCATCAGTTGAAAGACTTCAAGAAGGTCTCGATCAGACAAGCCGCCGAACTGCCGCTGCTGATGCTGGGGGAGGAATTTCAGATCCGGCAGATCTGGAAGGCCCAACTGGCCAACCTCGGGCGCAGGCCGCAGGTGCAGGCAGAGATGAACAACATGGGGGGGATTCTCGACAGCCTGGCCAATACCGCCCTGGCGACCATCCTTCCGGGGCGGGCCAAGGAAGCGGCCGAAGACGATCAGGCACTGCTGTGGAAACCCCTGAGCGAGCCGCGGGTCCCGCTCAAGGTGGGCCTGGTGTTTCGCGATGCCCAGCGCCAGCAGGCATCGGTGGAGTTGCTGCGCACCCTGCTTGAGGAGGAGAGCGATGCCCGCCAGGCTGGCGTGCAGACACTGGATGGGCGCGGCGCATAAAAACGCCAGACAAAGAAAACCCCGCCGAGGCGGGGCTCTCCAGACTGTTTCCCTGACATCCTTATCGTCCCACCATCCTGGCGGGAAATCCTACGTGTCCCTGTTCTGTCCTTTGCGCTTCCTGCGCTCCGTCCATGTAAGAAAGATTAACCGTGGATCCAATCTTAGGAAAGAGGAGAAAAGTCACCGCGTAATGTAGGAAAAAGCTTACAAGGCCGAGGTTTTCAGAACGTCCTGTTTGCACTCGAAAACCCCGGCCCCTCGATCAGAATTGCGCGGCATCCAGCAGGTACAACGACTCGCTGCCCGCCTTCACCGATGCCACCAACGAATCCAGCCTTGGCAGCAGGCGGGCGAAGTAGAAGCGCGCCGTCCCAAGCTTCGCACCATAGAAGGCCTCGTCGCCCTCGCCAACCTGCGCAGCACGAGCCATCAGTGCCCACATGTAGCCATAGGCCACGTAACCGAACGCATGCAGGTACTCGACCGAGGCGGCACCAATTTCGTTGGGGTTGCCTTTCGCCTGCTCCAGCACCCACTCGGTCAAGCCGTCGAGCTGATCCAGCGCAGCGCCCAGCGGCCGCGTGAACTCGTCGTCGGCAGCGCCGAGGAACTGACGGATCTCGTCAGCGAACAGACGGTAGTACGCGCCGCCGCTGGCCACCACTTTGCGCCCCATCAGGTCCAGGGCCTGGATGCCGTTGGTGCCCTCATAGATCTGCGTAATGCGCACATCGCGCACCAACTGCTCCTGGCCCCATTCGCGGATGTAGCCGTGTCCACCGAACACCTGCTGGCCATGTACGGTGCACTCCAGGCCGAGGTCGGTGAGGAAGGCCTTGGCCACAGGCGTCAGCAAGGCCACCAGTTCCTCGCTGCGTTTGCGGGTAGCGGCGTCTTCGCTGAACTTGGCGCTGTCCAGTTGCATCGCGACATAGGTGGAAAACGCCCGACCGCCTTCGATCAGCGCTTTCATGGTGAGCAGCATGCGGCGCACGTCGGGGTGGACGATGATCGGGTCGGCGACCTTGTCCTTGGCTTGCGGGCCCGTCGGTGCACGGCTCTGCAAGCGGTCGCGGGCGTATTCGACGGCATTCTGGTAGGAGCGCTCGGCCGATGCCAGGCCTTGGATACCGACACCCAGACGCTCGTAGTTCATCATGGTGAACATCGCCGCCAGGCCTTTGTTCGGCTCACCAACGATATAGCCGACTGCCTCGTCGAAGTTCATCACGCAGGTGGCCGAAGCCTGGATGCCCATCTTGTGTTCGATCGAGCCACAGGTGGCCGGGTTGCGCGCACCCAGGCTGCCATCGTCGTTGACCAGGAACTTGGGCACCAGGAACAGCGAGATGCCTTTCGGACCAGCCGGCGCGTCCGGCAGCTTGGCCAGCACGAGGTGGATGATGTTTTCGGTCAGGTCGTGCTCGCCACCGGTGATGAAGATCTTGGTGCCGCTGACCTTGTAGCTGCCGTCGGCCTGCGGCTCGGCCTTGGTGCGGATGATGCCCAGGTCGGTGCCGGCATGGGGCTCGGTCAGGCACATGGAGCCGGCCCAGACGCCGGCGTACATGTTCGGCAGATACTTTTCCTTCAACGCTTCGCTGGCGTGGGCGTTGATCGACAGGCAGGCACCTGCGGTGAGCATCGGATACAGCCCGAACGACAGGCTCGAAGCGTTGACCATTTCCTCGACCTGGGCCGAGATGGCCTTGGGCATGCCCATGCCACCAAACAGCGGATCCCCGCCGACACCGACCCAGCCGCCTTCGGCGTAGGTCTGGTAAGCCTCGATGAACCCGGCCGGGGTGCGGACCGCGCCATTGTCCCAGTGGCAGCCTTCTTCATCAGCGGCGCGGCTCAGGGGCGCAATGCTCTTGCTGGTGACCTTGCCTGCCTCTTCCAGCACGGCCAGGGCAGTTTCGGCGTCGACAACCTCAGCCAGCCCCGGCAACTGGGACCAGAGATCGGCAACCTTGAAGACTTCATTGAGTACGAAGCGCATATCGCGCAGGGGCGCTTTATAGTCGGCCATGACAACCTCTCGCTAGCAGAGTCGGGGGCGGCCGCCATGGGCCGCACACTGGGTTGGAAGCAGTGTAACCGAACAACTTTTACGAGACATAGGGTCATCACGCGACCATATAGTCAACTATAGTCACGCCATGCGAACTGCCCCGCGCCGTGCAGTTTGCCCCTGCTGCATGACGCAGTTACGACCCGCAGCCTTGGCGCTGTAGAGCGCCTGGTCAGCGGATTTGAGCACTTCTTCCGGGTTGCGGTGCTCAGGTAGGCGCTCGGCGACGCCGATGCTGATAGTCACCGACACCGTGTTGCCCGCCGAACCTGCACGGCGCTGGCGCCCGGTGGAATCATCCTGTGGGCGGCTGTTCTGATCGCGCAGCTGGATGGCATAGTTAGCGATCATCTCGCGCACCGCTTCCAGGTGCGGCAGGCATTCTTCGGCGGTCTGCCCGGCGAATACCAGGGCGAACTCCTCACCGCCATAGCGATAGGCGCGCCCGCCCCCGGTCACCTTCGACAGGCGGCTGGCGACCAGGCGCAACACTTGGTCGCCGACATCGTGGCCATGGGTATCGTTGAATTTCTTGAAGTGATCCACGTCGGTCATGGCGATCACATAACTGCGGCCCAGGCGCTGCATGCGTTCGTTCAGCGCGCGGCGGCCAGGAAGGCCGGTCAGTTCGTCGCGAAACGCCATCTGGTACGCCTCGTGGGAGACGGCTGCGGCGATCATCAGCATCACCTGGCTGCACATGATGTTCAGGGTGAAGGGCAGGATGAACGTCTGCGGCAGCATCCAGAAGATCCCCACCAGGCCGGTGATCTGCGCGGCGTGCAACGGCCGGGGCTCGCGCAGGTACTGCACCACCAGCAGGATGAATACGCCCAGGAACAACGGGTAGGCCAACTGGATCAGGCTCATCCACTGCCCATGCAGCGACGGCCAGCGGATCTCTGCCAGCCACGTCAGCAACGTCTGTGGGTAACTCTGCTCCAGCGCCAGGGTCACGCTGCCAACCGCGAACAGCACGGCGAAGCGGGCAAGCATGTCCTGGGCCAGGTGGGTGCGTTCCTGCCAGGCGCCGAACAGCCCGAACAGTGCTGGCAGCAGCAGGCACACGAGGTGGAACACCACTGCAGCGTCTTCGCGGACCTTGCCATGATCGCGGTAGTAATCGGTCTGGGTATCGAGCAGGAAGTAGGCGATGTACACCGTGACCATCAGGAACAGTTCACGCTGGCGGCGGTACACCGCACAGTAGGCACCGCCGAGCAGCAGCACCAGGGTAGGTAATACGTTGAACAGGGACGTGAAGAACACGCTCAGGTCCCTGACATACGCCGCCGCAAGCCCCGACACCAGCAGCAGGATCGAAGGCAGAAAGTGGCTGGCGCGAACAGCGGATAGACGAAACAAGGGTAATCTCCGACCCGGCAGATCAATAATGGCATTGTGCCCTTACTTCATCGGCAGCGCACATGAATAGATGAATACAACGAAGGGTTTAACGGCAGGTGGGGGGCGAGTCTTGAGGTTTTCTCGTTACCGGATGCAACGAGAGCAGGCAAAAAAAAAACGCCTGCCGATAATGGCAGGCGTTTTTCCGTACAGCGTCGGGGGTCAGATCGACAGACCGAAGTCTTCTTCTTTCATCGCCATCAGGTTGTTGGCACCCGACAGGATGGCCGCCACGTGCGTGCGAGTACGCGGCAGGATGCGCTGGAAGTAGAAGCGCGCGGTCTGCAGCTTGGCAGTGTAGAACGCCTCTTCAGCGGTGCCGGCCGCCAGCTTCTCGGCAGCCAGGCGGGCGATGTCGGCCCAGAAGTAGGCCAGGCACGCGTAGCCGGAGTACATCAGGTAGTCCACGGACGCGGCACCGACTTCCTCACGGTCTTTCATGGCGGCCATGCCGATCTTCATGGTCAGCTCGCCCCACTCCTTGTTCAGCGCAGCGAGCGGCTCGACGAATTCCTTGGTGGCTTCGTTGCCTTCCTGACCTTGGCAGAACTTGTGGACGATCTTGGTGAAGCCCTTGAGCGCCTCGCCCTGGGTCATCAGCACCTTGCGGCCCAACAGGTCGAGAGCCTGGATGCCGGTGGTGCCTTCGTACAGCATCGAGATGCGGCTGTCGCGCACGTTCTGCTCCATGCCCCACTCGGCAATGAAACCGTGGCCACCGTAGATCTGCACGCCATGGTTGGCGGCCTCGAAACCGACTTCGGTCATGAATGCCTTGGCGATCGGGGTCAGGAAAGCCAGCAGTGCATCGGCCTTCTTGCGCTCCTCCTCGTCCTGGCTGTACTTGACGATGTCCACCTGCTTGGCAGTGAAGTAGACCATTGCGCGATTGCCTTCGGCGAAGGCTTTCATGGTCAGCAGCATGCGGCGAACGTCCGGGTGGACGATGATCGGGTCAGCGGCCTTGTCCGGTGCTTTCGGGCCGGTCAGGGAGCGCATCTGCAGACGATCGCGGGCATATTTCAGGCCACCCTGGAAAGCCACTTCGGCGTGAGCCAGGCCTTGCAGTGCTGTCCCCAGGCGCGCGGTGTTCATGAAGGTGAACATGCAGTTCAGGCCCTTGTTGGCCGGGCCGATCAGGTAGCCGGTGGCCGCGTCGAAGTTCATCACGCAGGTGGCGTTACCGTGGATGCCCATCTTGTGCTCGAGGGAACCGCAGCTCACGCCGTTGCGCTCGCCTACACCGCCTTCGGCGTTCGGCAGGAACTTGGGCACGATGAACAGCGAGATGCCCTTGGTGCCGGCCGGAGCATCGGGCAGGCGCGCCAGCACGATGTGGACGATGTTGTCGGCCATGTCGTGCTCGCCGGCCGAGATGAAGATCTTGGTGCCGGATACCTTGTAGCTGCCATCGGCCTGCGGCTCGGCCTTGGTGCGCAGCATGCCCAGGTCGGTGCCGCAGTGCGGCTCGGTCAGGCACATGGTGCCGGTCCATTCGCCGGACACCAGCTTGGTCAGGTAGGTTTCCTGTTGCTCGGGGGTACCGTGCTCGGAGATGGTGTTCATCGCGCCGTGGGACAGGCCTGGGTACATGCCCCAGGACCAGTTCGACTCGCCGACCATCTCGCTCAGGGTCAGGCCCAGCGACTCTGGCAGGCCTTGGCCGCCGTGCTCGACGTCATGGGCCAGGCTCGGCCAGCCGCCTTCGACGAACTGCTTGTAGGCTTCCTTGAAGCCGGTCGGGGTCTTCACGCCCGACTCGCTCCAGGTGCAGCCTTCCAGGTCGCCGACACGGTTCAGCGGGGCCAGCACCTGCTCACAGAACTTGGCACCTTCCTCGAGGATCGCATCGACCATGTCCGGTGTAGCATCCTGGCAACCCGGCAGGCTCTGATAGTGCGCTTCATAGCCGAGCAGCTCGTCACGGACGAAGCGAATATCACGCAAGGGGGCTTTGTATTCAGGCATGGCGATGAACCTCTGGGCTGAGTTCGTTGGGGAGACCGCGGGTACCGACCAGCTCTTGGCGGCTTTCGGTCAAACAGTTGTTTGAAACTTACGTTTAGCTCAGGGCAATGTCAAGAAGGGACGATAGTGCCAATTCGGTCGCGAACGATGGCGTTTCTGCCAGCGCTTGATTCATCGGCCCCATGCGCCTGTGGGAGCGGGTTTACCCGCGAACAAACCAGGCACACTTGCGTGGCTTGGTTGATTCGCGGGTAAACCCGCTCCCACAGGGACTTGGCCGACGGTTATGCAGTCAGGCGTAGGTGTCGATGAACCGACCGAGCATTTCGTCGGAGGCCTTGGCGACTTTCACGCCCAGTTCGACTTCGTGCTTGCCCAGGGCAAGCTGCACGGTGCTGGTGGCCAGATCTTGCTGCTGGCTGCGGTCTACACCACGCAGGCGCTCGGCCTGATAGCTGGTGGACTGGCTGGCGCCTGCACGCTCGACGCCGTTGCTGGCGATCTGGCTGGCGGCCTGGTCGACGCGGTTCTGCCCGTTCTGGATGGCGCCGAGGCCTGCGTAGAAAGCAGAGCTGCCGGTGATTTCCATATCAGGACTCCACAAGACTGGGTGAGGGAAGAGGGCTCAATTAAAACAGCCCGCAAGGAAAATTACCCGTTTAAATCCTTAATAGCCCAGTGCCAGCTAATAGAATCAGGGCATTTTTCGTAACCGGATGTTCACCAAGCGGTCAGTCAAGCAAATCCAGGTCCAGATACCCGGCAACCGCCTCGGCTCCGGCAGACTTCAGCCACGGCACCCGTCCAAGGCATGGCGCCGGCAGGCGCTCGGCGAGGCTTGCCAGGTTTTCTTCAAGCCGCGCAGTGCGTGGATCGACGATATTGGCCACCCAGCCCGCCAGTTGCAGGCCATCGCGGGCGATGGCCTCGGCACTGAGCAGCGCATGGTTGATGCAACCCAGGCGCACCCCCACCACCAGGATCACCGGAAGCTTCAAGGCAACCGCCAGGTCGGACAGGTTGGCATGATCGGACAACGGCACCCGCCAGCCACCCGCCCCCTCGATCAGGGTGAAGTCGGCGCCGTGCGCCAGTACTTGCTGCATGGCGTCACGCAGTGTCGGCACGCTCAGTGCCACGCCGGCTTCGCGAGCGGCCACATGCGGGGCGATGGCCGGTTCGAAGGCGAAGGGATTGACCTGCTCATAGGGCAGCTTGATCGAGCTTTCGTCGATCAGCGCCAGCGCATCACTGTTGCGCAGCCCCTTGGGGCTGACCGTGCATCCGGACGCCACAGGCTTGGCAGCCAGCGTGCTACGCCCAAGGTTATGTGCTGCACGCAACAGCCCGGTGGCGATGGTGGTCTTGCCGACATCGGTGTCGGTACCGGCGATGAAATAGGCCTGGCTCATGTCACTCCTCTTCGCCTTTGCGCAACACCCCATAGACCACCTGATAGGTGGCAGGCAGACCTTGGTCGTCACGGAACTGCTCATAGGCCTGCAGCAGCCCCTGCATGCGTGCACGCCCGGTCAGGCCCGACGGGCGCCCGGGATTCAGGTTGTGCGCACCCAGCGCCTTGAGTTCGCGGGTCAGGCTGCGCACATCCGGGTAGTGCAGTACGTGGGGCAGGCGCTCCAGCCCGAGCAGGGTCAGGCCGCTGTCGGCGCACAGGCGCTGGTAATCCTCGAAACCCCGGAAACGATTGACATGCACCAGCCCATCCACTGCCTGCCAGCTGGCACGCAACTCCTCCAGCGTGCCGACACACAGGCTGCTGAACGCCAGCACTCCGCCCGGTCGCAACACGCGCCGGGCCTCGGCCAGCACGCTGGAGAACTGGTCGCACCATTGCACTGCCAGGCTGGAGAACACCAGGTCGAAGGCACCATCGCGCAGCGGCAGGCGCTCGGCATCACCGGCCACATGATGATGCGCCCCACCCTGCTCGCGGGCATGGCTCAACATGCCTTCGGCGATGTCCACCGCCACGCCATGGGCAGCCTCGAAGCGCGCAGCCAGGACGCGACTGAAATGGCCAGTGCCGCTGCCCAGGTCGAGCCAGCGGGTCGGCGCCATCGACGCCGGCAAGCGCGCGAGCAAAGCGTCACCCACCGCGCGCTGCAGGGCTGCGACGCTGTCATAGCTGGCCGCCGCGCGAGAGAACGAGGCCGCCACCTGGCGCTTGTCCGGCAGGGCGCCGGGCAGGATCGGGCGGGAAAGATCAGTCATCACCACTCTCATGCAAGAAACTCTTGATACCCGCCGCCAGCTCCTGTGGGTACTCCAGCAGGAACGCGTGGGAACTGTCTTCGACCAGGCCGACTTCAACATCCGGCAGCAGCTCGCTGAGCGCCTTGGCCGCATCCGCCGGCACCAGTGCATCGCTGCCGGCGAACAGGTGCAACTGTGGGCCGCCGTACTGCTCGAGCGCCTGGCGGGTATCCAGCTTGGCCAGCACTTGCAGGCCGGTGGCCAGGTACAAGGGATCGGTGTCCGGCACGCCCACGCCGAGCTGGCGCAGCAAGGTGCGGGGTTGCTGCGCACCCTCGCTGCACAGCGTGCGAAATCGCTTGAGGGTGACCTGCGTGTGGCTGCGACAACCATCAAGGAAGGTGCCGAAAGTGTCTTCGGCCATGCCGTGGGGCCAGTCGTGGCGGGCCACGAAACTCGGATTGCTGGCCAGCGTCAGCAGGCCACAGCAATGGTCGCCACGCTTGTGCGCCAAGGCGCTGGCAAGCATGCCGCCCAACGACCAGCCACCCAGCCAGACATCCGTCGGCAGCTTGCGGTCGAGGTGATCGACCCAGGCCTGGACGTCAGCATCAGGCAGCTCCGGCAACGCTGCCAGATCGACCTGCAGGCGTGGATCCTGCGCCCGCAGGCTGGCAGCCAGGGGTTCCAGTGAAGCGGTGCCCAGCCCCCAGCCGGGCAAGAGGATCAGTCGGTTACGCATCGGCGGACTCCAGCTGTGCATGACACTCGGCCAATGCATTCAACAATAGCTGGACCTGCGCCTCGCTGTGCGCGGCGCTCAAGGTTACGCGCAGGCGCGCACTGCCGACCGGTACGGTTGGTGGGCGGATCGCGGTGACCAGCAGACCCCGCGCGCGCAGCATCTTCGACAGCGTCAATGCCCGCGCCGCATCGCCGACCAGGATCGGCTGGATCGCGGTCGGGCTGTCCATCAACGCCAGGCCGATCTGCTGCGCGCCCTGGCGGAACTGGCGGATCAACGCGCCAAGGTGCTCGCGCCGCCAGCGTTCGTCACGCAGCAGTTGCAGGCTTTTCAGCGTTGCACAGGCCAGTGCCGGCGGCTGACTGGTGGTGTAGATATAAGGACGGGCGAACTGCACCAGCGCCTCGATCAGGTCATCGCTGCCCGCGACGAACGCGCCGGCAGTACCGCAGGCCTTGCCGAGCGTGCCGATCAGCACCGGCACCTGATCGATGCCCAACCCGAAGTGCTCGACGATACCGCCACCATTGGTGCCCAGCGTGCCGAAACCATGGGCATCGTCGACCATCAGCCAGGCGCCGTGTGGACGCGCCACCGTCGCCAGGGCGGGCAGGTCGGCAAGATCACCGTCCATGCTGAACACGCCATCGGTGACCACCAGCGTGTCACCGACCGCTTTATCCAGGCGACTCGCCAGGCTCGCCGGATCGTTGTGCAGGTAGCGGCTGAAGCGGGCGCCGCTGAGCAGCCCGCCGTCGAGCAGCGACGCATGGTTCAGACGATCCTGCAACACCGTATCGCCCTGCCCCACCAGCGCGGTGATGGCGCCGAGGTTGGCCATGTAGCCGGTGGTGAACAGCAGCGCACGCGGGCGTCCGGTCAACTCGGCGATGGCCTCTTCGACCTCGTGGTGCGCAGTACTGTGGCCGACCACCAGGTGCGAGGCACCGCCACCGACACCCCAGCGCTCGGCACCGGCACGCCAGGCGGCGGTCACTTCCGGGTGATTGGCCAGCCCGAGATAATCGTTGCTGCAGAACGCCAGCAGACGCTGCCCATCGACCACCACCTCCGGGCCTTGCGGGCTCTGCAACAGGGGGCGGCGCCGATACAGGTCCGCGGCGCGCCGTTCGGCCAGGCGCGCCGCCAGATCGAAGGCCATGATCAGGCCGAAGCGGCGTCGTAGAACATCTCGCTGCTGCGCTGCTCGACCAGCGCCTGCTCGATGGCCGCCTGGTGCACTTCGTCGGCGTGCTCCTCACGCTCTTCGGGCTTGATGCCCAGACGCGCGAACAGCTGCATGTCCTTGTCCGCCTGCGGGTTGGCGGTGGTCAGCAGTTTCTCGCCGTAGAAGATCGAGTTGGCGCCAGCCATGAAGGCCAGGGCCTGCATCTGCTCGTTCATCTGTTCACGACCAGCAGACAGGCGCACGTGCGACTTGGGCATGAGGATCCGCGCGACCGCGAGCATGCGGATGAAATCGAACGGATCGACGTCTTCTGCGTTGGCCAGCGGCGTACCGGCAACCTTCACCAGCATGTTGATCGGCACCGACTCCGGGTGCTCGGGCAGGTTGGCGAGCTGGATCAGCAGGCCTGCGCGGTCGTCCAGCGACTCGCCCATGCCGAGAATGCCGCCGGAGCAGATCTTCATCCCGGCATCGCGTACGTAGGCAAGGGTCTGCAGGCGCTCGCTGTAGGTGCGGGTGGTGATGATGCTGGTGTAGAAGTCCGGCGAGGTATCGAGGTTGTGGTTGTAGTAGTCCAGACCCGCCTGGGCGAGTGCCTGGGTCTGGTCCTGATCGAGCTTGCCGAGGGTCATGCAGGTTTCCAGGCCCATGGCCTTGACCCCTTTGACCATCTCCAGCACGTAGGGCATATCCTTGGCGGAGGGATGCTTCCACGCGGCGCCCATGCAGAAGCGAGTCGAGCCGATGGCCTTGGCCCGGGCAGCCTCTTCCAGCACCTTCTGCACTTCCATCAACTTCTGTTTTTCCAGCCCGGTGTTGTAGTGGCCGGACTGCGGACAATATTTGCAATCTTCGGGGCAGGCACCGGTCTTGATCGACAGCAGCGTCGAGACCTGCACGCGGTTCGGGTCGAAGTGCGCGCGATGCACGGTCTGCGCCTGGAACAACAGGTCGTTGAATGGCTGCTCGAACAGCGCCCTGACCTCGGCCAGGGACCAGTCGTGACGTGTTGTTGCATTTGTGCTGGCGCTCATCGGCGTTTCCTTATCTAGGCTCTGACAGGCGCCGGGACAGGAAAGCCCGCAGCGCTTCACGGATAGCTCGCATAGTCAGGGAAGGCCCATGCACTGTCAACCAAACATAAAAACACTGGTTTACAACTGGCTAAATATTGAACAGGCCTGCTTGCTTTGCGATGAGCCTGCGCAACAGGCATATCCCTTGTGTCCGGCCTGCGAGCATGAGTTGCCGTGGCTCGACGACCAGTGCACGCGCTGTGCGCTGCCCCTGGCGATGCGGGCGTTGACCTGTGGGCAGTGCAGCCGCAGGCCACCGCCGTTCGAACGGGTCATTGCGCCGTGGCATTACGGGTATCCGCTGGACGCTGTGATCAGCCGCTTCAAGCACCGCAGCCAGTGGCCGCTGGGGCGGTTGCTGGCAGATCTGCTGGCACAAGCCCTGCAGCACCGCTATGACGAAGGCCTGACAAAACCCGACCAACTGTTGCCCGTGCCACTGGCTGCACGTCGACTGCGCCAACGCGGCTTCAACCAGGCCGCCATGCTCGCACGCTGGCTATCGAGCCAGTTGCACATCCCCTGCGACGAGCGCGTGCTGCTGCGCCCACGTGACACCGCGGCGCAGCAGACTCTCGACGCCAAAGCGCGCTGGCGCAACTTGCGCCAGGCCTTCACCGTCGCACCGCACGCCACGCTCGACGGGCGCCATGTGGCCCTGGTCGACGACGTGCTGACCACCGGTGCCACTGCCCGCGCGCTGGCGAGCCTGCTGCGCAAGGCCGGGGCGCGCCGGGTCGATGTGTACTGCCTGGCACGCACGCCCAGGCCTGGGCAGGGTTGACTAGACTCGGTCTCGAAGGCACTTTCGCCGCATCACACCGCCGGTAACCTGCCCAATGTCCTTGCCCGCCCTGCTTGCCCAGCACATCTTCCGTCGTCCGCAGCGCATCGCCCTGCTGCAGCACATCGCTGAACAAGGCTCGATCACCCGCGCCGCCAAGGCGGCAGGGATCAGCTACAAGAGCGCCTGGGATGCCATCGACGAGCTCAACAACCTCGCCGCGCAGCCGTTGGTCGAGCGCAGTGCCGGCGGGCGTGGCGGTGGCGGTGCCAAGCTGTCGACGGAGGGCGCGCGAGTATTGCGCCTGTATCAGCGCATCCAGGCGTTGCAGAGCGAAATTCTCGAATCCACCGAAGAACACAGCGACCTCGACCTGCTCGGCCGCCTGATGCTGCGCACCAGCGCTCGCAATCAGTTGCGCGGGCAGATCAGCGGGCTGCGCCGCGAGGGGCGTTACGACAGGGTCAGCCTGGCACTGGGCAGCGGGCTGGAAATCGATGCGCTGATCACACCGGACAGTACCGAACGGCTGGAGCTGGCCCTGGGAAGCACGGTGGTGGCCCTGCTCAAGGCCGGATGGGTGAAAGTGCTGGCTGACGGTGATCAGCCGGACGCCGAGAGCAATTGCCTGCACGCCCAGGTGGAAGAAGTACTGGCCAATGAAGGCGGCAGCAGTGAAATGCGGCTGGCGCTGGAGAACGGACAGACGCTGTGCGCCTTTGCCGAACCGCAATGGCTGCAGCACCAGGCAGTCGCGGCAGGCAGCAAGGTGCGAGCGCAGTTTCATCCTTCGTTCGTGCTGCTAGGGGTGCCGGTGTAGCGCGCAATGCGTTGGAGCGGGCTCGCACCGCGATCACCCGAAGCGGCTACCTGGCAGGCGACGTGATGGGCCTGAAGCATTGTAGTGGCTGGTTTACGGCCGCTTCGCGCCCGATCGCGGGACGAGCCCGCTCCCACACGAATGCTGGGAGCGTTGGCACCTGAAGCCGCCATGGAATGCGTTACCATGCCGCGCATGCATTCCCCTGCCGGAGCTCCCATGTCCCACCCCTTCGATACCCTCACCCCCGACCTGGTCCTGGACGCCGTCGAAAGCCTGGGCTTTCTCAGCGATGCCCGGGTACTGGCGCTCAACAGTTATGAGAACCGCGTCTATCAGGTGGGCATCGAAGGTGAACAACCGCTGATCGCCAAGTTCTACCGCCCCGGGCGCTGGAGCGATGCAGCCATCCTCGAGGAACACAGCTTCAGCTTCGAACTCGCCGAGCACGAGGTGCCGGTCGTCGCCCCGCTTCAGCATGAAGGTCGCAGCCTGTTCGAGCACCAGGGCTTTCGCTTCACCCTGTTCCCCCGCCGCGGCGGCCATGCGCCCGAACCTGGCAACCTCGATCAGTTGTATCGCCTCGGGCAATTGCTCGGACGCCTGCATGCCGTCGGCGCCACGCGCCCCTTTGAGCATCGCGAAACGCTGGCTGTGGACAACTTTGGCCATGCCTCGCTCAAGACCCTGCTCGACGGCGATTTCGTCCCGCGCGAGTTGCTGCCGGCCTTCGAATCCGTGGCCCGCGACGTGCTCAAGCGGGTCGAGGACATCTACCAACGCACGCCCTTCGAGGCGATCCGCCTGCATGGCGACTGTCACGCTGGCAACCTGATGCACCGCGACGACGTCTACCACGTCGTCGATCTCGACGACTGCCGCATGGGGCCGGCAGTGCAGGACCTGTGGATGATGCTGGCCGGCAGCCGCGAAGAGCGCCTGACGCAGTTGGCCGAACTGATCGACGGATACAACGAGTTCCACGATTTCGACCCGCGCCAACTGGCGCTGATCGAGCCGCTGCGCGCCCTGCGCCAGTTGCATCACAGCGCCTGGCTGGCAAGGCGCTGGGACGACCCCGCGTTCCCGCGCAGCTTCCCCTGGTTCGGCCAGCCGCGCTACTGGGGCGACCAGATCCTGGCCCTGCGCGAGCAGATGGCGGCGCTGGATGAAGCACCACTCAAATTGTTCTAGTTGCAAGGCGCCAGCTGTCTACAATAGGCGCCGCGATATCAGCTGCCAAAGCAAGGAATCTGCATGCACGCCACAAACCCGCAGCGCGGGTACATCCTGGGCCTCAGCGCCTACATCATCTGGGGGCTGTTCCCCCTCTACTTCAAAGCCATCCAGAGCGTCCCGGCGGTGGAGATCATCGTCCACCGGGTACTGTGGTCGGCACTGTTCGGTTCGCTCCTGCTGCTGGTATGGAAACACCCAGGCTGGTGGCGCGAGCTGCGCGACAACCCGCGGCGCCTGGCGATACTGGCGCTGAGCGGCGCACTGATCGCAGGCAACTGGCTGACCTACGTGTGGGCCGTGAACAACGGGCGCATGCTCGAGGCCAGCCTGGGTTACTACATCAACCCATTGGTCAACGTGCTGCTGGGCATGCTCCTGCTGGGCGAACGCCTGCGCCGCCTGCAATGGCTGGCGGTCGGGTTGGCCGCAGCGGGGGTGGCGCAACAGGTGTGGCAGGTCGGTGGCCTGCCCTGGGTGTCGCTGGGGCTGGCGCTGTCGTTCGGTTTCTATGGCCTGATCCGCAAGCAGGCGCCGGTGGCGGCGCTGCCGGGATTGGTGGTGGAGACCTGGATGCTGGTGCCGTTGGCACTGGGCTGGCTGCTGCTGCACCCGCAAGCCGACAGCGCCAACCTAGCATTCTTCAGCAGCAGCGAAGCGTTGTGGTTGATGGCTGCGGGACCGGTCACGCTGGTGCCGCTGGTGTGCTTCAACGCCGCCGCGCGCCACCTGCCCTACACCACCCTGGGCTTCCTGCAATACCTGGCGCCGACCCTGGTGCTGCTGCAGGCGGTGCTGCTGTTCGACGAGCACCTGTCCTCGAGTACCCTGATCGCCTTCATGTTCATCTGGGCGGGCCTGGCGATCTACAGCGTCGACGCCTGGCTGAGCCTGCGCAAACGCGCCTGATCAAAAAACGATCAAATCCATGCAGGCCACGGATCACGTGGCCTGCAGCAAGGTCTCCAGAGGTTATCCACACCCTGATCCCCGCGCTTTGTGCACAAGCCCCTGAAATATGGTCATTTTTTGCACAATCCGCTGCAGCCCGCGATCTATCGGGGCTGGCCTCGAGTACCCTCAGGTTATCCACAGGGGCTTCCCCGTTAAATCGGGATAACCCGCTATTCCTCCGGCCTGAGCTTCAACTCCACCATCAGGTCATCGGCGAGGCTTTCGAGCTTCTGCTGCAGGTCATCCAGCGACAAGGTCAGCGGCAATGCCAGCAAGGCATCGGCGTGGAACAGTGGCTCGCTGCTCATCGGTGCCGGGCGCACTTCGGTGCTCAAGCGCTCGAGGTTGACCCCCTGCTCCGCCAGCAACCGGGTGATATCGCGAACGATCCCGGGGCGGTCATTGCCCACCAGCTCCATCGCGATCGGTTTCCAGGTGCAGGACGGTTCGATGCCGCTCTCGGCAATCAGCACGCGGATCCCATGGTCGCCCAGCTTCTGCAGTGACTCGACCAGCTCGTCATAGTTTTCCGCCGGCACCGCCACCCGCAGGATACCGGCGAACTGCCCGGCCATGCGCGACATGCGGCTTTCCAGCCAGTTACCGCTGTGATCTGAGATGCACTGGGCGATGCGTTCGACCTGTCCGGCCTTGTCAGGGGCGATCACGGTGAGTACAAGATGATCCACGGGCCACTCCTCTACCTGCTCGTACAAGGGCATCGAATCAGTATAGGCAAGGCGCGGCAACCTGCCGCAGGGCAGACCGAGCAACAAATCGTGTACCGTTTAGAGATTTATCTGGAACAATCTACAGGTTTTTTGCGAACATACTGTCTCCCAGCGTGACCCCATGCGACCAATGGGTCGCACAACGACGCTTTTAGTCTGATGTTCACTCGCCTACTGCATCATGTAGTATGCGCCAGCGCGGACTACAAAACGTCGTTTGGATGTCTGCCAAGGCGCCTGTGAAAATACGCGAATCGCCCGCCAGCCTGTCTGGCAGGCCGCACCCAGCCGCGCTCGGGCTGCATGACGAGGGCATGTACTGGCCGCGTGTTTAGAGAAGCGCTACAGGCTTAATACAGAAGAGCGAAATAGCTGAGCAGAGTGAGGCAAGCAATGACTGGATACGTTCAAGTCGGTGGCCTTCAGGTCGCCAAGGTCCTGTACGACTTCGTCAACGACGAAGCCATTGCGGGGACCGGCATCGTCGCCGAGCAGTTCTGGGCCGGTGCAGAGAAGATCATCAACGACCTCGCTCCAAAGAACAAAGCCCTGCTCGCCAAGCGTGACGAGCTGCAAGCCAAGATCGATGCCTGGCACCAGGCACGCCAGGGTCAGGCCCACGACGCCGCGACCTACAAAGCATTCCTCCAGGAAATCGGCTACCTGCTGCCACAAGCCGACGATTTCCAGGCCACCACGCAAAACGTCGACGAAGAAATCGCCCACATGGCCGGCCCGCAGCTGGTGGTGCCGGTGATGAACGCTCGCTTCGCCCTGAACGCCGCCAACGCCCGCTGGGGCTCGCTGTATGACGCACTGTATGGCACCGACGCTATCAGCGAAGAAGGCGGCGCCGAAAAAGGCCAGGGCTACAACAAGGTACGCGGCGACAAAGTCATCGCCTTCGCCCGCGCCTTCCTCGATGAGGCCGCGCCCCTCGCTGCCGGCTCCCACGTCGATTCCACCGGCTATCGCATCGACGCCGGCAAGCTGATCGTCGCCCTCAAGGGCGGCAGCAACAGCGGCCTGCGCGACGACGCCCAGCTGATTGGTTTCCGTGGCGACCCCGCAGCGCCGACGGCCGTGCTGCTCAAGCACAACGGCCTGCACTTCGAGATCCAGGTCGACGCCAGCACCCCGGTCGGCAGCACCGACGCCGCCGGCGTGAAAGACATCCTGATGGAATCGGCACTGACCACCATCATGGACTGCGAAGACTCTGTCGCCGCCGTCGATGCCGACGACAAGGTCGTCGTCTACCGCAACTGGCTGGGCCTGATGAAGGGCGACCTGGCCGAAAGCGTGACCAAGGGTGGCAAGACCTTCACCCGCACCATGAACCCCGACCGCGAGTACGCAGCGCCCAATGGCGGCAGCGTTACCCTGCACGGTCGTTCGTTGCTGTTCGTGCGTAACGTCGGTCACCTGATGACCAACCCGGCGATCCTCGATGCCCAGAGCAATGAAATTCCCGAAGGTATCCAGGACGCCCTGTTCACCAACCTCATCGCGCTGCACAACCTCAACGGCAACACCAGCCGCAAGAACACCCGTAGCGGCAGCGTGTACATCGTCAAGCCGAAGATGCACGGCCCTGAGGAAGTGGCGTTCGCCGCCGAGATCTTCAGCCGCGTCGAAGACCTGCTGGGCATGCCGCGCAACACCGTCAAAGTGGGCATCATGGACGAGGAGCGCCGTACCACGGTCAACCTCAAGGCCTGTATCAAGTCGGCAGCCGAGCGCGTGGTGTTCATCAACACCGGTTTCCTCGACCGCACTGGCGATGAGATCCACACCTCGATGGAAGCCGGCGCCATGGTGCGCAAGGGCGCCATGAAGAGCGAGAAATGGATCGGCGCGTACGAAAACAACAACGTCGATATCGGCCTGGCCACCGGCCTGCAAGGCCGTGCCCAGATCGGCAAGGGCATGTGGGCCATGCCTGACCTGATGGCGGCGATGCTCGAACAGAAGATCGCCCACCCGCTGTCCGGCGCCAACACCGCCTGGGTCCCTTCGCCGACCGCCGCGACCCTGCACGCGCTGCACTACCACAAGGTCGACGTCCAGGCGCGCCAGCGCGAGCTGGCCTCGCGTACCCCGGCCTCGGTGGACGACATCCTGACCATTCCGCTGGCGGCCAACACCAACTGGTCTGCCGACGAGATCCGCAACGAGCTGGACAACAACGCCCAGGGCATCCTCGGCTACGTCGTACGCTGGATCGACCACGGCGTGGGCTGCTCGAAGGTGCCGGACATCAATAACGTCGGGCTGATGGAAGACCGCGCCACCCTGCGCATTTCCGCCCAACTGCTGGCCAACTGGCTGCGTCATGGCATCGTCACCCAGGAGCAGGTGCTGGAAAGCCTCAAGCGCATGGCAGCGGTGGTCGACAAGCAGAACGCCGGCGACGCGCAGTACCGCCCGATGGCGCCGAACTTCGATGACAACATCGCGTTCCAGGCCGCGGTCGAGCTGGTCGTCGAGGGTGCGAAGCAGCCGAACGGCTATACCGAGCCGGTACTGCATCGCCGCCGTCGCGAGTTCAAGGCGCGTAACGGGCTGTAAGACCTATTCGCGGGTAAACCCGCTCCCACAGATCCACTGCTGCCTTCAAGGCAGTGCAGGCCCTGTGGGAGCGGGTTTACCCGCGAATGCCGTTACACGGTTATTCGATGCGTAACTCGCGCTTCACCAACTCCAGCAATTTCCCCAGATCCACCGGTTTAAGCAGAAAATCCACCACCCCCAGGTGCATCACGTCCACCGCCTCCTTCACATCGGTGTCGCCCGACACCACGATGATCGACAACGCCGCCCGCTCCGACTCGCGAATCTGCCGAATCAGCTCCAGGCCATCCTTGGGCTCCATGCGCAGATCGGTGATCATCAGCGCGATGCGCGGTTCGTAGTGCAGCTTGAACATCGCCTCCTGCGCACCATCGGCCATCATGCAGTCGATGCCACGGCTTTTCAGGTACAGGCTCAGGGCCTCGCTGTTCACCGGGTTGTCGTCCACCACCAGCACCACCGGCCTGGGCGCCACTGGCGCGCTCACCACGGCCAACGCCTCGCGCTCGGCGTCACTCAGTATTTCGTCATGCTCAGCCATGGTCATCTCGTCAAAAAAATCTCGTGCTAGGTTTAGGACCGCGAAAACCGGCGTAGCCTACCCACCTTTCGTCGGATCCTTGACAGCGACTCTCACCGATAGACTTACGTCCAATGGGCATCCACGGGCAGCCAGCCGACCATGGAGGCCGAAAACAACAAAGCCGATACCTATAGATAGATATATATAGTTCGGCGTAGCGATACGGTCAGCTTCATGAGCAAAAAGGACGCCTACACCCAGGCCGGCAGGACAGCGGTGCTGCAGAACATCCAAGGTACGCTGCAGTTTCTGCAGCGCTTCCCGCCGTTCAACCAGATGGAACAGGGCCACCTCGCCTATCTGGTCGAGCAGTGCCAACTGCGCTTCTATGCCAGCGGCGAAAGCATCATCAAGCCCGCCGACGGGCCCGTGGAACACTTCTACATCGTCAAGCAGGGCCGGGTGGTGGGCGAACGCCAACATGTCACCGGCCCCGGTGTGGAAACCACCTTCGAGATCGCCAGCGGCGAATGCTTCCCCCTGGCCGCACTGCTTGGCGAACGGGCCACGCGCACCGAACACCTGGCCGGCGAAGACACCTTCTGCCTGCAACTGAACAAGGCGGCGTTCATCCGCGTGTTCTCGTTGTCCGGCGTATTTCGCGACTTCGCCCTGCGCGGCGTCAGCAGCCTGCTCGACCAGGTCAACCAGCAGGTGCGCCAGCGCGCCGTGGAAACCCTGGGCACGCAGTATTCGCTCAATACACCGCTGGGCGAGCTGGCCATGCGTCATCCGGTGGTGTGCACGCCCGACACGCCGCTGCGCGACGCCGTACGGTCGATGCACGAACAACAGGTGGGGAGCATTGCCATCGTCGATGAGCAGCGCTTCCCCATCGGTATCTTCACCCTGCGCGACCTGCGTCAGGTGGTCGCCGACGCCAGCGCCGAGCTCAGCGCACCGATCGACCGGCACATGACCGTCGCACCGTTCTACCTCAGCCCCCAGGCCAGCGCCTTCGATGCCGCCATGGCGATGACCGAACGGCATATCGCGCATGTCTGCCTGGTGGACAACGGTCGCCTGTGCGGGGTGGTGTCCGAGCGCGACCTGTTCTCCCTGCAGCGGGTCGACCTGGTGCATCTGGCGCGCACCATCCGTCACGCGCCGCGCCTGGAAGTACTGGTGGCATTGCGCGGCGAGATCGGCCAACTGGTCGAGCGCATGCTCGCCCATGGTGCTTCCTCGACGCAGATCACCCAGATCATTACCCTGCTCAACGACCATACCGTCTGCCGGGTGATCGAGCTGGCGCTGGCCGAACGCGGCGACCCCGGCGTGGCCTTCAGCTGGCTGTGCTTCGGCAGCGAGGGACGCCGCGAGCAGACCCTGCACACCGACCAGGACAATGGCATTCTCTTCGAGGCCCGCGACAGCGCCGAAGCCGACGCCATTCGCGCGCGCCTGCTGCCACTGGCGCAGTACATCAACCACAACCTCGCCCAGTGTGGCTTCACCCTGTGCAAGGGCAATGTCATGGCCGGCAACCCCGAGCTATGCCTGTCGCGTGCCGAATGGGCGCGGCGCTTTGCCGGTTTCATCCGCGAAGCCAGCCCGGAAAACCTGCTGGGTTCGAGCATCTACTTCGACCTGCGCGTGGTCTGGGGCGATGAGCAAGGCTGCGAAGCGCTTCGCCAGGGCATCCTCACCCAGGTCGCCGACAACCGCATCTTCCAGCGCATGATGGCTGACAACGCCCTGCGCCAGCGCCCGCCGGTCGGGCGTCTGCGCGAGTTCGTGCTGACCCGTCAGGGCAACGACAAGGCCGCCACCCTCGACCTCAAGGTCCAGGGCCTGACACCCTTCGTCGATGGCGCCCGCCTGCTCGCCCTGGCCAACGGCATCGGTGCCAACAACACACTGGAACGCTTGCGCCAGCTGGTGGCCAAGGGCGTCATCGATGCCCTCGATGGCGCCGCCTTCGAAGAGGCCTATCACTTCATCCAGCAGACCCGCATGCAACAGCACCAGCGCCAGAGTCGCGATAACCTGACCTACTCCAACCGCGTCGACCCGGACAGCCTCAACCATCTGGACCGCCGCATCCTGCGTGAATCGCTGCGCCAGGCCCAGCGCCTGCAAAGCAGCCTGGCGCAGCGGTACCAGCTATGAAGCTGTTCGCCTGGCTACGCTCCAGCGCACCGGCGCTCGACGAAGAACTGCGCCAGCGCCTGGCCGCGCTGCCAGGGCCGGCAGCGTACGGCGTGCAGCCTCTGCGCGAGCAGCGCTGGGTTGTACTGGACCTCGAAACCAGTGGTCTGAACCTCAACCGTGACCAGGTGCTGTCGATCGGTGCCGTGGCCATCGAGGACGGCGGTATCGACCTGGGCCGCCAGTTCGAACGCACCCTGCACCGTCCCGAACAGAAGACCAACGCCAGCGTGCTTATTCACGGCCTGGGGCCCAGCGCACTGGCGGCAGGCAGCGACCCGGCCGAAGCGCTGGTGGACTTGCTGGAGTTCATCGGCGACAGCCCGGTACTGGCCTTTCACGCGCCGTTCGACCAGGGCATGCTCGGGCGCGCCTTGAAGGAAACCCTCGGCTATCGCCTGCAACATGTCTTCATCGATGTGGCGGAATTGGCACCGATGCTCAACCCCGACACCGTGCTACGTGAGGCAGGCCTGGACGACTGGGTGGCACGCTTCGGCCTTGAGGTACAGGCGCGCCATCATGCCAGTGCCGACGCCCAGGTCACCGCAGAGCTGGCCTTGATCCTGTTCAGCCAGGCACGACGCCAGCAACTGGACAGCCCGCTGCAACTGGAACAGCGGCTGAGGCAGTGGCGGCGGCGCGCCGTGCACAGCCATGGCCTGTAGGCAGGCGCTGGCCTTTTCGCGGATAAACCCGCGCCCACAGGCATTCTGACCAGCGTCAATTGCATCCCCCCGCCCTCCTCTGCCACAATCGCGAATCATTATCGTTATATAACGCATTCTTCCCCGGGGAACGCCCTTGTCCTCTGCGCACAGCCCACATGCCGAGCTGGTCGGCAGCCTGTACCGCGACCACCGCAGCTGGCTGCTGGCCTGGCTGCAGCGCAGCACGGCTTGCCGCCAGCGCGCCGAAGACCTCAGCCAGGACACCTTCGTGCGCCTGCTCGGCCGCGAACAGTTGATCGCGCCTCGCGAACCCCGCGCGTTTCTCGTCGCGGTGGCCAAGGGGCTGCTGTTCGACCATTTCCGCCGCGCCGCCCTGGAGCAGGCGTACCTTGCCGAGCTGTCGCTGCTGCCTGAAGCAGAGCAGCCTTCGCCAGAAACCCAGCACCTGATCCTCGAAGACCTCAAGGCCATCGACCGCCAGCTGGGCAAACTGTCGAGCAAGGCACGTACCGCGTTTCTATACAACCGTCTGGACGGCATGGGCCATGCCGAGATCGCCCAACGCCTGGGTGTGTCGGTGTCGCGAGTGCGCCAGTACATTGCCCAAGGCATGCGCCAGTGCTACGTGGCGTTGTACGGGGAGCCGACGTGAGCAATACGCCGGTCTCGGCCAAGGTCCTGGAAGCCGCCATTGCGTGGAAGCTTTGCCTGGAGGGCGGCGACGGCACCGCCGATGAGCGCAACGAATTCACGCGCTGGCACGCCGCCAGCGAGGAACATGCGCGCGCCTGGTTCCAGCTTGGCATGCTCGACCAACGTGTGGGCGCGGCTGCAGGTCCCGCCCGCCACGCCCTGCTGCAGTCTCGCGCCGGCCTGCGCCAGCGGGTTGGCAAGCTCGGTGGCGGGCTGGCCGGGATGCTCCTGCTCGGTGGCCTGCTGGCCTGGATCGGCGCCCCTTCGCTGGCACCCAGCTACTGGCTGGCTGATCAACGCACCGGGACCGGAGAGCTGCGTACCCTGCGCCTGGAGGACGGCACACTGCTGAGCCTGGCCACCCACACCGCAGTCGATATCGACTACGAGGGAGAACAACGGGTGATCGTGCTGCACCAAGGGGAGATCTCCGTGGAAACCGGCCACGACGACCCTCGCCCGTTGTGGGTGCGCACCGACGATGGGCGGCTGCGTCCGCTGGGTACGCGCTTCCTGGTCAAACGCGAAACTGCCGGCACACGCCTTGAAGTGCTGCAGGCCCAGGTAGCTGCGCAACCGAGCAACACGGGCAACGAAGAAGTGCTGAACGAGGGCCAGCAAGTCTTGATGCACAGCAACGGCCTCGGCCTGATCGGCCCGGTCAGCGCCGGTGCCGACGCCTGGACCCGGGGCATGCTGGTGGTGGACAACGTGCGCCTGGCGGACCTGGTGACCGAGCTCGGTCGTTATCGCAGCGGGCACCTGGGGGTGTCGGATGAAGTCGCCAACCTGCGCGTGACCGGCAGCTTCCCGCTGACGGATACCGACCTGGCGCTGGCTTCGCTGGTGCCGGCCTTGCCGGTGAAGATCGAACGGCGGACGCCCTGGTGGGTGACCGTCGGGCCGCGGTGAATCAGTACCGACCCTATCGTTCTTCACATCGGTGATAACCCCAGACAAAAAAATCTCCACCCCCCTGTCACTTTCCAAATCTCGCTCGGCAAGGAAGCAGTTAGCACTTATCCGTCTAGGAGCCACTGCATGTCCCGTGCTGTCGAGTCTTACCTGCGTCCCAGCCTGATGGCCCTGGCCATCGGCCTTGCCACCCCTCTGGTCAGCCCCATGCTGCTGGCTGCCGAGCAGTCCAGCGTGCGGGCATACGATCTGCCCAGCGCGCCGCTGGCCGGCACCTTGAACCGGATCGCCAGCGAGGCCGGCATCGCCCTGGCCCTGGACCCGAGCCTGGCCAGCGGACGTACCTCGGCACCGGTCCGTGGCACCTTCAATGGCATCGGCGCCCTGCAGGCCGCCCTGCGCGGCACCGGCCTGCAACTGCAGCAGGGCAGCGCAGGCAGCTACAGCCTGGTCGCCGTGCCGGAAGGCAGCCTGGCGCTACCGGAAACCAGCGTGAACGCATCCAGCGACAGCGAAAGCGCCTGGGGCCCGGTCGATGGCTACCTGGCCAAGCGCACCGCTGCCGGCACCAAGACCGACACCGCACTGGTCGAGGCCCCGCGCTCGATCTCGGTTGCCACCCGCCAGCAGATGAGCGACCGCGGCGTGCACAGCCTCGATGACGCGGTGAAGTACATGCCAGGTATCGTTTCCGCCAGCTTCGGCAGCGATACTCGCTACGACTGGATGCGCGTGCGGGGCTTCGAGCCGACCCAGTTCCTTGACGGTCTGCCACTGCCACGCGGCGTCTACGCCAACCCGAAGCCGGAAACCTGGAACCTCGACCGCCTGGCCCTGCTGCGCGGCCCGGCGTCATCGGTCTACGGCCAGACCCCGCCTGGCGGCCTGCTGAACATCGTCAGCCGCCGCCCACAAGCCGAAGCCGCTCACGAGATCGAAGTGCAATACGGCAGCGACAACCATCGCCAGATCAACTTTGCCAGCACTGGCAAGATCGACGATGAAGGCCGATTCCTCTATGGCGTCAGCGGTGTGATCCGCGACAGCGGCACGCAGATCGACCACATCGAAGACAAACGCTACAACATCGCCCCAAGCCTGACCTGGAACATCGACGAGGATACCTCGCTGACTTTCCTCAGCCAGTTCACCCGCGACGATACGGGAGTCACCAGCCAGTTCTACCCGATCCAGGGCACCAAGATCGACATGCCGTTCGGCAAGATCTCGCACCACAAGAACCTGGGAGATCCGAACTACGACTTCTACGACCGCACCTACTACGCCGTCGGCTATGCCTTCGAGCATCGCTTCAACGATGTCTGGCAGTTCCGCCAGAACCTGCGCTACACCAAATCCGAACTGTCATTCCAGACCGTGACCGTCAACAGCTACAACCCAGGGTTCGGGATGGTGGTGGACGATCAGGGCAACACCGGGCGCGGTACCACCAACGTCGACGAAGATATCAGCCAGTTCGCTGTCGACAACAACTTCCAGGGCGACTTCAGCACCGGCGCTATCAGCCACACCCTGCTGATCGGCCTGGATCACCAGCGCATGAACAACAACTATCTGGCCATCTTCGGCAGTGCGCCGCCGATCAACGTGAACAATCCGGCCTACGGCCTGCCCATCACCCGCCCGGATCGTTCTACAGCGTTCTACGACTACGACCAGAAGACCCGCCAGACAGGCCTCTACGTCCAGGACCAGATGGCCCTCGACAACTGGCGCCTGACCCTGGGTGGACGCGAGGACTGGGTGCACACCGGCACCAAGTTCTTCAACAAGGGCGATGCCACCAACACCCAGCGCGACAAGAAATTCAGCGGTAACGCCGCGATCAGCTATGTCTTCGATTCGGGCTTCGTGCCGTATCTGTCCTATGCCGAGTCGTTCCAGCCAAGCAGCAAGGCCGACATCGACCCGACCAACGGTCTCAAGCCGACCGAAGGCAAGCAGTGGGAGCTGGGGATAAAGTACCAGCCACCGGGCTCCAATACCCTTTTGACTGCGGCGGTGTACGACCTGACGCAGAAAAACGTTTCGGTCACCAACAACATCGGCAACGTGACCGTCACCAGCCAGACCGGCGAAGTGAAGGTACGTGGTCTGGAGCTGGAAGCCGTCTCCGATGTCACCGAGAACCTGAAGGTGATCGCGGCCTACACTCTGGCCAAATCGGAAGTACAGGACGGCCAGTTCAAGGGCAACCGCCTGCAGTTGATGCCCAACCAGCAAGCCTCACTGTGGGCCGACTACACCTGGCACAGCGGTGTACTCGACGGCTTCGGCATCGGCGGCGGTGCGCGCTACACCGGCAACACCTACGGTGACCAGGGCAATACCTACCTCGGCAAGGCCAAGGCCTACACCGTATTCGACGCTTCGGTGCACTACGACCTGGGCCGCCTGGACAATAGCCTCAAGGGCGCCTCGGTGGCGGTCAATGCCACCAACCTGCTGAACAAGGACTACATTTCGACCTGCGATTCGTACTACTGCTACTACGGCGACCAGCGTAGCGTTGTGGTCAGCGCCAACTACAAGTTCTGAGTGACGCCTCGCGGGGCAAGCCCGCTCCTACAGGTACACGACGATCCTGTGGGAGCGGGCTTGCCCCGCGATTGCGTCCTGAAAAACAGCACAAGCTGCAAAGGCTGCAACCCTGATGAAAAGCCAAACCATCCGCCGCTGGTCGGCGATCCACACCTGGACCAGCCTGATCTGCACGCTGTTCCTGCTGCTGCTCGCCCTGACCGGCCTGCCGCTGATCTTCCACCACGAACTCGAACACCTGCTCGGTGACGCCCCGGAACTGCGCGAGATGCCTGCCGACACGCCGTATCTGGACCTTCAGCAACTGGTAATCAAGGCCGAGCAACACCGCCCCGGCGAGGTCATGCAGTATTTCGGTTTCGAGGATGACGAGCGCAACGGTGTGGTGGCGATCACCGCAGCCACCGCTGGCACCGAACCCAACGCCTCGCACACTTTCATGCTCGACGCCCGCACCGGCGAGGCGGTGGCCATGCCCGCCGCCAATGGCGGCTTGATGATGACCATCCTGCGCCTGCACGTGGACATGTTCGCCGGCCTTCCCGGCAAACTCCTGCTGGCCGCCATGGGCGTGCTGTTCGTCGTTGCCATCGTCTCGGGCACGGTGCTCTACGCTCCGTTCATGCGCCGCCTGCAGTTCGCCACGGTCCGCACCGATAAATCGCGGCGCCTGCGCTGGCTCGACCTGCACAACCTGATCGGCGTTGTCACCCTGACCTGGGCGCTGGTGGTCGGTGTCACCGGGGTGATCAGCGCGCTGTCCGACCTGGTCATCGCCGCCTGGCGCAATGACAGCCTGGCGGCGATGGTTGCGCCCTATCGCGATGCCCCGCCACTCACCGAACGCGCGCCTGCCACGCAATTGCTGCAAATCGCCGAACAGGCCGCACCCGGCATGCGTGCAGACTTCATCGCCTTTCCCGGCACACGCTTTTCCAGCGAACACCACTACGCGGTGTTCATGAAAGGCGCGACACACCTGACGTCGCACTTGCTGACGCCGGTACTGATCGATGCCCGTACCCTGGAAGTCACCGCCATTGGCGATCGCCCCTGGTACATGGACGCCATGGGCCTGTCACAGCCGCTGCACTTCGGCGACTATGGCGGACGACCAATGCAGATCCTCTGGGCAGTACTGGATGTGCTGACCATCGTCGTCCTGCTCAGTGGCCTGTATCTGTGGTGGGGCAAGCAGCGCAAGCCCCGCGAGGTGCGGACATGAGCCACCGCTCGCAAAGCACTCGCCGGATCTTCGCCTGGCCAATCGCCATCGCCCTCCTGAGCGCTGCAGGGCTGTTCGCGGCTCTGCTCGGTGATGGTGCCTGGGATGTGCTGTCCTGGGCGGGGCTGGGGATACCGGCGCTACTTGGAGTGCGCGGCCTGTCGAGACGATGAGGTAATCGGCTAACGCGCCCACCGAGGCCTGGCACGCCAAGCTGGCCGCTCCATCACTACGGAGCGCAGCTAATGAGCCTGCAACATTTCCAAGCCTTCGATCAACAGCTGAGCGACCTGCTTGCGTCGCCGCCCCGGCCTGAAACCTCGCAGCCCTGGCTCAAGGCACGCCAGCGGTATTTCGCAGACCTCGCCGAGTATTGGCTCGACACCGGCGTCACCGGCGAAAGTCGTAAAGCACGACTGGTCAGCTTGCTACGCGCGCAACTGCTCGCACAGATCACCCTGCGCGTCGATGATCACACCCTAGGTTCGAACCACGCCGAATTGCTCAAAACCAGCATAGAAATGCCGCTGCCCGGGCAACGCCAGCACCTGCCTCCTGCCGAGCGCCCACAAATCTACCGCCCACTGCTGGACATCGGCAGCCCTCACTGGCGCGAGTACCTGCCCGGCGCCTTCGTGATTGTCGAAGGCGAACCCGAGGGCAGCATGCCCGACCCCGCTGAGTCCAGCGACTACGCCTTGCTGTGCAGTCTTTCCCATGGCATCGAGCCGTTCGACGACCTGGCAGAGCTGCACACCGAACTGTGCGAGCGCCTGGACGACCTGCAGCAGAGCAGGCCGCTACTGCGGTTGATGGCCGGTGATGAACAGCGAGAGCGTGCGCGCAACGCCGAGCGCCTGCGCTACGAATGGTTCAACGATGATCCGTTGCAGCTGCAGGTACAGGCCCTGATAGATAGCCAACATGCAAGCCTGACGCAGGTCTGGGAAAACGCAGCCCAGACATCGCCAATCGATTGGCCTGCCCTGACCAGCCAACTGGACACAGCTGCCGACCTGCTGCCCCTGGCCGACAGCAGGGCGGCCCTGCAGACACGCTATGCCCTGCTGCTGGAGAGAAACAGCCCCGCCTGGCTCAAGAACGCGTCGGCACAAGGCCTGACCCATATCATGCAAACCATGCAGGAGCTGGTGATTGCCATCGACAAGGCTGCCGCGCCAGGCATTCTCAGTCACGATCAGTTCCTCGACCGTGAGGGTCTGCGCACCTGGACTTGCGAACAACTGCGTACAGCCATGCGCCAGCAGTATCAATTCGATGCCGACCCGCGTGAGATCCATGTCAGCGTGACAATGGCGCGCCAGAGAGGGCCTGTCCTCCATCCCGGACTCACTACCGGCTACATCCCCGCCGCCAGCCGCCCGCAGGTCGGCGACACCGTCGAGTTGGTATCGCAGAGCTATAGCCTCGATCAGTTGGCCATGCTCAACGTCGGCTGGCTTGACGTCGACTATTGGCTGACGGCACGAGTACACCGCGCGGACGACAGCCCTGTGACAGAGATCACCCCGGCGCAGATCAAGCAGATGGTTCGTGCCTTGGACGTTGGCGAAAGCTACAGCCGCTACCTGCGCACGCACCTGCTGGAGTCACCGACGGCCAAGTGGCGACGCGACAGTTACGCTGCAATCAGCAGAGCGCGCATGCGCGCCGAGGCGGCCAAGGCGCGATACGCCGGCCATTACCTGGAAGACCCCTTCGAACGCGGCTATCTGTGGACCAGCACCGTGCTCGACCATCCCGACAGCGAGCAGCGCAAGGCACTGAAGGTTACGCGCCTGAGCGTGCGACAACTGTTGATCGACGGCCACACCGTGCAAGGGGTCATACTCGTCACCCCGGAGAACGCCGGCATGCAGCGCTTTCTGGTCTATACACCGGATGCCCCGGATCGCCGCGCCTGGCGTGAGTATCGCAACGCTCGGCAAATGCTGCGCACGCTACGCGAAAAACCAGCTCTGCGTGACTATGTCAAAGACCGCATGCCGTTGGCCAACCCGGCCAATGTCGAACGCTGGCTGTCCAAGGGAGGATTGGGCTCACGGATAAGCCGTCCGGAAATCACCGGCGACTTTCAGCACGCACGCTATCGGGCCGAGGTCCACGCCGCACTCTCAGCGGTGGACGCGGCCACCAATACGAAACTGGAGCTGCTGGGCGATTTCAGCCTGCATGTGCTGTGGGTCATCCTCGACCTGCTCAGCTTGGTTCTGCCCCTTCGTGCCCTGGCAGTGCTGTCGTTCGCCCGTGCCGCGATCTCGATAATCGATACCCACAAGGCGTACGTCGAAGGTGACCGCATCGGCATGCTGCGCTCGCTGGTCGATGCCTTCAGCTATGCCAGCGACGGCATCAACAGCGTCTCCGGTTCAACGGTGCTTCGCCGGGCAATTCGAGCCATGCCACCGACGCCGCCACTGTCACTCCCCCCGGCCATGGTCAGCGCGGTCAATACCAGCAAGCTTCGCTACCGAGTCGACGGCATTCACAAGGAGGGCATCTATGAACAGCCCTCACCCTATCCAGGATTGACCTTCTACTTCATCAAGGACAGCGCCGGTCAGAGTTATCAGGTCGCGTTCGACGGTTACCGCTGGCGAGTGGTCGATCCGCGCAAGCCGGACGCTTACACCAAGGTCCCGGTCAAGCGTCGCGAGGACGGCGAATGGGTCGTCGACTCCCCCGTGCTGTGGTACGACGGCCTGCCAGACCTGAAGGCACTGTTCGACACCTGTCGGCTCGCCGAAGTGCCTGCGGGGGAAAAACACGAAGATGCCGACGGGTTGTACCAAAGCGACCAAGGGCTTTACCTGCTTGCCGGTGGCCATGCCCTGCCGCTGCGCGCGCATCTGCTCAAGAACCACTACCGGCTGCTGCTTGCCGGGCAAAACCGCGAAAGCCCCGCCTCGGCCATCTTGCGTTGGCAAGACAGACAATGGAGCCTTCGCGTGCGCCAGGCCGGTCGCAGCAGCGACTGGCTGACGCTGCCGCAGGCTTATTCGGTGAGCCGAGGCAGCAACTGATCGAGGCGCCGGTGCAAGGCACTGCTGCTTGGCCAGTTGCGCAGCAAGCGCGCACGGTCACGTGCGTAGGCAGGAGCGAAGCTGAGCTGAGTGGCGTGCTGGGTCATGGCATCGAGGTCGATCAGCGACCACTGCCCGTTCTGCCAGAACAGGTTGTGGCCCTTGAAGTCACCATGGCTGATGCGTTCGGCAATCAGCCTCTGCATCAGTTTGACCAACGCCTGAACCTGTTCTTCAGGCACTTCGCCATTCTCGACGTAGGGCGCAAAACATGCCGTGAGATCAGGACCGTCCGCGTATTCGGTCACCAGGTAGGCGGTGCTGCGCAACCCCATCACCCGTTGCTCGAGCATCGCTAGCGGACGCGGCGTGGCGATGTCGAGAAACTCGAGGCGATGGCCTTCGATCCAGGAATGCCAGGCACGACTCGGGCGCCAGAACCGCTTGAACCAGTGGGCGGTGCTCTTGATGTTGTAGCGCTTGAGCACCAGCGTGCGGTCACCGGCCTCGATACGTGCCACGCTGGCGGCACCGCCGGTCTTGTACAGGTGGCCCTGCTCGATCAGCGTATCGGCCTGCTCCAGTACCGGCACCAGGGCAGACACCTCTTCGCGTCGGATCGCACGCAGGCCCGAGAGGCTGCGCTCGACGCTGAACAGCGTGCAGTCGCGCCCGGCTTTGTCCAGGTAGTCTTTCAAGCGCCAACTGCGTACCTTGTCGACCTGCTTCTGCAGGGCTTCGAGCGGCAGCGCATGCTCGCCATTGGCCAGCAGGTAATGCACCAGCGCCTCTTCGATGAAGGGTTCCAGGCGCTTGGGCAACTGGGCGAACAATACCCCGAGGTTTTCCAGCACACGTTGGCGCGACAGTTGCTGGCCCGGCGTTTCAGCCTTGATGCCGGCACCATCGATCAGGTAGAGGTGGCCCTCGTGGCGCAGCAGGTTGTCCAAGTGCAGGTCTTCCTGCCACAGCCCTTTGGCGTGCATCTGCGCCACTGCGGTCAGCGCCTCGCCGAGCACCCCATGCTGCTCGTCCGCCAGCATCGGCAGATGCTCGACCTTGGCCCAGGCGTCGCCCAGGTTTTCAGCGTTTTCAAGGAACTCGAACAGCAGCCAGCCACCCTCGCCATCCTTCAGGCCATCGGCCAGCAGTCGGGGCGTGGTCAACCCCTGCGCAGCCATCAAGCGCGCGCCCTCCAGCTCACGCTTGAAATGGCGGGCGGCGCTGCTGCCGACCAGCAGTTTGGCCAGCACCGGCGTGCCGCGCCAGATACCGGCACCGACATAGCGCTGCCCTGGCAGTACGCGCAGCAGGCTGAGCAACTGCAGCTCGGCACTGCCGGCAGCATCTTCGAGCGTCACGCTCAAGGGCAGGCTCGGGCTGCGCCCGGCATCCTTCAGTTCAGACAAGCGCATCAGCGGGCCTCTTTTTCACGACGGCGTTGCGTCAGGCGTTGCAGCCAGGTGCCGACCAGCGCGCTGTCGGCCGGCTGCGCCAGGTAGGCGGCGAGCAGGCTGCGCACGTCCGCCTCGCTCCAGGCACGGGCACGACGCAGCAAGGGCTCGAGGTCCTTGAGACGGTCACGCATACCGAACAGCAGTGGCCGGGTCTTTTCCAGGTCGATCAGCTGGGCCTGCCAGCCTTCGCGGCGTTCGCGCAGGAAAATATGCTTGGGATAGAAACAACCATGCACCTGGCCGGCGCCGTGCAGGGTGCGCGCGAGCTCGCCACAGGCCGCGAGAATACCCTGGCGTCGAGGCTCGGGCAGTTGCGGCCATTGGCCGAGGAAACTCTCCAGGTCGTTCCACTCGTCGAGCGCGCGGGTCATCAGGATCGCCCGATGCTGGCCGCCCTGCTTGCGCTCGCCATAGAACACCGCCTGCAGTGCTGGGATGTTGAGCTTTTCATAGCGGCTGATATTGCGGAATTCGCGGGCAAAGGTGGGCTCGCCGAACGGCCGGTGCAGGGTACGCGTGAGGTAGTCGCTCTGGCGCTTGAGGTAGTAGCCCTTGCCCTCGAGTTCCAGGCGGAACACGCTGCTCCAGCCGCCGCGCCCGGTGTTGGGTTCGTCGACGGCATCCAGTTGCAGCGCCCACAGCGCCTCGAAGTCGTTCAGGCCATGGCGTTGCAGCAGCGCATGGTCGGCGCTGGCCAGGTAATCGGTCATTCCCTTCCCTCGAAAAAGCTCACCACCTGGCGAATCCGTCGCTTGTCACGGGCATTGAGCCGCGCGTGCCCGCGATATTGCAGGTAGAAGCGCAGGCGCTGGGTGGCCGAGAGGTGATATTTGGCGACCTTGTCCAGGCACGCCAGATCCTTGATAAGCCGGTGGCGGAGCATGAAGCCACGCCAGAAATCGCCCGTCGGGCAATCGATGAAGAACAGCGTCGCCTGATCATCCACCAGCAGGTTGCGCCACTTCAGGTCGTTGTGGGCGAAGTGATGATCGTGCATGACCCGGGTATGGCGAGCCAGTTGACGACTGACATGCTCGACCCATGTGCGATCAGCCAGGCGCGGATCGTTGCGCTCGGCCAGCGCCGAAAGGTCTTCGGTGCGCGGCAGCTCGCGGGTGATCATCGCCCCGCGGCCGAACGACAGCCCCTTGCGCTCCAGCCCCCAGGCCACCACTTCGGCGGTAGGAATGCCCCACTTGGCGAACTGCTTGAGGTTCTGCCATTCAGCCTTGATCCGTGGCCGTCCGAGGAAGCGACGCATGTGCTTGCCGGCACCGGTGTAGCGTTTGACGTAGTAGTTGACCCCGTCGCGCTCGATGCGGATGACCTCGCTGAGCGGGTCACGGGTCAGGCGCTCGCCGTCGAGGGCGAACACCGCGTCGATACTGCCGAAGTCCGCCGCCAGGTGTTCGTAGCCCGGCGCCAGTGTCCAACCCGCCATCAGAGCGCATCCCCATAGCGTTGCTTGCGATCGTAGAGTTTCTGCGCCTTGCGTTCGAGCCAGGCGAGCAGTGCGGCTTCCTCGGCGAGCACCTGGCGCAGCGGGCGCTGGAAATAGCCCTTGAGGAAGCGCAGCTTGTCGCGACGCGTCAGGCCGATGTCCAGGGCCGAGAAATACAAGGCGGCCAGGTCCTTGTCGCGCCAGCGACGGGTGATTTTCGTACGGGTCTGTGCGCGGTGCAGGTCGATCACCGACAGTTTGAAGTCTTCAGGCGTCACGGGCCGGTCGGTGTGCAGCAGGAAATGGCAGATGTAGCAATCACGGTGGTTGACGCCTGCACGGTGCATGCCGCCGACCATCTTCGCCACCTCATCGATCAGCGCACGCTTGAGACGCGGCTCGGGGGGCTGCCTGAGCCAGTCGATGCTGAAGTCTTCCAGGCTGACGGTGGGGGCCAGCTCCTCGGTGACGATGAACGAATGCTGGGTGGCCGGGTTGCTGCCACGTTCGCCATAGGCGACGGCGGTCATGGTCGGCACGCCGACCTCCTGCAGGCGCTGGATCGCCAGCCATTCCTGGCCGGCACCGAGTACCGGCAGCTTGGCGCTGAACAGGTTCTTGAAAATCTCGCCCCAGCCGATGCCGCGGTGGATCTTGACGAAATAGCCCTCGCCCTCGACCTCGGTGCGCAAGGTTCGGCGTCCTTCGAGCTCGCGGTATACCTCGCCCTGCAGGGCTTCGACGGCATCGAAGGGGTCGCGCCCAGCCCAGAGGCGCTTGAAGGGTTCGGCCAGCATCAGCTTCATGCGTGCTCCTGGCCGAGAATCACATCGGCGGCGTGCTGCGGCATGCTGTAGAGATCGGCGCTGTCGGCAAAGGCCAAGCCGTTGCGCGCCCAATCGGCGCGGGCCTGGGGGTCTTCGAGCATGCGCTGCAGGTAGGCGTTGAGCTGCTCTTGCTCGAACGGCTCGTCGAGCACCAGGCCGCTGTCGGCCTCGGCGATGTAATGGGCATAGCCACAGACCTTGGATACCAGCACCGGCAAACCGGCGACCAGCGCTTCGAGCAGCACGGTGCCGGTATTTTCGTTGTAGGCCGGGTGGATCAGCAGGTCGGCGCCGAGCAGGAAGCGCGGGATGTCGCTGCGCCCCTTGAGGAACTGCACCTGGTCACCCAGGCCGAGCGTGGCGCTCTGCAACTGGAACACCTTCGGGTCGTCCTGGCCGATGACCATCAGCCGGGTGCGCTTGCGCAGGCTCGAAGGCAATGCGGCCAGGGCCTTGAGGCTGCGATCGACGCCCTTGGTCTTGAACCCCGAGCCGATCTGCACCAGCAACAGGTCGTCATCGTCCAGCGCGAACTCCTGGCGAAACGCTGCGCGGATCTCGGCCGCATTGGACGGCGCCCGGCGATCCTGGGAGATGCCCGGTGGCAACAGGTGGAAACGCTCCGCAGGGGTGTCGTAGTGCTTGATGAACAGCGGCTGCTGCACTTCAGAGATCATCAGGATCTCGGTGGCAGCATCCTTGGCGAACACGGCACGCTCGTATTCGGCGAAATGCCGGTAGCGGCCCCAGCGACGATACAGGCCGCCGCGCAGGGTCTGGGCCTTGTCCTCGAAGCAGCCGTCGGCGGCATAGTAGACGTCCAGCCCCGGCATCTTGTTGAAGCCAATCAGACGGTCGACCGGGCGTTTGGCCAGGTCGGCGGCCATCCAGGCGCTGAGTTTTTCGTTGCGGCGGTGGTTGAACAGCGCCTTGACCGGCGCCACCAGCACTTCGAAGCCTGGGGGGATATCACCTTCCCAGATGAGTGTATAGACGCGGATCTGATGCCCACGCTTCTGGCACTCCAGGGCGATGCGCATGAAATCGCGCTGCAATCCGCCGAAGGGGAAATATTTGTAAAGCACGAAAGCCAGTTGCATCAACGAACATCCTCAGCCAGCAGCAGCGCGCTCAAGCGGCCCGCCACATGCTCGGGATTCAGGCGAGTGAAGCACAGCGGCCACTCGCGTTTGAGATCGAACCGGCGCAGGTCCTCGGCGCTCGGTTTGTAGGTGCACTTCTTCTGCAGGCAAGGCGCACAGGGGAAGTTGCTGGCCTGGTGGATCTGGGCGCGTCCGTAGGCACCGGTCAGACCAGGATTGGTGGGGCCGAACAGCGAGATGGTCGGCACGTCCAGCGCTGCGGCCAGGTGGCCGAGGCCGGTGTCCACCGCCACGCAGGCCTTGGCCGCCGCGAGTATGCGAGCGACCCCTGCGAGGTTCAATCTGGGGAGTACCTGGCAGTTTTCCAAGCCTTGGGCGATGCGATCGGCACGAGCCTTCTCCGCAGGATTGCCCCAGGGCAGCACGACTTTCATCTTGCGCCGCCCCATGCGCTCGGCCAGCTCACGCCAGTAGGCTTCCGGCCAGTGCTTGGTGGCCCAGGTAGTGCCATGCAGGAACACCACGTAGGGGGCCGTCGGGGGCAGTTGCAGGCGGTTCAGGTCCAGGCCGTACTGGCCGATGCCTTCAGGCAGGTCGTAGGCCAGGGACAAGGCGAACAGCTGGCGTACCCGTTCCACCGCATGCTGGCCGACCGCGACCGACAGGCGTCGGTCGTAGAAGCGGCTGGCCCAGCCTTCGCGCGCCGAATAGCGGTCGAGCCCGGCCACCGGCGCCTTGACGTAACGGGTCAGCCAAGCCGACTTGACCAGCCCTTGGGCATCGATCACCAGGTCGTACTTGCGCTCGCGCAGGCGTTGCTTGAACGCCTTCCACTCGCCGCTCTTGAGCGTTTGCCAGAGATTCTTGCGCCAGCGCCGGATAGCCACCGGGATCACCTGGTCGACTGCCGGGTGCCAGCTCGGGATCTCGGCAAAGCCCTCCTCCACCACCCAGTCGAAACGAATGCCGGGGATGGCGTGGGCGGCATCGGTCAGCGCCGGCAGGGTGTGGATCACATCGCCCAGCGACGAGGTCTTGATGATCAGTACCCGCACTTAGTCGACCTCGGCCACGGTATCGATCAGGTTCGGACCACCCAGGCTGTGCAGGGCGGCAATGACTTTTTCGGGCTCGAGCAGGCGCAGGCAATTGTAGTGACCGAAACGGCAGGTACGTTCGAAGCACGGGCTGCACTCGATACCGGTGCGCACCACCTCGACCTGGTCGGCCAGTGGCGGGGTGAAGCCCGGCGAGGTCGAACCATAGATCGCCACCAGCGGACGGTTCAGCGCCGCCGCCACATGCATCAGGCCGGAGTCGTTGGACACCACCGCATCGGCGCAGGACATCAGGTCGATGGCTTCGGCAAGCGAGGTCTCGCCGGCCAGGTTGACGGACTCTTCACGCAAGCCCGGAATCAGGCGGTCGCGGATCTGCTCGCCGACCGGATGATCGTTCTTCGAGCCGAACAGCCACACCTGCCAACCCTGGCGAATCATCGCGTCGGCAACGGCGGCATAATGCTCCGCCGGCCAGCGCTTGGCCTCGCCGAACTCGGCACCTGGGCACAACGCAAGCACCGGGCGATCCAGCTCCAGGCCGAACTTGGCCAGGGCGGCCTCGCGGCTCTGGTCTTCGATGCGCAGGCTCGGGCGGGGATAGGGTTGTGGCAGCGGCGCGCCCGGCTCATAGGCCAGGGCCATGAAACGTTCGATCATCAACGGGTAGCGCGCCTTGTCGAGCTTGCGCACATCGTTGAGCAACAGGTAGCGCATCTCGCCACGCCAGCCGGTGCGCTGGGGGATGCCGGCGAAATAAGGCACGAGTGCCGACTTGAGCGAGTTGGGTAACAGGATCGCCTGGTCGTACTGGCCGGCCAGTGACTTGCCGATGCGCCGGCGCGTGGCCAGCTCCAGGGCACCGTGGCCGAGCGGGAAGCTCAAGGCCTGGCGCACCTCGGGCATGCGCTCGAGGATCGGCCGGCTCCACTCGGGGGCCAGCACGTCGATCACGCAGTCGGGGTGACGCTGTTTCAGGCACTGGAACAGGGTCTGCGCCATCACCATGTCGCCGACCCAGCTGGGTCCAATGATCAGTATTCTCATGCTTTATCCAGAAACATTCGGGGAGGCTGCAGGCTGCTCTACAACCTGGCCTCCCCTCTTTATATTCAGGCTATGTGGCGGACAGTGTACCACTGACATGCCTCATTCGCGGGCAAGCCCGGTCCCACAGGTACCACACAGATCTTGAGTGCTGTGGTGTACCTGTGGGACCGGGCTTGCCCGCGAAGAAGCCAGCGCGGTAATCAGCTCAGACCCAGCCCACCCCAGATCCGCCGCACCTCGCGGCGCTCATCGACAAGCTGCCCGGCATCGATCACCCCGGCCTGTTTCTGCAGTGCCTGGCGGTGGGAGGCGGAGCGGAAGGTCTTGTACACCTCGCGCAACAAAATCGCGTCTTCGGCGGGCATCAACCCGGCCTGCTCCAACTCTTCGAGGATGCGAATGTTATCGGTCCAGCGCAGCAGATCCGGATGGTCGTGAGACCAGGCCAAAGCGGCGTATTGCACCATAAATTCGATATCCACGATACCACCGGCATCCTGCTTGATATCGAACGGCTGGCCGGGCTCGAAGGCGTTGTCGGCGGTACCGGCAACGGTGCTCTTGCTGCCCAGGCTGGCGCGCATCTTGGCGCGCATCTCGCTGACCTCCTGACGCAGCGCGTCGAGATCGCGGGCCTTGCCCAGCACGCCGGCACGTACCGCTTCGAAAGCACTGCCTACCTGCTTGCAGCCCACCAGCACACGCGCCCGCACCAGGGCCTGGTGTTCCCAGGTCCAGGCCTCGTTCTGCTGGTAGCGCTCGAAGGCCCCGAGCGAACTGACCAATAGCCCCGACGCACCGGAGGGGCGCAGGCGCATGTCCACATCATAAAGCTGGCCGGAGTTGGTCTGGGTAGTCAGCAGGTGAATGATGCGTTGGCCCAGGCGGGTGAAGAACTGCGCGCCGTCGATGGGCTTGGCGCCATCGGTCTCGGCGTTCGGGTCGCCGTCGTGGATGAATACGAGGTCCAGGTCCGAGCCATGCCCCAGTTCGATGCCGCCGACCTTGCCGTAGCCGACGATGATGAAACTTGGGTCGCACAGGGTGCCATCACTGCGCTTGGGCTGGCCATGACGGGCCACGGTCTGACGCCAGGCCAAGGCCAGCACCTGGTCGAGGATGGCCTCGGCCAGCCAGGTCAGGTAGTCGCTGACCTTCATCAAGGGCAGGTTGCCACTGATTTCAGATGCCGCCACCCGCAAGCTGTGGGCCAGCTTGAAGTGACGCAGGGCCTCCATCTGCTGCTCCAGGTCGTCCTCGGGAATGCGCGTCAATCTCTCGCGCAACTCCGACGCCAGCTCAGGCGCCAGCGGCGGGCTGAACAGGCGGCCTTCGTTGAGCAGTTCGTCGAGCAGCAGCGGGAAGCGCGTGATCTGCTCGGCGATCCAGGGGCTGGCGGCGCACAAGGTCAACAGACGGCGCAAGGCGCCTGGGTTTTCGGTCAGCAGCACCAGGTAAGCCGAACGCCGCGCCACCGCTTCCACCAAGGGGAGCACTCGCTCGAGCACCAGGTCAGGGTTCTGGTGCTCTACAGTCTGCGCCAGCAGGCGTGGAATGAAGGCGTCCAGACGCTCGCGGCCAATGCGCTGCATCGAACGCAGCGACGGGCTGGCACGCAAGGAGGCCAAACGACGCAGGGCCTCGCCCGACTGCTTGAACCCGGCCTCTTCCAGTTGGCGACCGGCGGCCTCCTCGTCCTGCGCCTGCTCCCACAGCGGCGACCACTCGCCGCCCACTACCAGCTCGCCCTCGGTTTCCTCTTCATCAGGATCGGCGATGACCTGGCGGAAGTGCCAGTCGACCCGGCCGCGCCACTGCATCAGTTGGTCGTGGAACGCCTGCCAGTCGGCAAAGCCAAGGATGTAGGCGACCCGTTCGCGGTCGAGCTCCGAGTCCGGCAGCATCTGGGTCTGGCGGTCGGCGATGGCTTGGATCGCGTGCTCGGTGTAACGCAGGAACTGGTACCCATCACGCAGTTCGCTTACCACTGCCGGTGGCAGGTAACCCTGCCCCTCGAGCGTTGCCAGGACCTTGAGCAGCGGCCGCTGCTGCAGGCTCAGATCGCGCCCGCCGTGGATCAGCTGGAAGGCCTGGGCGATGAACTCGACCTCACGGATGCCACCAGCACCGAGCTTGATGTTCTCTGCCATGCCCTTGCGCCGCACTTCCTGCTGGATCAGCTGCTTCATGGTGCGCAGCGCCTCGATGGCAGAAAAATCCAGGTAGCGCCGATAGACGAACGGTCGCAACATCTCCTGCAACTGCGCCCCGGCCACCTGGTCGCCCGCCACCACGCGGGCCTTGATCATGGCGTAGCGTTCCCAATCGCGCCCCTGATCCTGGTAGTACTGCTCCAGGGCATTGAACGAGAGCACCAACGCGCCGGCTGAGCCATAGGGGCGCAGGCGCATGTCGACGCGGAACACGAAACCGTCGACAGTGACCGGGTCAAGCGCCTTGATCAGGCGTTGCCCGAGGCGGGTGAAAAACTCCTGGTTATCCAGCGAGCGCTTGACCCCTTCGGTCTCGCCGCCTTCAGGGAAGGCGAAGATCAGGTCGATGTCCGACGACAGATTGAGCTCCACCGCGCCCAGCTTGCCCATGCCCAGCACCACCATGTGCTGCGGCTGGCCAGTGCGGTTGCCGATCGGCGTGCCGAACTGCTGGCAATGACGCGGATACAGCCATTGATAGGCTTCGTCGATCGAAGCGTCGGCAAGCTCGGACAGGTCGCGGCAGGTCTCGCCCAGTTCGGCCTGGCGGGTGATGTCGCGCCAGATGATCCGCACCTGCTGGCGATTGCGCGCACGGCGCAAGTTGCGCGCCAGCTCGTCTTCGCTCTGGGCCGCGTCTGCGGCAGCTTTTATATGGGCACGCAACTGGCCGGGGCCATAGGGGCGATCCATTTCGCCGCTGGCGAGCAGCTCGAACAGCGTTGCCGGTTCGCGCTGCGCCTGCTCGAGGACGAAATCACTGGCTGCAGCCACCTGATCGAACTGCAGGCGGTGCGCCGCGCTCCAACTGTCTGGATCAAGATCCGGATGCGCCGCCAGCGCCTCCTGCAGGAATTGTCGGTTACGGGCGACCAGCGGTTGCAGGGCGCCAGGCAGATCGAGCGGCAAAGGCAGGCGCATGGTCTATCCTTGATCGGCGTGAATGAGAGGGGTGAGTGCAGGCGAAAGAGGGACGGACCGCGGTTGGACTGTCATACAAAAGTTGTAAATAGCTGAAAAACTCAAATCATTGGTACGAAACATCAAGAAACCTCTTGTGCCAGTGCGATACCAACCAACAGGAACGTTTTTCTCCACAACCCGAAAGGCGGCCACAAGCCGTTTTTCTGTAGTATTACTACTCCCCCGACTGCTCAAAAGCATGAAATGCCGAAGCATTTGTAGTAAAACTACACGGCGCCGGATGACTGTCCGGCAAATCCAAGAATTCACGACGTCTGCCCAAAAGGCCAGTCGCAAACTCAGGCTTCCGATTCTGGTTGCCTTTCCGCCCTGGAGCAAGCCATGCAAGACCTCGATCCTATCGAAACCCAGGAATGGCTGGATGCCCTGGAGTCGGTCCTCGACAAAGAAGGCGAAGACCGCGCTCATTACCTGATGACCCGCATGGGCGAGCTGGCCACCCGCAGTGGTTCCCAGCTGCCTTACGCGATCACCACGCCATACCGCAACACCATCCCTGTCACCCACGAAGCACGCATGCCTGGCGACCTGTTCATGGAACGCCGCATTCGCTCGATGGTGCGTTGGAACGCCTTGGCCATGGTCATGCGCACCAACCTGAAGGACTCGGACCTGGGCGGACACATCTCGAGCTTCGCCTCCAGCGCCACCCTCTACGACATCGGCTTCAACTACTTCTTCCAGGCCCCGACCGAAGAACACGGCGGCGACCTGATCTTCTTCCAGGGCCACGCTTCGCCAGGCGTCTACGCCCGCGCCTTCATGGAAGGCCGCATCAGCGAAGAGCAGATGAACAACTTCCGCCAGGAAGTGGACGGCAACGGCCTGTCTTCGTACCCGCACCCATGGCTGATGCCTGACTTCTGGCAGTTCCCGACCGTTTCGATGGGTCTGGGTCCGATCCAGGCGATCTACCAGGCACGCTTCATGAAGTACCTGGAAGCCCGCGGCTTCATCCCGGCCGGCAAGCAGAAGGTCTGGTGCTTCATGGGCGACGGCGAGTGCGACGAGCCGGAATCCCTGGGCGCGATCGCCCTGGCCGGCCGCGAGAAGCTGGACAACCTGATCTTCGTCATCAACTGCAACCTGCAGCGCCTCGACGGCCCGGTTCGCGGCAACGGCAAGATCATCCAGGAACTCGAAGGCGTGTTCCGTGGCGGTGGCTGGAACGTCAACAAGGTCGTCTGGGGCCGCTTCTGGGACCCACTGCTGGCCAAGGACACCAACGGTGCCCTGCAGCGCCGCATGGACGAAGTCATCGACGGCGAGTACCAGAACTACAAGGCCAAGGACGGCGCGTACGTTCGTGAGAACTTCTTCAACACCCCAGAGCTCAAGGCCATGGTCGAAGACCTGTCCGACGACGAGATCTGGAAGCTCAACCGTGGCGGCCACGACCCGTACAAGGTCTACGCGGCGTACCACCAGGCTGTGAACCACAAAGAGCAGCCGACCGTCATCCTGGCCAAGACCATCAAGGGTTACGGTACCGGTGCTGGCGAAGCCAAGAACACCGCGCACAACACCAAGAAAGTCGACGTCGACAGCCTGCGTCACTTCCGCGACCGCTTCGACATTCCGGTCAAGGACGCCGACCTCGAGAACCTGCCGTTCTTCAAGCCTGAAGAAGGTTCTGCCGAAGCCAAGTACCTGGCCGAGCGTCGCGCCGCACTGGGTGGCTTCGTGCCACAACGCCGCGCGAAGAGCTTCAGCGTTCCGACCCCGCCACTGGAGACGCTCAAAGCGATCCTCGACGGCTCGGGCGACCGCGAAATCTCCACCACCATGGCCTTCGTGCGCATCCTGGCGCAACTGGTCAAGGACAAGGAAATCGGCCAGCGCATCGTCCCGATCATCCCGGACGAAGCCCGTACCTTCGGTATGGAAGGCATGTTCCGCCAGCTGGGCATCTACTCGTCGGTCGGCCAGCTCTACGAGCCAGTCGATAAAGACCAGGTGATGTTCTACCGCGAGGACAAGAAGGGCCAGATCCTCGAAGAAGGCATCAACGAAGCCGGCGCCATGTCGTCCTTCATCGCTGCCGGTACTTCGTACAGCTGCCACAACCAGCCGATGCTGCCGTTCTACATCTTCTACTCGATGTTCGGCTTCCAGCGTATCGGCGACCTCGCCTGGGCCGCTGGCGACAGCCGCACCCGTGGCTTCCTGATCGGCGGTACCGCCGGCCGTACCACGCTGAACGGCGAAGGCCTGCAGCACGAAGACGGTCACAGCCACATGATGGCGGGCACCATCCCGAACTGCCGCACCTACGATCCGACCTACGGCTACGAGCTGGCGGTGATCATCCAGGACGGCATGAAGAAGATGACCGAAGAGCAACAGGACATCTTCTACTACATCACCGTGATGAACGAATCCTACCAGCAGCCTGCCATCCCGGCCGGTGCCGAGGAAGGCATCATCAAGGGCATGTACCTGCTGGAAGAAGACACCCGCGAAGCGGCGCACCACGTTCAGCTGATGGGCTCCGGCACCATCCTGCGTGAAGTCCGCGAAGCGGCGAAGATCCTGCGTGAAGAGTTCAACATCGGTGCCGATGTGTGGAGCGTCACCAGCTTCAACGAACTGCGTCGCGACGGCCTGGCCGTGGAACGCGCCAACCGCCTCAAGCCTGGCCAGAAGCCACAGCAGACCTACGTCGAGCAGTGCCTGAGCGGTCGCAAGGGTCCGGTCATCGCCTCCACCGACTACATGAAGCTGTTCGCCGAGCAGATTCGCCAGTGGGTACCAAGCAAAGAGTTCAAGGTCCTGGGTACCGATGGCTACGGTCGCAGCGACAGCCGCAAGAAGCTGCGTCACTTCTTCGAAGTCGACCGTCACTTCGTGGTGCTGGCTGCCCTGGAAGCCCTGGCTGACCGTGGCGAGATCGAACCGAAGGTTGTCGCTGACGCCATCGTCAAGTTCGGCATCGACCCGGACAAGCGCAACCCACTGGACTGCTGAGGAGTAACTTAAGTGAGCGAACTCATTCGCGTACCTGACATCGGCAGCGGTGAAGGTGAAATCATCGAACTGTTCGTCAAGGTCGGCGACCGCATCGAGGCGGACCAGAGCCTGCTGACCCTGGAGTCGGACAAGGCCTCCATGGAGATCCCGGCCCCCAAGGCCGGCGTCATCAAGGAGCTGAAGGTCAAGCTGGGCGATCGCCTGAAAGAAGGCGACGAACTGCTGGTCCTGGAAGCCGAGGGCGCCGCTGCGGCGCCTGAGGCTCCGGCCGCCGCCCCGGCTGCTGCTGCCCCTGCGGCCGCAGCACCCGCCGCTGAAGCCGCCCCTGCTCCTGCGCCTGCCGCAGCACCGGCCGCCGCCAGCGTGCAGGATATCCACGTGCCGGATATCGGTTCGTCGGGCAAGGCCAAGATCATCGAAGTGCTGGTCAAGGTCGGCGACACCGTCGAAGCCGACCAGTCGCTGATCACCCTGGAATCCGACAAGGCTTCCATGGAAATCCCATCGCCTGCCGCTGGCGTGGTCGAGGAAGTCCTGTGCAAGCTGGAAGATGAAGTCGGCACTGGCGACCTGATCTTCAAGCTGAAAGTCGCGGGCGCAGCTCCGGCTGCCGCGCCGGCACCTGCTGCTGCCCCCGAAGCCGCCAAGGCCGAAGCTGCTCCGGCCGCCGCACCCGCTGCTGCCGCCCCAGCTGCTGCGCCTGCACCGGTTGCCACCGCACCGGCTGCTGGCAGCAACGCCAAGGTTCACGCAGGCCCTGCCGTTCGTCAGCTGGCGCGTGAATTCGGTGTCGACCTGGGCGCTGTTGCCGCCACTGGCCCGCACGGCCGCATCCTGAAAGAAGACGTGCAGGTCTACGTCAAGGCGATGATGCAGAAGGCCAAGGAAGCACCGGCAGCCGCCGGCGCGACCGGTGGTGCCGGCATCCCGCCGATCCCGGCCGTGGACTTCAGCAAGTTCGGTGAAGTCGAGGAAGTCGCCCTGACCCGCCTGATGCAGGTCGGTGCTGCCAACCTGCACCGCAGCTGGCTGAACGTGCCGCACGTGACCCAGTTCGATTCCGCCGACATCACCGAGCTGGAAGCCTTCCGCGTTGCGCAGAAGGCCGTGGCGGAGAAGGCCGGCGTCAAGCTGACCGTTCTGCCGCTGCTGCTCAAGGCCTGTGCCCACCTGCTCAAGGAGCTGCCGGACTTCAACAGTTCGCTGGCGCCAAGCGGCAAGGCAATCATCCGCAAGAAGTACGTCAACGTCGGCTTCGCCGTGGACACCCCGGATGGCCTGCTGGTCCCTGTGATCAAGAACGTCGACCAGAAGAGCCTGCTGCAACTGGCTGGCGAAGCAGCTGCGCTGGCTGAAAAGGCCCGCACCAAGAAGCTGTCGGCCGACGACATGCAGGGTGCCTGCTTCACCATCTCCAGCCTCGGTCACATTGGCGGCACCGGCTTCACGCCGATCGTCAACGCGCCGGAAGTCGCAATCCTCGGTGTTTCCAAGGCGACCATCCAGCCAGTCTGGGACGGCAAGGCCTTCCAGCCGAAGCTGATGCTGCCGCTGTCGCTGTCCTACGATCACCGTGTGATCAACGGCGCTGCCGCTGCGCGCTTCACCAAGCGCCTGGGCGACCTGCTGACGGACATCCGCACGCTGCTGCTGTAATGCTGCACCCCGCCTCCCCCAACCGGGGAGGCGGTACCGATTTCGAGCTGCCACGCTCGTACCTCAACCCCGCCCCTGGCGGGGCTTTTTTTGCCTGGAAACACCCTCCCCATGAAGGGGCCGCGAGGCGCACAAGCTTCAGATTTCCCACGCCCAGCCGACAACCTGTATACGCTGCCCCATATGGCCGCTTGCCAGCCCACGGGACATGATGCACCCTTGCTCAACGCGCCGCCGCTTACCTGCGGCATACCGCGCCAAACGCCTTGTTCAAGCGAGTCTTCGATGAAAAGCCAACCCGATGCCGCCAGCCGTGTGGCGGCCGAGGTCGTGACGCAGTTACCCGTGCCCTCGCGGCTCGGGATGCTGCGTTTCGAGCGGCTGAACGAAGCCAGTTGGGCGATGCTCTACCTCGACCCTGGCTGCGATCGCCAGTTCGGCCTGCCCGCGGCCGAGCTCTGCGCCCTGATCGGCTCGCCCTATGCCAGCCTCATGGAGCCTGAAGCGCGCTACAAGCTGCATGACGAGATCCAACTGCAACTGTCGCGGCGCAACCACTACCGCGTGCGCTATACCCTGCACGCGGGTTCCGGGCCACTGCGCTTGCTGGAAGTCGGCGAGGCCTACAAGCAGCACAATCGCCAGCTGCTGCGCGGCTACCTCACGGTGCTGGACGACCAGGCCGAAGAGACCCCGGGCCAGGACGCAAACGATCTTGAGTCACGCAACAGCCGCCTGCAGCTGGCCCTGCAACTCAACCAGCGCGCCCAGCAAGAGCAACTCGAACACCTGGAGCGGGTGCGTGCCCAGCAGGACCTGATCCTGCGCCTGGCACGCCAGCGCTACAGCGCCAGCAACTCCTTGCTCGAAGCGGCTGAACTGATCACCCGTAGCGCCTGCGAAATCTACAAGCTCGACTGCGCCAGCATCTGGTACCTCAACGAGCAACGCCTGGAGCCGATCACCGCCTGGTTCCAGCATGAGCAGGCCCACCGCCTGCCGCAGCCGATCGACGCCAGCCACTACCCGGATTACCTCGACGCCCTGCACGCCAGCCGCGCCATCGACGCCCATAACGCCAGCCATGACCCACGCACCCGGGACATGGTCCAGGGCCTGCTCAACACCGCTGACAATGCCATGCTCGATGCCAGTATCCGCGTCGACGGCCAGGTAGTCGGCGTGCTCTGTCTGGAGCAGACCGGCCAGCCGCGGGCCTGGCAATCCGACGAAATCGCCTTTGCCGGTGAGCTGGCCGACCAGTTCGCCCAGGTCATCACCAATCACAACCGCCGCACCGCCACCAGCGCCCTGCACCTGTTCCAACGTGCGGTAGAGCAGAGCGCCAGCGCCTTCCTGCTGGTCAACCGCGACGGGGTGGTGGAGTACGTCAACCCAAGCTTCACCGCCATTACCCAGTACAGCACCGAAGAAGTTCAGGGCCACCACCTGGCCGAGCTGCCGGCACTGGAAAACCTCAGCCAGATCCTGTTCGACTCACCGTCGAGCCTGGCCATGGGCAACAGCTGGCAAGGTGAATTCAAGAGCCGGCGCAAGAGCCTGGAGCCCTACTGGGGCCAGTTGTCGATTTCCAAGGTGTATGGCGACAACCGCGAGCTGACCCACTACATCGGCATCTACGAAGACGTCACTCAAAGCAAGCTTGCCCAGCAACGCATCGAGCGCCTGGCCTACACCGACAACCTCACCAGCCTGGGCAACCGCCCGGCGTTCATCCGCAGCCTCGACGAACGCTTCGCTCGCGACGGCGACAGCCCGATCTGCCTGCTGCTGGTCGACATCGATAACTTCAAGCGGATCAACGACAGCCTCGGCCACCAGACCGGCGACAAGCTGCTGATCAGCCTGGCCCGCCGTCTGCGCAATAGCCTCAGCAGCGGTGGCAGCCTGGCGCGCTTTGCCAGCAACGAGTTCGCCGTGCTGCTGGACGACACCAGCCTCGAAGACGGCCAGAACATCGCCCAGCAGTTGCTGCGCACCCTCGACAAACCCATGTTCGTCGACAACCAGTTGATCAACGTCACCGCCTCCGTGGGCCTGGCCTGCGCGCCCCTGCACGGCGCCGACCCGCAGACCCTGATGAAGAACGCAGGCCTGGCCCTGCACAAGGCCAAGGCCAACGGCAAGCATCAGGTCCAGGTGTTCACCGAAGTGCTCAACGCCGAGGCCAGCTACAAGCTGTTCGTCGAGAACAACCTGCGCCGGGCCCTGACCCAGAACGAGCTGGAGGTCTTCTACCAGCCCAAGCTGTGCCTGCGCAGTGGTCGCCTGCTGGGCCTGGAGGCGCTGCTGCGCTGGAACCACCCCGAGCGCGGCATGATCCGCCCCGACCAGTTCATCAGCGTGGCCGAGGAGACCGGCCTGATCATCCCCATTGGCAAATGGGTGGTGCGCCAATCGTGCCGCATGAGCCAGGAATTGCGCGAGGCCGGCATGGGCAACCTGCACGTGGCGATCAACCTGTCGCCCAAGCAGTTTTCCGACCCCGAGCTGGTCAGCTCGATTGGCGCCATTCTCAAGGAAGAAGCGCTACCCCCGCACCTGCTGGAGCTGGAGCTGACCGAGGGCCTGCTGCTTGAAGCCACCGAAGACACGCGGCGCCAGCTCGACGAGCTCAAGCAGCTGGGTCTGACCCTGGCCATGGATGACTTCGGTACCGGCTATTCATCGCTGAGCTACCTGAAGAAGTTTCCCATCGACATCATCAAGATCGATCGCAGCTTCATCAGTGAGATTCCCGCCAACCAGGACGACATGGAGATCACCTCGGCGGTGGTGGCCATGGCCCACAACCTCAAGCTCAAGGTGGTCGCCGAAGGCATCGAGACCTCCGAACAGCTGGCATTCCTGCGTCGCCACCGCTGCGACGTCGGCCAGGGCTACCTGTTCGACCGGCCAATCCCGGGGCGCGAGCTGGTCGACAAGCTCAGGCGCTACCCGCGCGGGCCGGTGGCCTGACAGGCGCGCAAACCTCGGGCACTATAGGGGCCATGTGAGCCTCTTCGCGGGCAAGCCCGCTCCTACAATGGCAGGCTGCAATGCAACCCTGCAGGAGCGGGCTTGCCCGCGAACAAGCCACAACCGCTCCCACTGTCAGACAGAGGAACAATCATGGTCCTGCGCTCGGAAATCCTCGTGAACAAAAACGTCATGCCCACTGCCGAACAGGCCCTGCCTGGCCGCGAAACTCCCATGCCCCTGCCCGAATTCCACTACGTGTTCGAAGGCACTCCGCTGCTCGGCCCATTCTTCGAGGGCAGCATCGACTTCGCCATCTTCGGCCTGGGCTGCTTCTGGGGCGCCGAACGACGCTTCTGGCAGCGTGAAGGCGTGGTCAGCACCGTGGTCGGCTACGCAGGCGGTTTCACCCCGAACCCGACCTACGAAGAGGTCTGCTCGGGGCTGACCGGCCACACCGAGGTGGTACTGGTGGTGTTCGACAAGGACAAGGTCAGCTACCGCGAACTGCTGGCGATGTTCTGGGAACTGCACAACCCGACCCAGGGCATGCGCCAGGGCAACGACATCGGCACCCAGTACCGCTCGGCCATCTATTGCACCTCGCCCGAGCAACTGGAACTGGCCAAGGCCAGCCGCGATGCATTCCAGGCCGAGCTGAACAAAGCCGGTTTCGGTGAGATCACCACCGAGATCGACCAGGCGCCGACCGTGTACTTCGCCGAGGCCTACCACCAGCAGTACCTGGCCAAGAACCCCGAAGGCTATTGCGGCATCGGTGGCACTGGCGTGTGCCTGCCGCCCAGCCTGCAGGGTAATTGACATGGGTATGGTGCTGTTCCATGCGCCGCTGTCGCCTTTCGTGCGCAAGGTCTTGCTGGTGCTGCACGAGACCGGTCAGCTCGACCGCGTACGCCTGCAAACCGTCAACATCAGCCCGGTGAGCGGTGACGAGCAGCTCAACCAGGACAATCCGATCGGCAAGATCCCGGCCCTGCGCCTGGAAGACGGTAGCGTGCTGCACGACAGCCGGGTGATCTGCGAGTACCTCGACAGCCAGCACGTCGGCAACCCGTTGATCCCCCACGAGGGCTCGGCGCGCTGGCGGCGCCTGACCCTGGCCTCCCAGGCCGATGCGATCATGGATGCGGCGGTGTCGAGCCGCTATGAAAGCTTCCTGCGTCCTGAGGACAAGCGCTGGGATGGCTGGCTGCAGGCGCAGTCACAGAAAATCCGCCGAGGCCTGGCGGATCTTGAGCAGCATCACCTGGCAGAGATCGCCTCCGGCTTCGATATCGCCGCGATCGGCGTGGCCTGCGCGCTGGGCTACCTGGACCTGCGCCAGCCGGAGTTCGGCTGGCGTGAACAACAGCCTGGGCTGGCTGAATGGTATGCCCAAGTGAGCCAGCGCGCGTCGATGCTGGCTACCGTGCCGGTCGCCTGAAACCCCTTCGCGGGCAAGCCCCTCCCACAGACATATCCCCTCTGTAGGAGCCAGCCTGCCCGCGAATGCTTCACCCCGGCCTGGCAGGAAACAACGACCCCACCCGAACCGCCAACCAGCGCCCGATCACCTTGTCCTCCCTCATGCCGCCCTCCCCACCCGCGACCAGTCCAGCCGCCGGGTCAGCACCATGAACACGCCAAGCAAGCCAAAGCACAGCAGCGAGCCCATCAACAGCGCATAGTCCTCGGCGCTCAGCAGCCCGTAGAGCAGCCCATACAGCGCCGCCAACCCCGCCGCAAAACCCGCCCCGCGTACCGGGCTGTGCAGCACATGGCTCAAGTAAAAGCCGATCAGCAGCACGCAGGCCCCTGCCGACAAGCCATACGCCAGGCCAAAACCCAGGTGTTCCGACAGTGACAACAGCAACAGGTAGAACAGCGCCAGCGCCGCCCCCACCAGCACGTATTGCATCGGGTGCACGCTGAGGTTCTTCAACACCTCGAACAGGAAGAAGCCTGCAAAGGTCAGTGCGATGAACAGCAGCGCATACTTGATCGCACGCTCGCTCCTGAGGTACTGGTCCACCGGATCGACGAAGCTCACACCGAAGGTGCGCCCACTGAAATCCGCGCACTTGTCCGCACCGGCGCATTGGCGCAGCGCGTCTTCCAGGTTGGTGGCAAAGAACGAGGTCTGCCAGCGCGCGGTGAAACCCTGGGCATTGATCTCACGGCTGGCCGGCAAGTAGCTGCCGATGAAGCTCGGATGGGGCCAGTTGGCGTGCATCTCGACCCGGCTGCTGCGCCCCACTGGCAGCACATGGAGTTGTCCGGTGCCCTGCAACGCCAGGTCGAAGGCATAGCCGAACTCGCGGGCAGCCTGGCCATCCAGCCCCGGCAGGGTGACGTGCACTCCACCGGCCATCCAGTCCAGGCCGGTGCCTGCTTCGAACGGCAGGCGCTGATCGTCGAGGCTCAGTTCCAGGGCGTTCTCGATGCCACGGATATCGCTGATGCCCACCACCATGAACGGCTTGTCGAACCGGTAGTATTCGTAGTCCTTGTCGACGCCCCAGCGCTCAGGCAGCTTGAAGCGGCCACTGACACGGTTCCTGGCATGGAACAACCGCGCCTGGTAAATGCCGCGGGCGCGCAGTTCGGTATCGACCTGGCTGTCGACCTCGAAGGTTTCCGGCAGGAAGTACAGGTGGCCGCTGACGGTGCTGGTTTCCTGCACACTCTTGCCGTCCTTGTCGATCCAGCGGCGCTGGTACTTGCGGTACGGCACCACCAGCAGCGGTCCGCTGATCTGCTGGTCGAAGCTCGAACTCTGGGCGATGTCCTGCAGCACACCATCGCGCACGGCCTGACGTTCATCGATCAGGCCACTGATCATCAACAGAGGGATCAATAACAGCAGCATCAGCAGGACGATCATGCCGAGCTTGAAACTCAGGGGCTTGTTCATGGGGCTTTGGCTCCAGTTGTGATGGGCGCAGCTTGCGCCGCGCACATGGAGCCGATAGGGAGGGTTTGTGCAGATTGTGTGGAGATGACGAGGCGGACAGCAGGAATCAGCTCATGCGCCGCGCAGGCAGCCACAGCCTGACCCGCACCCCGCCCCCGACGTTATCCACCGCCAGCGCTCCGCCATGCAGTTGCATCACTTCCTCGACAAAGTTGAGCCCAAGCCCGGTGCTCTTGCGTCCGGTGCCTGGCCGCGGCAGGGAATAGAAGCGCTCGCTGACCCGCTCGATGGCGTAATCCGGAATCGCCTCCCCCTGGTTGAACAGGCTCAACGCGACCCGATCGCCGTCGTGCACCAGCTCGAACGACAAGGTGCCGCCTGCCGGCGTGAAGTCGAGTGCGTTGTCCACCAGGTTTGCCAGCGCCTGACGCAGCAGGAAGGGGTCGCACAGCAACAACACCCCGCCCGTCACCTGTTGCCTGATCTGCAACCCGGCACTGTCGATCCGCGCCGCATACCCGTGCAGCAACTCGTCGACCAGCGCAGCGAGCGGCACCTGCTGCTCGTCTTCCAGCGCCTGCATCTGCTCGACCCGCGCCAGGTTGAGCAAGCGCTCGATCATCTGCTGCAAACGCTCGCTCTCACGCTCGATATTGCCGGCAAAACGCGCCCGCTGCTCATCCGGCATCGGCCCCTGCAACAGCTCGGAAGCCCCACGAATCGCCGCCAGCGGGCTTTTCAGCTCATGGGTGAGGGTATGCACATAGCGCTCGACATACGCCTTGCCCTCCAACTGGGTGCGCATGCGCTCCACCGCCGTGGCCAGTTGCAGAAGTTCACCGCCCTTGTAGTGCGGCAGCGCCGCACGCTCGCCCTCACTCACCGCCTGGGCGTACCGGGTGAGACGGCGCAACGACCGCGCCAGCCACCAGGACAGCGCAGCGCCCACCAACAGCCCAAGCACGATCAACCCCAGGCCGAGCGTCAGCAAACGTTGCTCGGAGCGGTCGATATAGGGCTGTAGCGAACTGTTGGGCTTGGCCACCGTCACCACACCGATGACCTGGCCGTTGTCCATGATCGGTGCCGCCACATGCATCACCGAGGTGCTTTCGTCGTCCGGGTCGCTGCGGGTCGAACGCGCGCCATATTGACCGCGCAGGGTCAGGTAGACGTCGTTCCAGCGCGAGTAATCCTTGCCCAGGGCCTGGCCACTGGAGTCGAGCAGGACGATGCCCTTGGCGTCGGTGACATAGATACGGTGGCTGACCTGGTTTTTCGCCAGCCCCCAGATATCCGCACCTGGGCGGCGCTTCCCGTAGGATTCGAGTACTTGAGGCAGACGACTTTGCCCAAGCGTGCCGGCCTTGACGTCATCGTGAAGGATTTCTGCCAACAGGTTGGCGGTGTCCACCAGGGTTTCCTCGGAAGACTGGCGCACCACCGGGCGAATCTGTTCGCGCACGGTATTGAGCAGGAAGTAACCCGACAACCCGACGAACAGGAAGTACACCAGAAAGATCCGGATCCCCAGGCGCATCAGGCGTGATCCGGGCTGTAGCTATAGCCCAGGCCGCGATGGGTCTGGATCGGTTCGGCATCGCCAGACACCAGGCGCAACTTGGCGCGCAGGCTCTTGATGTGGCTGTCGATGGTTCGCTCGTAACCGGCATCTGAAGCCACGCCCAGCCCGTCGAGCAATTGCTCGCGGCTGAACACCCGACGGGGTTGCTCGAGCAGGCATTGCAGCAAGCGGAATTCATGGCGAGTAAGCGTCAGCGCCTGGCCACGATAGAGGATGCGCATCCCCAGCGTATCGACCTCGAACAGCTTCGCATCGACTGCCGTCTCGGCTCTGGGCGCCATGCGCTTGAGGATCGCCCGCACCCGCGCAGCCACCTCGCGCGGGCTGAACGGCTTGACCACATAGTCGTCGGCACCGATTTCCAAGCCTACGACCCGGTCGATCTCACCATCGCGGGCACTGAGGAACATCACCGGCACCTCGCTGAAGCGGCGCAGCTGGCGGCAGGTTTCGAAACCACTGATATCTGGCAGGCCGATGTCGAGGATGACCAGGTCGGCCGGGCGCTGGCGCATCTGTTCGAGCGCGGCGCTGCCCAGGGTCACCCAGGCGGTGCTATGGCCGTCGGCCTGGAGGGCATAGACCAGGGTGTCGGCGATGGCGGACTCGTCTTCGACGATGAGGATGTGGGGCATGGGTGAGGCTCTGAGGGCTGGTCGCCGATTGTCTGACCGGGCCCTGTCGCAGAACAAGCCCACTCGCACAATTGCAGGTTGACGCTGCACCTGCGGGAAGCGGGCTTGCCTGCGAGAGGCCAGGCCGGACGATCAGCAGTCCGGCTTGTCCGCCGTATACCGCCGTGCCGGGTTCACCGCCGCCTTGAACTCACGCAACGCCTTGGCGCCGATCAGCAGCGGGTAGTTGAAGTTGCTGCGGTCGGTCAGGTTGACCTCCACCGTACGCTTGACGTCACCCAGGCACAGCTCCAGGTCCACCACCGGGCGGCGGGCAGCCTCGGCCGGTTCGTCCTCGTCTTCCTCATCGCCTGAGCGGGCCTTGATCTTGCTGATGCGCGCCACCTTGTGTTCATAGACCTTGCCGTCGGCATCCTTGGTCGCCAGGCGGAAACGCACCCAGTCCTCGCCGTCGCGGGTGAAGGTCTCGATATCCTTGGCCGACAGCGATGCGGTCAGCGCGCCAGTATCCATCTTGGCCTTGAGGGTCTGGCCGATCTCGGGGAGCTTGATGTACTCGTAGCGGCCATAGAGTGTCGGCTCGGCGGCCATCACCGGCAACGCCAGCAGCGACAGGAGGGCAAGCAGTGGTTTCACGGGAAGCATTCCTTGAGATGAGACAGTGCTTAGACTACGCGGGGAGGATAGGTTCGTTGTCACAGCCTATCCAACATAATGTGAAACATTTGTACCTTCCATTGGGCACTGGACGTTTGGCGTAGGACGTTACCCTGCTTATCATTGCCAACCGCAAATCTCACACAACACTTTCATACAACAAGAGTCTCCTTATGCGTCGCCTGCTGACCGGCATCCTTACAACTGTCCTGCTGCTGCTCAACACCCTCGTGTTGATCTGCCCGCTGATGGTCTTCGCCCTGCTCAAGCTGGTGCTGCCCGGCCGTGGTCGCGACTATGCCTCCTGGGCGGTGATGTGGATCGCCGAGACCTGGTCGGAAATCGACAAGGCCATCTTCGCCCTGTGCATCCCCACGCAATGGGACATCCGCGGCATCGAGACGCTGAACGCGAACACCTCCTACCTGTGCGTCAGCAACCATCAGAGCTGGGTCGACATTCCCGCACTGATCGAAAGCCTCAACCGCCGTGTGCCGTTCTTCAAGTTCTTCCTCAAGAAGGAGCTGATCTGGGTACCGCTGCTGGGCCTGGCCTGGTGGGCGCTGGACTACCCCTTCATGAAGCGCTACAGCAAGGCCTTCCTCGACAAGCACCCCGAGCTCAAGGGCAAGGACCTGGAAATCACCAAGGCCGCCTGCGAGCTGTTCAAGCGCCAGCCGGTGACGGTGGTCAACTACCTCGAAGGCACGCGCTTCACCGAAGCCAAACGCGAACAGCAGCAATCGCCGTACCGCCACCTGCTCAAGCCCAAGGCCGGCGGCGTCGCCTTCGTGCTCGCCGCACTGGGCGAGCAACTCGACGCCCTGCTCGATGTGACCATCGTCTACCCCGGCAACAAGGCCCCAGGGTTCTGGGACCTGCTCAACGGCAGCATCAGCCGGGTCATCATCGACATCCGCGTGCGCGAGCTGGACCCGGCATTATGCGAAGGCGACTACGAGAGCGATCCGGCGTTTCGCCAGACCGTGCAGGCCTGGGTCAACCAGCTGTGGGAAGACAAGGATCAACGCATCGAGCAACTGCGCGCAGAGTTGCGCTGAGCCTGGCGTTGCGCGAAACCCGCAGCAGCGTCAGACCGATGGCACCGCTGTCGCCGGGCTGCCCCACAGGCTGCCCAGGTTCTGCAGCAACGAGCCGGCAATGCCCTGTTGCCCCAGATATTGCAGGATCAACGGCGCGAACTGGCCAATCATGCCGGTATCCATGCCCAGCGCCTTGAAGGCGTTATCCAGGTCGTTGCGATTCTCGACATTGCCCAGAGCATTGCTCAGCGCCGACGAGTGCTGGCTGTTCTGCCCCAGCAACTCGCCCAGCCCGTTGAGCCCGCCCAAGGCGTTGGCACCGGACAACAGGTCAAGACCGGGCACCGCCTTGGTCAACTGGCCATAGTCGTCATTGCTCAGGTTGTTGCGCGCAAGGCCCAGCATGGCGCCAGCGCCGCCGACAGCCTGTTCGGGGGTGATCTTCAGTTCGCTGCCCAAGGTATTGAGCAGATTGGCCTGGGCGGCCGGCGCCTGGACCTGGCCTTTCGGGGTCTGCATGGCCGAGACGGCGTTGGCGGCATCGTTGAGGTTGAAGGCGAACACCGGGCTTGCGGCCAGGGTCATCAGGGTTGCCAGGGTGAATGCTTTCATCGGAGGACCTCGTAGGCCGGGATGGCCTGGGAAACGAGGCGTTGGACTGGGGGGCTGGAGCTTTGTTCCGGGCCGGATGTCGGTAAGGGACGAACCCGCCCCCACAGGCAGTCACCCCACCTGTGGGAGCGGGCTCGTCCCGCGATTGGCCCGCAAAGCGACGCCAAAGGCCTCAGGCAGCGCTGAAGGTCCTGTGCGGATCGATCACGAATTTCTTCGGCACGCCCGCATCGAACTCGCCGTACCCTTCCGGCGCCTGGTCCAGGCTGATCACCTGAACACCGACCACTTCGGCAATATTGATCCGATCCCACATGATCGCCTGCATCAGCTGGCGGTTGTACTTCATGGTCGGGGTCTGGCCGGTGTGGAAGCTGTGCGACTTGGCCCAGCCCAGGCCGAAGCGGATGCTCAGCGCACCGATCTTCGCCGCCGCGTCCACCGCACCCGGATCTTCGGTCACGTACAGGCCCGGAATACCGATCTTGCCGGCCACACGGGTGACCTGCATCAGCGAGTTGAGCACGGTCGCCGGAGCCTCGTGCTTGGCGCCTTCATGGCCGTGGCCGCGGGCTTCGAAGCCTACTGCATCGACGGCGCAGTCCACTTCAGGCTCGCCGAGGATGTCGATGATCTGCTCGTGCAGCGGCGTGTCCTTGGACAGATCGACCACCTCGAAGCCCTGGGACTTGGCGTGGGCCAGGCGCAGCGGATTGAGGTCACCCACGATCACGCACGCGGCGCCCAGCAGGCGTGCCGAAGCGGCAGCGGCCAGGCCGACCGGGCCGGCGCCAGCCACGTAGACGGTGCTGCCCGGGCCGACGCCCGCGGTGACAGCGCCGTGGTAGCCGGTGGGCAGGATGTCGGACAGGCAGGTCAGGTCACGGATCTTCTCCATGGCCTTGTCGCGGTCGGGCAATTTCAGCAGGTTGAAGTCGGCGTACGGTACCAGCACGTATTCAGCCTGGCCGCCGGTCCAGTCACCCATGTCGACATAGCCGTAGGCACCGCCGGCACGGGCCGGGTTGACGGTCAGGCAGACGCCGGTATGCATCTCCTTGCAGGAACGGCAGCGCCCGCAAGCAACGTTGAACGGCACCGACACCAGGTCGCCGATCTTCAGGCGCTCGACATCACGGCCCAACTCGACGATTTCACCGGTGATTTCATGGCCGAGCACCAGGCCGACCTGAGCGGTGGTGCGGCCACGGACCATGTGCTGGTCGGAGCCGCAGATATTGGTGGAAACCACCTTGAGGATCACGCCGTGCTCGATCTTCTTGCCGCGCGGATCCTGCATCTTGGGGTAGTCGATCTTCTGCACCTCGACCTTGCCTGCGCCGAGATACACCACTCCACGATTACCAGACATGCTCTTACCTCGCTTGATTTGTATTTATGCAGCGGTGGTTGAAGCGCCGCCATCCTTGGGCGGCCTGTGTTACTGGAATGAGGGGAATTGTGGGCTTGATGGGGGATGTCGCAGTGACTGGATGCGACAGGGGGTTGTCTGTTTACGGCAGGTCGAAAGCGGTGATGCCATTCGCGGGCAAGCCCGCTCCTACAGGCACAGTGCCGTTCTCAGACACGCGATCCCCCGTAGGAGCGGGCTTGCCCGCGAAGAGGCCAGGGCAGGCGTCAGAGAACCACAGTCCGGTTGGCATTGAGGAACACCCGCCGCTCGATGTGATACCCCACCGCCCGCGCCAGGGTCAGGCATTCGATATCGCGCCCCTTGGCGATCAGATCTTCAGGATAGTGGCTGTGATCGACCACCTCGACGCCCTGGGCGATGATCGGCCCTTCGTCGAGGTCATTGTTGATGTAGTGCGCGGTCGCACCGACCATCTTCACACCCTTGTTGTACGCCTGGTGATAGGGCTTGGCGCCCTTGAACCCCGGCAGCAGCGAGTGATGGATGTTGATCGCCCAGCCATCCAGGCGCCGACACAGCTCTGGCGACAGCACCTGCATGTAGCGGGCGAGAATCACCAGTTCCGCGCCGGTTTCCTCGATCACCTTGAGCACCTTGCGCTCCTGGCCCGGCTTGTCGTTCGGATCGAGCGCGAAGTGGTAGTAGGGGATCTTGTGCCAGTGCGCCAGCGGCTCCAGGTCGGGGTGGTTGGAGATCACTGCGACCACCTCCATGCCCAGTTGGCCGATGCGCTGGCGATACAGCAGGTCGTTCAGGCAATGGTCGGCCTTGGACACCATGATCACCACCTTGGGGCGGTGATTGGGTGCAGTCAGCTCGAAGGCCATGCCAAACGCTTCGCTGCGCTCGGCGAATCCGGCACGGAAGGCATCTTCATCGAAACCCTCGGGTGCGCGGAATTCGACACGGATGAAGAAGCGCCCCGACAGTCGGTCATCGAAGGAGTGATGCTCGGTGACGTAGCAGCGCTGCTCGAAGAGATGACGCGTGACCACATCGACCGTGCCGAGCATGCTCGGGCAGTCGGCGGTGAGAATCCAGGTGTCCGGTGCCCGACTCATGATCTGCGCTCCTTATGCCTCGATGGCCAGGCCGTACTCGGCCGATGCGTCCTGCAGCCACAGCCACCAGTAGTCGGAGAAGCTGCGGCGGGTCACCAGCTCCCAGGTGTCTTCGGCAGTGCGACGGATCACCAGTTGCGACTTGGCGAACACGGTACCCACGGCCTTGCCGACCGGGAAGTTGTTCGGGTGTACATCATAGCTGGTGGATTTCATCAGCACGTCGCGCACGTTCGGGCCGCGCAGCTCGAGCAGGGTCTGCCCGCCACTGACATTGACCACCTGGACGTGCTGGCCTTCGAGGGCATCGCGCAGCTTCTGCTCGACGCTGAACTCCTGGCCGCCCGGGACGATCAGCAGCCATTCGTCGGGGCCCACCCACTGCAACGACATTTCACTGTTGGCGACCACCGTCAGCGCCACCGGCAGCTCCAGGCCCAGGGCCTTGTGCACGGCACCGGCGAACTGCGGGTCATGGCCGTCGCCACGAAGGGTCAGGTGACCGAGGAATTTCTTCTCGCGCAGGGTCACGCCTGCGTTGTTGCGGCCCTTTCCGACCAGGCTGGTCAGGTCTGCATGGTGCAGCGGCGATTGGGCCTTGGCATCACTGCCGGGGTTCTGCTGGAAGACGTTGATAGCGCTCATTTCTTACCTGCCTTGAATTCTTGTGCGACGCGACCCGAGACCCTGTGGGAGCGGGCTTGCCCGCGAAGAGTGCGGTGAATGCACCATCGCATTCGCGGGCGAGCCCGCTCCCACAGGGACCTCATTCCAACCAGGAGTACTGGCTGGGCCTCAAACGTTCTGCCGCTCACCCTTCGGATCGAAGAACACCGAAGACACGATCTCTGCCTCGATCACGCTGCCATCGGCCTGTGGCGAATAGACCCGCTCGCCGAGGCGCTTGAGGCCACCCTTGACCACGCCCATGGCAAACGAATAGCCCAGGGAGTTGGCCTTGTAGCTGGAGGTGACGTGACCGACCATGTCCATCGGGATTGGCTGCTTGGGATCGAATACCAGCTGGGCGCCTTCAGGCAGCCACACGTTCGGGTCGACAGGCTTGAGGCCAACCAGTTGCTTGCGGTTCTCGCGGGTGGTGTCCTCGCGGTTCATGCCGCGCAGGCCAATCCACGAGTACGGCTTGTTGCGGCCCACGCACCAGCTCATGTTGAGGTCGTCCGGAGTCATCGAGCCGTCGGTGTCCTGGCCGACGATGATGAAACCCTTCTCGGCGCGCAGCACGTGCATGGTCTCGGTGCCATACGGCGTGAGGTTGTACTGCTTGCCCGCCTCGATGATCTTTTCCAGCACGCCCATGGCGTAGTTGGCCTGGACGTTGACCTCGTACGACAGCTCGCCGGTGAACGAGATACGGAACACCCGCGCCGGTACACCACCGACGTTGCCTTCCTTCCAGCTCATGAACGGGAAGGCGTCCTTGTCCAGGTCGATGTCGCTGATCTGCTCCAGCAGCTTGCGGCTGTTGGGGCCGGACAGGGTCATGGTCGCCCAGTGGTCGGTGACCGAGGTGAAATACACCTTCAGCTCCGGCCATTCGGTCTGGTGATACAGCTCCAGCCACTGCAGCACACGGGCGGCACCGCCAGTGGTGGTGGTCATGATGAAGTGGTTGTCGCCGACGCAGGCGGTCACGCCGTCGTCGAAGACCATCCCGTCTTCCTTGCACATCAGGCCGTAGCGGGCCTTGCCCACATCGAGCTTGGTCCAGGCGTTGGTATAAACGCGGTTGAGGAACTCGCGCGCATCCGGGCCCTGGATATCGATCTTGCCGAGCGTGGAGGCATCGAGCAGGCCCACGCTGTCACGCACTGCCTTGCACTCACGTGCCACGGCGGCGTGAATGTCTTCGCCAGGCTTGGGGAAGTACCACGGGCGCTTCCACTGGCCGACATCCTCGAACTCGGCGTTGTTCTTCACGTGCCAGGCGTGCAGCGCGGTGAAGCGCACCGGCTCGAACAGGTGGCCACAATGACGGCCCGCCACCGCGCCGAACGTGACCGGCGTGTAGTTGGGGCGGAACATGGTGGTACCCATTTCCGGAATGGTGATACCCAGCGAGCGGGCGGCGATGGCCAGGCCGTTGATGTTGCCCAGCTTGCCCTGGTCGGTACCGAAGCCCAGCGCGGTGTAGCGCTTGACGTGCTCGACCGACTCGAAGCCTTCGCGGGTGGCCAGCTCGATGGCGGCCGCAGTGACGTCGTTCTGCTGGTCGACGAACTGTTTCGGCGCGCGCGCAGTGCCCTTGTCGTGCGGCACCTGGAACAGCGCCACAGTGGCCTCTTCCTTGCGTTGCAGGGCCTTGGGCAGGTTGCCGACGCTGGCCTTGAAGCCGGCCTCGGTGGCGGCGCGAGCACCCCCTTCGAAGCCATCGGCGAGGGTGTCGCCCAGCGCATAGACGCCGTTCACGCCACCGACGCACACGCGCTTCTGCGGCGCGTCGCCCGGCACGAAGCCGAGGATATCGTCACGCCAGACCGGGCGTCCGCCCAGGTGCGAAGCCAGGTGCACCACCGGGCTGTAGCCCCCGGAGGTGGCCACCAGGTCGCATTCGAGCCATTCGCCAGGGCTGGTGACCTTGTGCGCAGGCACATCGATGGCCGCCACACGGGCACCGGTGACGTGCTTGCCGCCACGGGCTTCGATCACTGCACTGGAGGTGAGGATGCGGATGCCCTTGGCACGCGCCTCCTCGACCAACGAACCGCGAGGATTGTGGCGCGCATCGGCGATGGCGATCACCTGCAGGCCGGCATCGTGCCAGTCCAGGGCGGTGCGGTAGGCGTGATCGTTGTTGGTCGACAGCACCAGCTTGCGGCCCGGCGCCACGCCATAACGGCGCACATAGGTGGAAACCGCTCCGGCCAGCATGTTGCCCGGCAGGTCGTTGTTGCCGTACACCAGCGGACGCTCGTGGGCGCCGGTGGCCAGCACCACACGCTTGGCCCGCACACGGTGCACGCGCTGGCGTACCTGGCCGATCGGCGCGCGATCGCCGAGGTGATCGGTGAGGCGCTCGTGGATGGTCAGGAAGTTATGGTCGTGATAACCGTTGACCGTGCTGCGCGGCAGCAGGGTGACTTCCGCCAGCCCCTGCAGCTCGGCAAGGGTCGCAGCCACCCAGTCGGCGGCCGGCTTGCCATCGAGGGTCTCGCGGCTGTCGAGCAGGCTGCCGCCGAACTCTTCCTGTTCGTCGGCCAGGATCACCCGCGCACCGCTACGGCCAGCCGCCAGTGCGGCGGCCAGGCCTGCCGGGCCCGCGCCGACGATCAGCACGTCGCAGTGCTGGTTCATGTAGTCGTAGCTGTCCGGGTCGTTCTGCAGCGGTGCACGGCCCAGGCCCGCCGCCTTGCGGATGTACTTCTCGTAGGTCATCCAGAACGACTTGGGATACATGAAGGTCTTGTAGTAGAACCCCGGCGGCATCATGTTGCCGCCGACCTTGCCAATGATGCCCATGACGTCGTTGTTGACGTTCGGCCAGCCGTTGGTACTGCTGGCCACCAGGCCCGAATACAGCGCCTGCTGGGTGGCACGCACGTTGGGGATCTGGGTGGCTTCGCTGGAGCCGATCTGCAGGATGGCGTTCGGCTCTTCGGTACCGGCGGCGATGATCCCGCGTGGGCGCGAATACTTGAAGCTGCGCCCGACGATCTCGACACCGTTGGCCAACAGCGCGGCGGCCAGGGTATCGCCGGCATAACCCTGGTAGGTCTTGCCGTTGAAGGTAAAGTTCAGAACCTTGCTGCGGTCGATGCGACCGCCGCTGGCGAGGCGATAGACCTGGCTCATACTTTTTCTCCCTGGCCCTTGGCGGTCGCCGGTGCGGCGCTTTGTCTGGATGCGGCGGTCACCTGAGGTTTCTCACCGATCTTGTAGGTTTCGAGAATCTCGTAGGTCACCGTGTCGCGGGTCACGTTGAAGTACTGGCGGCAACCTGCGACGTGGTCCCACAGCTCATGGTGGATACCGCGCGGGTTGTCGCGGAAGAACATGTAGGTACCCCACTCTTCGTCGGAGCAGGCGTTCGGGTCCAGAGGGCGGGCGATGTGCGCCTGGCCTGAAGCGTGGAATTCTTCTTCGGAGCGCAGCTCGCCGCAGTGGGGACAGAAGATTTGCAACATGACGATTGTCTCCGGGTCAGTGGGCGACGGCAGCAGCGCCGTGTTCGTCGATCAGCGCGCCGTTGTAGAAACGGTCGATGGAGAAAGGCGCGGCCAGCGGGTGCATCTCGCCCTTGGCCAGGCTCGCCGCAAAGACGTTGCCCGAACCTGGCGTGGCCTTGAAGCCGCCCGTGCCCCAACCGCAGTTGAAGAACATGTTCTTGACCGGAGTCTTGGAGATGATCGGGCAGGCATCCGGGGTGGTGTCGACGATGCCGCCCCACTGACGGTTCATGCGCACGCGCGACAGGATCGGGAACATCTCGACGATCGCCTGCAGGGTATGTTCGATGATCGGGTACGAGCCACGCTGGCCATAACCGACCCAGCCGTCGATGCCGGCACCGATCACCAGGTCGCCTTTGTCGGACTGGCTGATGTAGCCGTGCACGGCGTTGGACATGATCACCGAGTCGATGATCGGCTTGATCGGCTCCGATACCAGTGCCTGCAAGGGGTGCGACTCCAGCGGCAGGCGGAAGCCAGCCAGCTTGGCCATGTGCCCGGAGTTACCGGCGGTGACCACGCCGACGCGCTTGGCACCGATGAAACCCTTGTTGGTTTCCACGCCGATCACTGCACCGTTCTCCTTGCGGAAACCAATGACTTCGGTCTGCTGTATCAGGTCCACACCCAGGGCATCGGCAGCCCGGGCGAAACCCCAGGCGACCGCATCGTGACGGGCTACGCCGCCGCGACGCTGCACGGTGGCGCCCAGAATGGGGTAACGGGTGTTCTTCGAGCAGTCCAGGTACGGGATCTCGGCTGCGACCTGGTCGGTGAGGATCAGCTCGCCATCGACCCCATTGAGGCGGTTGGCGTTGACCCGGCGCTCGGAATCACGGATGTCCTGCAGGGTATGGCACAGGTTGTAGACGCCGCGCTGGGAGAACATCACGTTGTAGTTGATGTCCTGCGACAGGCCCTCCCAGAGCTTCATGGCATGCTCGTAGAGGTGCGCGGACTCATCCCACAGGTAGTTGGAACGCACGATGGTGGTGTTGCGCGCGGTGTTGCCACCACCCAGGTAACCCTTCTCGACCACCGCGACGTTGGTAATGCCATGTTCCTTGGCCAGGTAGTAGGCCGTGGCCAGGCCATGACCACCGCCGCCAACGATGACCACGTCGTAGACCTTCTTGGGAGTTGGCGTGCGCCACATGCGCTGCCAGTTCTCGTGGTGGCTGAGGGAGTGCTTGAGGAGGCCGAAGCCCGAATAGCGTTGCATGGTGTTCTACTCCACTCAGCGGTAGACCGGGAAGTCGGCGCACAGGGCGGCGACGTTCTTGGCGACATCGGCTTCGACGTCGGCGTCGCCCAGGTTGTCCAGCACATCGCAGATCCAGCCAGCCAGCGCCACGCACTGGGCAACCTTGAAGCCGCGGGTGGTGACGGCCGGGGTACCGATGCGCAGGCCCGAGGTGACGAACGGCGACTGCGGATCGTTGGGCACGGCGTTCTTGTTGACGGTGATGTGAGCGCGGCCGAGGGCGGCGTCGGCATCCTTGCCGGTCAGGCCCTGGCGAATCAGGCTGACCAGGAACAGGTGATTGTCGGTGCCGCCGGAGACCACGTCGTAGCCACGCTCGATGAACACCTGGGCCATGGCCTGGGCATTCTCGATGACCTGCTTCTGGTAGCTCTTGAACTCGGGCTCCAGCGCCTCCTTGAAGCACACCGCCTTGGCGGCGATCACGTGCATCAGCGGGCCGCCCTGGGCGCCGGGGAACACCGCGGCGTTGAGCTTCTTCTCGATCTCTTCGTTGGACTTGGCCAGGATCAGGCCGCCACGCGGGCCGCGCAGGGTCTTGTGGGTGGTGGTGGTGACCACGTCGGCGAAAGGAATCGGATTCGGGTACAGGCCCGCAGCGACCAGGCCGGCAACGTGGGCCATGTCGACGAACAGCAGCGCACCGACTTTATCGGCGATCTGGCGGAAGCGTGGGAAATCGAGGGTTTTCGAGTAGGCCGAGAAACCTGCGACGATCATCTTCGGCTTGTGCTCGACGGCGAGGCGCTCGACTTCGTCGTAGTCGATCAGGCCGGTATTGGTGTCGATTCCGTATTGAACGGCGTTGTAAAGCTTACCCGAGGACGACACCTTGGCGCCGTGGGTGAGGTGGCCGCCGTGGGCCAGGCTCATGCCCAGAATGGTGTCACCGGCCTGCAGCAGGGCGAGGTAGACCGCACTGTTGGCCGAGGAGCCGGAGTGCGGCTGGACGTTGGCGTAATCAGCGCCGAACAGCTGCTTGGCGCGCTCGATGGCCAGTGCCTCGACCTTGTCGACGTGCTCGCAACCACCGTAGTAGCGCTTGCCCGGATAGCCTTCGGCGTACTTGTTGGTCAGGCCGCTGCCCTGGGCCTGCATCACGCGCTTGCTGGTGTAGTTCTCCGAGGCGATCAGCTCGATGTGATCTTCCTGGCGCTGTTCCTCGGCATTCATCGCCGCCAGCAGTGCATCGTCGTAACCCTGGATCTGGTCTTGCTTGCTGAACATCGTGTTTCTCCCGGCAGCGATCGCTTCTTGTCTGATGAGGGTCTTCTCACCCTTTGCAGCGATGGTATGACTGGGCCGGAGGGCACAGATGCCTGCGCGCGCCTTGCAATGGCGCGTTTACGACATTGTGGTGCAGGTACCGTGTTGCCCACTGTAGGAGCGGGCTCGCCCGCGAAGAGGCCGGTACTGACACCCCACACCGGCCTGTATAGGCAACTGCTGAATCGATGGTTTAGAGTGCTGCCTTGCGTCGTAAAAAGGACAGGCGTCATGACCGATAACAACCAACAATTCGCCAGCGACAACTATTCCGGCATCTGCCCCGAAGCCTGGGCGGCGATGGAAAAGGCCAACCAGGGCCATGAGCGCGCCTACGGCGACGATCAGTGGACCGAACGCGCCTCGGAATACTTCCGCAAGCTGTTCGAGACCGACTGCGAGGTGTTCTTCGCCTTCAACGGCACCGCCGCCAACTCCCTGGCCCTGGCCTCGCTGTGCCAGAGCTACCACAGCGTGATCTGCTCCGAGACCGCCCACGTCGAAACCGACGAATGCGGCGCGCCTGAGTTCTTTTCCAACGGCTCCAAGCTGCTGACCGCACGCAGCGTCAACGGCAAGCTGACCCCGGACTCGATCCGCGAGGTCGCGCTCAAACGCCAGGACATCCACTATCCGAAGCCGCGCGTGGTCACCATCACCCAGGCCACCGAAGTCGGCAGCGTGTATCGCCCCGACGAGCTCAAGGCGATCAGCGCCACCTGCAAGGAACTGGGCCTGAACCTGCACATGGACGGCGCACGCTTCTCCAACGCCTGTGCGTTCCTCGGCTGTTCGCCGGCGGAGCTGACCTGGAAGGCGGGCGTCGATGTACTGTGCTTCGGGGGCACCAAGAACGGCATGGCGGTGGGCGAGGCGATCCTGTTCTTCAACCGCGAACTGGCCGAAGACTTCGACTATCGCTGCAAGCAGGCCGGGCAACTGGCCTCGAAGATGCGCTTTTTGTCGGCGCCCTGGGTCGGGCTGCTGGAAGACGGCGCCTGGTTGCGTCACGCACAACATGCCAACCATTGCGCGCAATTACTGGCTTCGCTGGTCCGTGATCTGCCGGGTGTCGAACTGATGTTCCCGGTGGAAGCCAACGGGGTGTTCCTGCAACTGCCGGAGTTCGCCATCGAGGCCCTGCGTAACAAGGGCTGGCGCTTCTATACCTTCATTGGCAGCGGCGGCGCACGCTTCATGTGCTCATGGGATACCCAGGAAGCACGCGTGCGAGAGCTGGCGGCGGATATCCGCGCGATCATCGGCGGCTGAGCAAGAGGGCTCGCGGCGGGAGCGGGCTTTTCCGCTCCCACGCAGAACGCGTCAGCTCAAGATCATCAGCAGGACAGTCGTCCTGCCTAGAGCCTGGTTCAGGCCTCGCCAATGGTCCGGGCGATAGCGTCCACCGCAGCATCCACCTTCGCCTGGGTGCGCTCCAGCGTCTGCGCGTGCTCGCGCTGCAGTTCGATCTGCTTGGAGCACAGGTTCAAAGCTGCCAGCACCAGCAACTTGTCGCCGATCAATGTGGGGTAGTTGCGCTTGGTCTCGGCCAGAGCGACGTTGAGCATGCGCACGGCCTGCGAGAGCGTCTCTTCCTGGCCCTCGGGCGCCTTCAGCGAGTAGTCGGTGCCGAGAATGTTCACCACATTGATCGGCTGCGCTTGCAGTCTCATGCGCCTACGACACCTGCACTGGCACGCTCGACCAGCGCCTGGATACGTGCGGCGGTAGCGCCGTGCTTCTCTTCCTGCTCCATCAGCGACAGCTGCAGGGTCTCGTTCTCTTCCTTGGCCTGGGCCAGTTCCTGGTCGAGCTTCTGGTTCTGCTCGGTCAGTTGCGCGTTCTTGTGCATCAGGTCGCCGACCAGTTGCTCCAGTTGATTCAGGGATGCTTCCAACATGCGTCTATCTCGGTTGTTGCAAAGGGCGCACACGATAAAGAAAAGCTCGCGCCCCCGCCATTAAAAATCAGGTAAGGAAGGGTGTGTTCCGGCAGATTGACAGGCTTGCGGGCACCTTGTTCCGGCCTGGGTCAACCGCCTGTCAGGAAGAGCGAGTGTAAATCCTCGTTTAGCCCCCCGTTGCCTAAAGACTCGTGCGTCCCGACCGATAGGCAGGTAGGTCAAATTCCTTCGCATGGACGCGAGCCTTCCCTCCGGATCTCGACGTCATGTCCCTACGCAATCTGAATATCGCCCCACGCGCCCTGCTCGGCTTTTCCCTGATCGGTGTGCTGATGCTTAGCCTGGGTATTTTTTCACTCATCCAGATGGGCAACATCCGGCAGGCGGGCATCATCATCGAGCAGGTCAATGTCCCGAGTATCAAGCTGCTGGACGAAATGACCGCGCTCAACCTGCGTCTGCGCACCCTGTCCTATCGCCTGCTGGTCAACCGGGAATCCCAGGCCGATACCATTCGCCTGATGGACGAACGCAACGCCCAGATCGACAAGGCCCGCAGCGCCTACGCGCCACTGATCGCCGAGCCTGAGGAACAGGCCGCATTCGACCAGTTCGGCCAGTTGCTGACACAGTACCGCCAGCTCGAAGCGCGCATGCGCAGCCTGAGCCAGGCCGGCCAGCTCGACCCTATGCGCGAGATGCTCAACCGCGACCTGCTGGCCAACTCGGACCAGATCAACAAGGCCATGGAACACCTGCTGCAGATCAACACCGCGCAGACGCGCAAGACCAACGAGGAAGCCGCACGCCAGTACGACAGTGCCTTCATGCTGGTGATCGGCCTGCTGGTCGCTGCCACGGTGCTCACACTGCTGTTCGCCCTGATCCTGACTCGCAGTATCGTGCGTCCGATCGACGACGCCCTGCGCGCCGCCGAGCAGATCGCCGAAGGCGACCTCACCCAACACGTCACCACCGACGGCACCGACGAAGCCGCTCGTCTGCTGCAGGCCATGGCCAAGATGCAGACCAAGCTGCGCGACACCCTGCAACTGATCGCAGGCTCTGCCACCCAGCTCGCCTCGGCCGCCGAGGAGCTCAACAGCGTCACCGACGAAAGCGCGCGCGGCCTTGCCCAGCAGAACAACGAGATCCAGCAGGCAGCGACTGCGGTTACCGAGATGACCAGCGCTGTCGAAGAGGTCGCACGCAATGCCGTCAGCACCTCGGAGGCCTCGGGTGAAGCCAGCCGCTCCGCTGGCGATGGCCGCGACCTGGTGATCGAGACGGTCGGCGCCATCGAGCGCATGAGCAGCGACGTGCAGACCACCGCCAGGCTGATCGAGGACCTGGCCGGGCAGTCCCGCGATATCGGCAAGGTGCTGGACGTGATCCGCGGCCTGGCCGACCAGACCAACCTGCTGGCACTCAACGCCGCCATCGAAGCGGCACGTGCCGGTGAAGCTGGACGGGGCTTCGCGGTGGTAGCCGACGAGGTGCGGGCATTGGCCCACCGCACCCAGCAGTCGACCAGCGAGATCGAGCGGATGATCGGCAGCATCCAGGGCGGCACCGAGCATGCGGTGGAATCGATGCGCACCAGTACCGATCGAGCCGAATCGACCCTGAACATCGCTCGCGGCGCTGGCCTTGCATTGGACACCATCACCAGCGCCGTGGCGCAGATCAACGAGCGCAACCTGGTGATCGCCAGCGCCGCCGAGGAGCAGGCCCAGGTGGCCCGCGAGGTGGACCGCAACCTGGTGAACATCAATGACCTGTCGGTGCAGAGCGCGACCGGCGCACATCAGACCAGCATGGCCAGCGCCGAGCTGTCACGTCTGGCGGTGGATCTGAACGGGTTGGTGGCGCGGTTCAGGACCTGAACACGCAAATCCTGCAGCAGCAACTGTCTTGTTCAAAACCTGAAGGCCAGCCCAATCCCCTGTGGGAGCGGCGGTTCGGCGCCCCGACTTGTCCCGCGAACACGGGCGTAGCCCGTGCCAGGCAGCAGCGGTTCGCCGCACCGACAGGTACGGTGCAACGGATCAATACTCGATCCTCACATCACCCTTGGGCACGCTGCAGCATGACAGGATGTACCCTTCGGCTTCGTCTTCCTCGGTGATCCCGCCGTTGTGGTCCATCTCCACCTCACCGCCGAGCTTGAGCACCTTGCAGGTGCCGCAGATGCCCATGCCGCAAGCCTTGGGGATCATCAGCCCGACCTTCGCCGCCGCCGCGTGCACCGTCTCGCCCGGGGCGATGCGGATGCTCTTCTCGCTGCCGACGAACTCCACCAGGTTGAGGTCGGCCACATCCACTTCCGGCGCCTCGGCGGCCGCTTCGGCGTGCTCGACCGCATCGGCCTTGGCCTCGGCCGGCGTCGCACCGAACGATTCCTCGTGGTAGTTCTTCATGTCGAAGCCGACCGCTTCGAGCATGCGCTTGACCGCGTTCATGTAGGGCGTCGGGCCACAGCAGAAGATCACCCGCTCGAGATAGTCCGGCGCGATAAGCTCCATCAGCCGTTGGTTCAGGTAACCGCGATAGCCCGCCCAGGGCTCGCCCAGGCCGTGCTTCTCGCAAATGATGTGCAGGCTGAAGTTGGGAATGCGCGAGGCCATGTGTTCCAGCTCGCGGTGATAGATGATGTCCTTGGGTGAGCGGGCGCTGTGCACGAACACCATGTCGACGTTGGCGTTGGTGTCGTAGAACCAGCGCGCCATGGACATCACCGGGGTGATGCCGACGCCGCCGGAAAGGTACAGCGCCTTCGCGGCCGGGAAGTCGATGGCGTTGAACAAACCGACCGGGCCGTGTACGGGAAGCTCTGCGCCCTCGTGCATGGTGTCGTGGAGGAAGTTCGACACCAGCCCGCCAGGCACGCGCTTGACCGTGATCGAGAAGCTGTAGGGGACTGAAGGCGAGCTGGAGATGGTGTAGGAACGCATCACCGGCTTGCCTTCGATCTCCAGCTCCAGCGTCACGAACTGGCCCGGCTTGAAGAAGAACATGATTGGCTGGTCGGCCATGAAGCAGAAGGTGCGCACGTCCCAGGTCTCCTGGATGACCTTGACGCAGCGCACGATGTGGCGGCCGTTGGCCCAGGTCTGGGTGGTGACCGGATTGAGGAAGGTTTCGGACATGTTCTTCTCCAGCAGCCGACTATCGGCCTTCTTATGGCTGCGATAATGCGCAACGCCGAGACGTCGCACATTCCCATCCGCGACATCGGCGTGCTTATCGCGACCAGCCCCGAGGTACAAGGGCTGGCGCGTCGGAATTCGATTCGGCCATGTCGCCCATGGATATGGTTCGCGAACGGCGCGAACGCACACTCCTCGGCAAATAGAACCGCTGTTCTTTCGCTGACAGCCTTGCGCCAACCACAACAACGATTAGCCACCTTTCGCCGGCCGACAACGGCCTTGAGGATATAACGATGGACGTCACCGCAACCCTGAGCCTGGGCGATCCACTGGAACCTGCACGCAAGGCCACCGCCGAGATGCTGCAGACCCGCGAGCGGACCTACTCGCTGCCGCAGCCGTTCTACTGCGACGAGCGCCTGTTCCAGATCGACATGCAGGAGATCTTCCACAAGGAGTGGCTGATCGCGGGAATGACCTGCGAGATTCCGGCGAAAGGCAACTACCTGACCCTGCAGATCGGCAAGAACCCGGTGATCGTGATTCGCGGCACCGAAGGCAAGGTCCACGCCTTCCACAACGTCTGCCGCCACCGCGGTTCGCGCCTGTGCGTCAGCGACAAGGGCAAGGTGGCCAAGCTGGTCTGCCCATACCACCAGTGGACCTACGAGCTCGACGGCCGCCTGCTGTTCGCCGGCACCGAGATGGGCGCCGACTTCGACATGAACCAGTACGGCCTCAAGCCGATCAACGTGAAGACCGCTGGCGGCTACATCTTCATCAGCCTGGCGGAAAATCCGCCGGCCATCGACGAGTTCCTCGCCACGCTCGACCACTACATGGAACCGTACGACATGGAGAACGCCAAGGTGGCCGTGCAGACCACCTTGATGGAAAAGGCCAACTGGAAGCTGGTCCTGGAAAACAACCGCGAGTGCTACCACTGCAACGGTTCGCACCCGGAATTGCTCAAGACCCTGCTGGAGTGGGACGACACCAACGACCCGCGCGCCGACCAGGCGTTCAAGGACCACGTCGCCGCCTCCGCCGCTGCGTGGGAAGCCGAGAAGATCCCATATCTGCACAAGAGCCATGGCCTGCGTAACCGCATCGTGCGCATGCCGCTGCTCAAGGGCACGGTATCGATGACCATGGACGGCAAGCAGGCGTGCAAGAAGCTCATGGGCCGCATCAAGAACCCCGACCTGGGTTCGATGCGCATCCTGCACCTGCCGCACTCCTGGAACCACTGCATGGGCGACCACATGATCGTCTTCACGGTGTGGCCGATCAGCGCCCAGGAAACCATGGTCACCACCAAGTGGCTGGTGCACAAGGATGCCGTCGAGGGCGTCGATTACGATCCCGAGCAGATGCGCAAGGTGTGGGATGCCACCAACGACCAGGATCGCCGCCTGGCCGAAGAGAACCAGCGCGGGATCAACTCCACCGCCTACCAGCCGGGCCCGTACTCCAAGACCTACGAGTTCGGTGTGGTCAACTTCATCGACTGGTACAGCAACCGCGTCCTGGCCAACCTGGGTGCAGAGCCCGCGCCATACCTGAAGGAAGTCAAGGTTCAGTAAGCCTTCACGGAGGGTGATAAACGCCACGGCCGAGTGATCGGCCGTGGCGTTTTACATTGCAATCCAGAGGAACTGAACATGTTATCCACAGATTTGTTCAGATGTGTTGTGGACAGGTCTCGAGCACCTGCAGAAAGCCGATTGATCATTAATTGATCAAATCTTTACAAGCCTTAGATTCAAAGGCCTGCAGGCAATATCGAACACCTTGTCCACAGATACGCCAACAGATTTTGTGGGCACATGCGGATCTGTTGGAAAAGTGCTGTGGATAATGGCTTAGGAGCCTTATCAATCATGATCTTGAGAGCGATCATCGAGGTTTTGATCAATTATTGATCATTACCTTGCAGGCCAATGAAATCAGGGCATCTAGCGGTTGCCCAACATATTATCCACAGAGCCGCCAACAGTGATTGTGGGAAACATCATGGGAATGACCCGTGATTGCCACGGGCGATTCACGAAGCGCGCTGTATGTTTTTTGATCAACCATCTACAGGCATTGATATCAAAGGGCTGTAGAGAAGCGCGAACACTTTATTCACAGGGTCGCGAACAGATTTGGTGGGCAACTCTCGTCTTGGTGAAGACCGGACGTTCGGCGGGTGCGGTACCTCTAGGGGCAATGTCTTGTTCAAAGTCTAAAGACCAGCCCAATCCCTGTGGGAGCGGCGGTTCGCCGCTGCGACTTGTCCCGCGAACGGGCGTAGCCCGTGCCAGGCAGTGCAGTGTTCTTTTCGCGGGCAAGCCCGCTCCTACAAGCCCCAACCAGTCAGCGCAACACGCCTTCCTCCACCAACAACTTGAGGATCGCCTCGGCGCCCTCCTGTGGAGAAACATCCTTGAGCACCTTGCCGCCGCCACCGCTGGCCTTGGCCGTGGCCGCCTTCATCCGGTCGGCACCGCTCTTGGCCTTGATCACCTTGAGCCGCTTGGGCCGCGGGCGGGCAGGCTGCAAGGCGTCGCCTTCGAGCAACTGATCCTCCACCACCGCCACGTTACGCGCTGCCAGCACACCCCGCCGTGCAGGGCCAAAGGCGCTCTGGCGCGGCTTGGGCGCCGCGTTATCCACAGTCGCCAGCAACGGCAGGCGCACCTTCAACCGGCGTCGTTGACCGCGCGGCAAGGCTTGCAGGACCTGGGCGGTGCCATTCTCGATCGACTCCACCTCGGCCAGGCCCACCACCAACGGCCAGCCCAGCCGCTCGGCCAGCAGAAATGGCAACATGCCCGAGCCTTCACCCGTCTCGGCCTGGCTGCCGGTGAGCACCAACTGGGCACCGGCATCGCGCAGGTAATCCCCCAGTACCCCCAGCACATCGGCCCCCGCAGGCTGCTCGAGGACATCCAGATGCTCCAGGCCCATACCCAGATAGGCGCGCAGGGCCTCTTCGCGCGGGTCGCCGGCATGCACCACCTGCAAGTTATCCCCAGCCAGTTGCAAGCCCAATTCGACAGCGCGTGCATCCTGCTCGGCGCGGCGGGCGCGGCCAGAGCTGGGGTGGGCACCGATGGAAACCAGGCTGATGACTTTCGTACTCATGCTCGTGCCCTTATGCCGCGTCGCGCTGAGCGCCGCTGCGGTAGTTGTCCACAGCCTCGATCAGCGCCTGGAGAATCGCCGCGCTGTCGCCAATCACCGACAGGTCGGCCCGTTTGATCATGTCGCAGCCGGGGTCCATGTTGATCGCCACCACCTTGTCGCAGGCACCGATCCCCTGCAGGTGCTGGATCGCCCCGGAGATACCCACAGCCACGTAGACCCGCGCCGTGACCCAGGTGCCGGTGGCCCCGACCTGGCGGTTGCGCGGCATGAAGCCGTCGTCCACCGCCACCCGCGAAGCGCCTTCGGTAGCGCCAAGCGCCACGGTCGCCCTGTGGAAAAGCTCCCAGTCCTTCACGCCGTTACCACCGGAGACGATGAATTCCGACTCGGCCATGGCGATCGAGGCAGGATCCACCGCGACTGGCCCCAGGTCTTCGATACGCGACAGGCTGCGCGCCACGCCTGTGGACAACTCCACCGGCAACGCTTCGTGACGGGTTTCGCTGACCGGCTCGGCGCATTCGGCGGCGGCCAGGATCAGGCGCGGCAGACCTCTCTGCAGGTCCTGCTGACCGGCACCGGCGCGGCCGATGCACTGGCCGTCCTTGATCTGCCAGACCCGCGTGGCCGGGCGCTCGCCCAAGGCGGCGCCCAGACGCCGACCCAGTTCGCCGCCACCGGTGCGGCTGTCGGGTAATAGCCAGTGTCGTGGCGCGAACTGGTTATCCACAGCCCGCAAGCCCTGGACAAGCTGCTCGGGCACGTAACCTTCGAACGCTTCGCCTTCAATGACCAGCAGGCGGTCGACGCCGGCTGTGGAAAAGTTAGTTTCCTTGTGTTCACCGAACACCACCGCCAGCACCGCACCGTCACTGCCGGCAAGGCTGCGGGCAAGGCCGAGCAGGTCGCGGTCGTGGCTGCCGAGGCGGCCACCGACCATGTCAGGCACCACGGAGATGTAGAACGCCGGATCCGCCACTTGATGCAAGGGCAATTGCACCTCGGCGGCTGCCGTGCGCCGACCACCGATCGCCGTGCCCTGCTGGGCGCCGCTGCGGTCGATACGCTTGAGGCCACTGGGGCCGATGAAACCAGCGGCGATGGCGTGAGGATTCTTGCGGATGAGCCCATGGGGGCCCATCCAGCGGGTCTGTTGCGTCTGCATCGCCGCGTGCAGCGGATGCAGGCGGTTACGGGCAATCCACTCGGCGCGAGGATCGCGGCGGATGATGTCGCTCATCAGTGCACCTCCGCAGGTTCACGTTTTACCTGGTTCGATTTGCTCGCGGCGGCGGGGGCGTCGTCCTCGATCAGCACATCGGCGACCAACTCGGCCAGGTCCTTGATCTGTGGCCGCGGTTCGACCACACCTTCAAGCATTGCCGTGCACTGTGGACAACCCACCGCCACCAGTTCGGCCTCGGTCTCGCGGATATCATCCATGCGCATGTCGGGAATGCGCTGCTTGCCTGGGATATCGGTGATCGGCGCACCGCCGCCGCCGCCACAGCAACGCGAACGGAAGCCCGAGCGCTGCATCTCGCGCACCTCGATACCCAAGGCCTTGAGCACGTCGCGCGGGGCTTGGTACTCGCCGTTGTAGCGCCCCAGGTAGCACGGGTCGTGGTAGGTCACGCTACCGCCCTTGTGCTGGCCGAGGTTGAGCTTGTTGGCGGCGATCAATTCGGCGATGTAGGTACTGTGGTGCTGCACCTGGTACTCGCCGCCCAGGGCGCCGTATTCGTTCTTCAGTACATGGAAACTGTGCGGATCGCAGGTGACGATGCGCTGGAAGCGGTATTGACCCAGGGTCTGGATGTTGCGCTTGGCCAGTTGCTGGAAGGTCGCTTCATCGCCCAGGCGGCGGGCCACGTCTCCGCTGTCGCGCTCCTCCAGGCCCAGCACGGCGAAGTCCACACCCGAGGCCTTGAGCACCTTGACGAAGGCACGCAGGGTGCGCTGGTTGCGCATGTCGAAGGCGCCGTCACCGACCCAGAACAACACCTCGGTGGTCTTCACCTCCGACAGCAGTTTCAGGTTCAGGTCGGCGGCCCAGTTCATCCGCCCACCGGGGTTGAAGCCGCCGGGGTTGTCGGTGGCGATCAGATTGTCCAGCACCTCGGCGCCTTTGTTCGGCGTCGCGCCCTTTTCCAGCGTGAGGTGACGGCGCATGTCGACGATGGCATCGACGTGCTCGATCATCATCGGGCACTCCTCGACGCAGGCGCGGCAGGTGGTGCACGACCACAGCGTCTCGGCATCGACCAGGCCGCTGACGATCGGCTGGTGTGGATGACCGCCGTGCTCACCCACCGGTTTACCGGGGTACGGGCTACCGGCAAAGGTCGCATCGGTGCCACCGGCCAGGCCGATGACCATGTCCTGGATGAGTTTTTTCGGGTTCAGCGGCTGGCCGGCGGCGAATGCCGGGCACATCGCCTCGCACTTGCCGCACTGCACGCAGGCGTCGAAGCCCAACAGCTGGTTCCAGGTGAAATCGACCGGTTTCTCCACACCCAACGGTGCGTTCGGGTCTTCCAGGTCGAGCGGCTTGAGACCAGTGGAGCGGCCGCCACCGAAACGCTCGGCACGGCGGTGCCAGGCCAGGTGCAGGGCACCGGCGAAGGCGTGCTTCATCGGCCCGCCCCAGGTCATGCCGAAGAACAGCTCCGACACACCCCACAGCACGCCAAGGCCGAGAATGCCGACCATCACCCAGCCGCCGGTATTGGCCGGCAGGATGCCCGCGACCGGCAAGGTGGCGATGAAAAAGCTCGCGGCGAACACCAGCAGGCTTTTCGGCAGACGCATCCACGGGCCCTTGGACAGGCGCGCGGGCGGATTCAGACGACGCTTGAAGACGAAGATCGCGCCGCTGAACATGATCACCGTGGCCACCAGCAGTGCGTAGCCAAGGATCTTGCTCTGCAGGCCGAAGCCGTGCACCAGGATCGCCAGCAGCGCCGACAGCACGAAGCCGCCTGCAGTGGCGACGTGGGTCTTGGACATGTACTTGTCGCGCTCGACCACATGGTGCAGATCGACCAGGTAACGCCGCGGCATGGCCAGCAGGCCACCGAGCAGGTCGACCTTGCTTGGCCGCCCGCGCCGCCACATGCGCACGCGGCGCAGGGCGCCGAGCACCGCCAGGGCGAGCGCGGCGAACAGCAGGATGGGTAGAAGGGTGTTCAACATGGGAGGCTCCCACAACAGCTGGATTCTTGCGCCACTCTCAAGTGCGGCGCGGACCCTGTGGGAGCGGGTTCACCCACGAATGCGTCCGTTCAGGCAACGGTGATGTCAGTACTGACGCATTCGCGGGTAAACCCGCTCCCACAGGGGGCCAATCCCGCCCTCGGCGGCGGTGTTCATGCCTGTGCGATCAGAAATCCTTGCACAGCCGCAAGGCGTCATAGATCGCCGCATGCACGTTGCGCTGGGCCACGCAGTCGCCGATGCGGTACAGCAGGTAGCCCTCGCCAGGCTGGCTGAGGATCGGCTGCGGCTGGATCGCGAACAGGGCATCGATGTCGATCTGGCCCTTGTTGCGCGAACCCTCCTTGAGCCCGTAATACAGCTCCTCGTCCGGACGCACGCCGTTCTCGATCACCACCTGGTCGACCACACGCTCTTCCTTGGCCCCGGTGTATTCGTTCTCCAGCACCGCCACCAGCTTGTCGCCCTCGCGGTAGACCTTCTCCAGCATCATGTCCCCGGTCATGATCACTTCCTTGGGGTAGATGCTGCGGTAGTAGGTCGGGAAGGTCGTGCCGCCCATGGCTACGCCCGGCTTGATGTCGTCGGTGACGATCTCGACCTGGCTGCCCTTGTCGGCGATGAAGTCGGCGGTGGACATGCCGGTGAATTCGCAGATGGTGTCGTACACCAGCACGTTCTTGCCCGGCGCAACCTTGCCGTCGAGCACGTCCCAGCTACTGACCACCAGCCCTTCGGCGGCACCCCAGTGCTCGTTCTGCTCGATGAACGGATGACCGCCCACTGCCAGCACGATGATGTCCGGGCGCAGGTCCTGGATGGTCGCGATGTCTGCCGCCGTGCCCAGGCGCAGGTCGACCTTCAGGCGCGCGAACTCCAGCTGGTACCAGCGGGTGATGCCGGCGATCTGGTCGCGCTGCGGTGCCTTGGCGGCGATGGTGATCTGCCCGCCGATCTGCTCCTTCTTCTCGAACACGGTGACGTCATGGCCACGCTCGGCGGCCACCCGTGCGGCCTCCATGCCGGCAGGGCCGGCGCCGACCACCACCACCTTGCGTTTCGGCCCGGTGGACTTCTCGATGATGTGCGGCACGCCCATGTATTCACGGGACGTCGCGGCGTTCTGGATGCACAGCACGTCCAGGCCCTGGTACTGACGGTCGATGCAGTAGTTGGCACCGACGCACTGCTTGATCTGGTCGATCTGGCCCATCTTGATCTTGGCGATCAGGTGCGGGTCGGCCATGTGCGCACGGGTCATGCCGACCATGTCGACGTAGCCGCCTTCGAGAATACGCGTGGCCTGGTTCGGGTCCTTGATGTTCTGCGCGTGCAGCACCGGGACCTTGACCACTTCCTTGATGCCGGCCGCCAGGTGCAGGAATGGCTCCGGCGGGTAGCTCATGTTGGGGATGACGTTGGCCAGGGTGTTGTGGGTGTCGCAACCCGAACCGACCACGCCGATGAAGTCGATCATGCCGGTGGCGTCGTAGTACGCGGCGATCTGCTTCATGTCCTCGTGGCTCAGGCCATCGGGGTGGAACTCGTCACCGCAGATACGCATACCCACGCAGAAATCGTCACCGACCTCGGCGCGTACCGCCTTGAGCACTTCCAGGCCGAACTTCATGCGGCCTTCGAAGCTGCCGCCCCACTCGTCGGTACGCTTGTTGACCCGCGGGCTCCAGAACTGGTCGATCATGTGCTGGTGCACCGCCGACAGCTCCACGCCGTCCAGTCCGCCTTCCTTCGCCCGGCGCGCGGCCTGGGCGTAGTTGCCAATCACCCGCCAGATCTCTTCCACCTCGATGGTCTTGCAGGTGGCGCGGTGCACCGGCTCGCGGATGCCGGACGGCGACATCAGCGTGGGCCAGTGGAAACCGTCCCAGCGTGAGCGACGGCCCATGTGGGTAATCTGGATCATGATCTTGGCGCCATGCTTGTGCATGGCGTCGGCGAGGTTCTGGAAGTGCGGAATGATGCGGTCGGTGGAAAGGTTCACCGAGGCCCACCATTGCTGCGGACTGTCGATGGCCACCACCGACGAGCCGCCACAGATGGCCAGGCCGATGCCGCCCTTGGCCTTCTCTTCGTAGTACTTCACGTAGCGCTCGGTGGTCATGCCGCCGTCGGTGGCGTAGACCTCGGCGTGCGCGGTGCTGAGCACCCGGTTGCGGATGGTCAGCTTGCCGATCTGGATCGGCTGGAACATTGCTTCGAATGCCATGACGCTCTCTCCGGCTTACAACGGCTTTGTAACGAACAGGCCATCTTCGTGACCTTCTTCAGAACCGCCATAGACCTGCTCCGCCACAGTGCGGATCGAGCTGCCACGGGCAGCGAGGATCTGGTCCATGGCACCGGCGAACCAGCCGGTGAACATGTAGTCGACCTTGCGGCCGCATTTGCCATACACGTAGACGAACGCCGAGTGCTTGAGCTTGACGCTGCATGTGCCTTTGTCGAGGTCGATGTCCTGGATCTCGAACAGGCCCCAGCCACGCTGGCTCAGGCGCTTCATGTAGTGCTCGAACACCGCCACGCCTTCCAGGCCATGGCACTCGGCCTCTTTTTCGCACCAGTGCCAGGCGGATTTGTAGCCGGCCTTGTAGAGAATCTCGGCATAGGCGTCGGCGCCCAGCACCTCCTCGATACCGATGTGGTTGTTGACGAAGAAATGCCGCGGTACGTACAGCATCGGCAGGGCATCGGACGTCCAGACACCGGTCTCGCTGTCGACTTCGATTGGCAATTGCGGGGCGATCTTGGCCATGGAAACTCAACTCCATAAAATTTTTGGATTCGGTCAAAAGCCGCTTTGGCTTTTGCTTTTATAAACAGCCGCAGTGAGTGCTGTTGGGGCCGTAGCGAGCGCGCCGAGCGCAAGGAAGGGCCGAAGCGAAAAGCGAGACAGTGCCGAGGCACGGCGAGCTTTTCGTGAGGGCCTGACGCAGCGATCGGTGCGCGCGGTAGGCCCCAGCAGTACTCACTCGCCCCAGACGTCTTTTAGTACGTTCACCCAGTTCTCGCCCATGATCTTGCGTACCACGCGCTCGGAATGGCCGCGCTTGAGCAGGGTTTCGGTGAGGTTGGGGAATTCGCCCACAGTGCGGATGCCCAGCGGGTTGATGATCTTGCCGAAGTTGGTCAGGCGACGGGCGTAGCCCTTGTCGTGGGTCAGGTACTCGAAGAAGTCCTGGCCATGGCCCTGGGTGAAGTCGGTGCCGATACCGATGGCGTCTTCACCAACGATGTTCATGGTGTACTCGATGGCCTCGGCGTAGTCGTCGATGGTCGAGTCGATGCCCTTGGCCAGGAACGGCGCGAACATGGTCACGCCGACGAAGCCGCCATGGTCGGCGATGAACTTCAGCTCTTCATCGGACTTGTTGCGCGGGTGCTCTTTAAGGCCCGACGGCAGGCAGTGGGAGTAGCAGACCGGCTTTTTCGATTCGAGGATGACTTCCTCGGAAGTCTTGGAACCCACATGCGAGAGGTCGCACATGATGCCGACACGGTTCATCTCGGCGACGATCTCGCGGCCGAAGCCCGACAGACCGCCATCACGCTCGTAGCAACCGGTGCCGACCAGGTTCTGGGTGTTGTAGCACATCTGCACGATGCCCACGCCCAGCTGCTTGAACACGTCGACGTAGGCAATCTGGTCTTCGAAGGCATGGGCGTTCTGGAAGCCGAAGAGGATGCCGGTCTTGCCCAGCTCCTTGGCCTTGCGGATGTCGGCAGTGGTGCGCACCGGCATCACCAGGTCGCTGTTTTCGCGGATCAGCTTCTGGCTGGCGGCGATCTGGTCGACCGTGGCCTTGAAACCTTCCCAGACCGACACGGTGCAGTTGGCTGCGGTCAGCCCGCCTTTACGCATGTCTTCGAACAGCTCGCGGTTCCACTTGGCGATGATCAGGCCATCGATGACGATGCTGTCGGCGTGTAATTCGGCTGGGCTCATCAGGCTGTCCCCTTTTGTCGAGTTGGGCGACGCCGAATCGTGTGCCGGCGCTTTGGGGCCAGCATATGCCTGCGGCCCTTGTCGCCCCGATGCAAAAACGACAGGGGGTTTGCCGAAAGCGTCAATGAGCGACATGGCATGCTCTGGCACGCCGCTTGGCAATGAGAGCAAGTCTCGACAAGAACCGTTCATGAACATTTTCCTTGCCCTCTACCACCCGGCTCTAGGCTGAGCGAGAATCTCGACGATTCGTCAGCCTGTTCAGGAGAAAACGGATGAAATCAAAGGCATGGCTGGTACTGCTGTTCGTGGCGCTGGGCGCCCAGGCCGCCGAAGAAGAAAGCACGCCCTGCGACAATGTCGAGACCGACCAGCAGACCTATGCGTGCGCGGCGTACAACAAGCAGACCGCCGAACGCGAACTGAAGGCCGCCTACGACGACCTGATCCAGCGCATCCGTGACCAGTACGCGGATGAAAACGACAAGGCCGTTGCGCTCAGCGGACGCATGGAGGCGGCCGAGAAGCTCTGGACCCAGTTGCGCGATGCCGACTGCAAGGTCGAGACCTATGCCGAGAAACCTGGCAGCAAGGCCTTTGAAGCGGCGTGGAATACCTGCGTGGCGCAGCGTAGCGACGAGCGCTCGGAGTATCTGCAGTCGGTGGGGCAACAGTGATTCTCTAATGGCCCTTTCGCGGGCAAACCCGCGAAAGAGCCAGCACTGACCCCATCAAACCGCCCTGGCCAACCTGTCCTCCCGCGGGCAGCGCTCGAACCGCGCCCGATAACAGCGGGTGAAATACGACGCCGACTCGAACCCGCACGCTACCCCCACTTCAAGCACGCTCATATCGGTCTGGCGCAGCAGTTGCCGAGCCTTGTCCAGCCGCAGTCGCAGGTAGAAACCACTGGGCGTGTCGTCCAGGTGCAGGCGAAACAGGCGCTCCAACTGGCGACGGGTCACCTGCACGGCATCGGCCAGTATCTGGGTGTTGAGCGGCTGCTCGGTGTTGCGCTCCATTTCGCCGATCACCTTCACCAGCTTCTTGTTGCGAATGCCGTAGCGGGTGGCGATCTCCATGCGCTGGTGATCCTGGCGCGGCCGGATGCGGCTGACCACGAACTGCTCCGACACCTGGATCGCCAGTTCGCTGCCGTGGGCCTGGGCGATCAGGTCGAGCATCAGGTCGATGGAGGCGGTCCCCCCGGCGCAGGTGATCCGTCGACGGTCGATCTCGAACAGCTCCTGGGTCGCCTGCAGGCGCGGATAACGCTCCTTGAACGCCTCCAACGCCTCCCAGTGCAAGGTTGCGCGATAGCCGTCGAGCAGGCCCGCCTCGGCCAGCACCAGCGCACCGGTATCGATACCGCCGAGCGTGCCGCCATCATGCTCTACCCGCCGCAGCGCCTGTTGCAGCACCGGGCCGTAGCAGGCCAGCGGCTCGAAGCCGGCGACAACCAGCAGCATCCCTCCCCGCTCTCTGTCAGACAGCGCCTGGTCGGCATTGACCGACATGCCGTTGCTGGCCTGCACCGGGCCGCCGTCCAGGCTCAGCACCTGCCAGCGATACAGCGCTCCCCGAAAGCGATTGGCCACCCGCAAGGGCTCCACCGCACTGATGAAGCCCAACGCAGAAAACCCCGGCAAGAGAAGAAACTGGATCGTTTCCGGCATCGCTTACTCCTGGGAAGTGGGTGGTCGCTGCAGTGCAACTCTTGGTCGCCAGCGTGCGATTGCCCACTGTGCCATGGGCGTAACTTTTTTCCCACGGCCCGCAGAGGCCGGATCCCATAACAATACGCACTGCCGATGGAGAGCCACCATGCATCGCTTTATCCGCCGCAGCCTGTTGTCCCTCGCTCTCAGCACCACCGTGGTCACCCCGCTGTTCGCCGCCGAGCCCGCCGCCTGCAAGAACGTGCGCCTCGGTGTGGTCAACTGGACCGACGTCATCGCCACCAGCGCCATGGCCCAGGTCCTGCTCGACGGCCTGGGCTACCAGACCAAACAGACCAGCGCCTCGCAACAGATCATCTTCGCGGGCATCCGCGACAAGCGCCTGGACATGTTCCTCGGGTACTGGAACCCGATCATGACCCAGACCATCACCCCGTTCGTCGATGCCAAGCAGGTCAAGGTCCTCGACCAGCCCAGCCTGGAAGACGCCCGCGCCACGCTCGCAGTACCCAAGTACCTGGCCGACAAGGGCCTGAAGAGCTTTGCCGACATCCACAAGTTCGAGAAGGAACTGGGCGGCAAGATCTACGGCATCGAGCCAGGCTCGGGCGCCAACACCCAGATCAAGGCGATGATCGCCAGCAACAAGTTCGACCTGGGCAAGTTCCAGCTGGTCGAGTCGAGCGAAGCCGGCATGCTTGCCGCCGTCGATCGTGCCGTGCGCCGCAATGAAGCCGTGGTGTTCTTTGGCTGGGCGCCGCACCCGATGAACGTGAACATCGACATGGTCTACCTGGGCGACAGCCAGGACGCCCTGGGCCCGGACGAAGGCCGTGCCACGGTGTGGACCGTCACCGCGCCCGACTACGCCGAACGCTGCCCCAACGCCAACCGCCTGCTGGCCAACCTGAAATTCAGCGCCGAGGACGAGAGCCGCATGATGCAGCCGCTGCTCGATCACAAGGACCCGCTGGAGTCGGCACGCCAGTGGCTCAAGGACCACCCGCAAGACAAGGCCCGCTGGCTTGAGGGCGTGACCACCTTCGACGGCAAGCCGGCAGCTGACAACCTCAAGCTCACCGCCAACTGACCCGGCCTCTTCGCGGGCAATCCCGCTCCTGCAGGTTATGCGCATGCCATGAGCATGTAGGAGCGGGCTGCCCGCGAAAAGCCCAACACCGAACTCACAGAACAGACAAGCCTGAAGGATTTACCCCATGAACCACGACGTCATCATCACCTGTGCCCTGACCGGAGCCGGCGACACCGTTGCCAAGAGCCACCTGGTCCCGGTCACCCCCAAGCAGATCGCCGAAGCCGCCGTCGAGGCCGCCAAGGCCGGCGCTACCGTGGTCCACTGCCACGTCCGTGACCCACAGACTGGTCGCTTCAGCCGCGACGTCGCGCTGTACCGCGAAGTGATGGAGCGTATCCGCGAGTCTGACGTGGACGTGATCGTCAACCTGACTGCCGGCATGGGCGGCGACCTGGAGATCGGCCCGGGCGAAGCACCGATGGACTTCGGCGCCGGCACCGACCTGATCGGCCCGCTGGAGCGCCTGGCCCACGTCGAGGCGCTGCTGCCGGAAATCTGCACCCTGGACTGCGGCACGCTCAACTTTGGCGACGGCAACTCGATCTATGTTTCCACCCCGGCGCAACTGCGCGCGGGTGCCAAGCGCATCACCGAGCTTGGCGTGAAGGCGGAGCTGGAAATCTTCGATACCGGCCACCTGTGGTTCGCCAAGCAGATGATCAAGGAAGGCCTGCTCGAAGACCCGCTGTTCCAGCTGTGCCTGGGCATCCCATGGGGTGCGCCTGCCGATACCACCACCATGAAGGCCATGGTCGACAACCTGCCGGCCAACGTCACCTGGGCAGGCTTCGGCATCGGCCGCATGCAGATGCCGATGGCCGCACAGGCGGTGCTGCTGGGCGGCAACGTGCGCGTGGGCCTGGAAGACAACCTCTACCTCGACCGTGGCGTGCTGGCCAGCAACGGTCAACTGGTCGAACGCGCGGTGGAGATCATCTCGCGCCTCGGTGGCCGCGTGCTGACCCCGGCCGAAGGGCGCGAAAAAATGAATCTCAAGCGTCGCGGATAAAACAGCCCCGCCGCGATCCCTGTGGGAGCGGGCTTGCCCGCGAAGCAGGCGACGCGGTGGATGGCACCGGCTGCGCCGGTGTTCGCGGGTGAAACCGCTCCTACAGGGCCCGCGCCAACCTCAAGCACATAGAGAGACCAACATGTCCTTCATCACCGACATCAAAACCTTCGCCGCCCTCGGTAGCGGCGTCATCGGCAGCGGCTGGGTCGCCCGCGCCCTGGCCCATGGCCTGGACGTGATCGCCTGGGACCCTGCACCCGGCGCCGAGCAGGCCCTGCGCAAACGTATCGCCAACGCCTGGCCGGCCCTGGAAAAACAAGGTCTGGCACCGGGCGCCGCACAAGAGCGGCTGAAGTTCGTCGCCACCATCGAGGAATGCGTACGCGACGCCGATTTCATCCAGGAAAGCGCCCCCGAGCGCCTGGATCTCAAGCTCGACCTGCATGCCAAGATCAGCGCCGCGGCCAAGCCCGATGCGATCATCGGCTCCAGCACCTCGGGCCTGTTGCCCAGCGAGTTCTATGAGTCGGCCACCCACCCCGAGCGCTGCGTGGTCGGCCACCCGTTCAACCCGGTGTACCTGTTGCCGCTGGTGGAGATCGTCGGCGGCAAGCACACCGCGCCTGAAGCCATCGAGGCAGCGAAGAGCATCTACACCGCGCTGGGCATGCGCCCGCTGCATGTGCGCAAGGAGGTCCCGGGCTTCATCGCCGACCGTCTGCTCGAAGCGCTGTGGCGCGAGGCTCTGCACCTTGTCAACGACGGGGTGGCCAGCACTGGCGAGATCGACGATGCGATTCGCTTTGGTGCGGGTCTGCGCTGGTCGTTCATGGGCACCTTCCTCACCTACACGCTGGCCGGTGGCGATGCAGGCATGCGCCACTTCATGTCGCAGTTCGGCCCGGCGCTGAAGCTGCCCTGGACCTACCTGCCAGCGCCAGAGCTGACCGACAAGCTGATCGACGACGTGGTCGACGGCACCTCCGAACAACTGGGCGAACGCAGCATCGCGGCGCTGGAGCGCTATCGTGACGATACCCTGCTGGCGGTGCTGGACGCTGTGAAGAACAGCAAGGCCAAGCACGGCATGGCCTTTGGCGACTGAGGAGACTGCGATGCCCGCACTGATCACCTACCGCACCCCGGTTCAGCAAGACTGGGTCGATTACAACGGGCACCTGCGCGATGCCTTCTACCTGCTGATCTTCAGCTACGCCACCGATGCGCTGATGGAGCGCATCGGTCTGGACGCCGACAGCCGCGGTCAGAGCGGCAACTCGCTGTTCACCCTGGAGGCGCACATCAATTATCTGCACGAGGTGAAGCTCGGCACCGAGGTCTGGGTGCAGACGCAGATCATCGGCTTCGACAAGAAGCGCTTGCACCTGTACCACACGCTGCACCGCGCAGGCTTCGACGAAGCCCTGTCGGCCAGCGAGCAGATGCTGCTGCACGTGGACCTGGCGGGGCCGAAGTCGGCGCCGTTCAGCGAGCGTAGTGCCGCGTTGCTGCAAGGGCTGGTGGATGAGCAGCGTGACCAGGCACCTGCCGAGTTCGTGGGCCGGGTGATCGGTTTGCCTGCACGAACCTGAAGCCTCTCCCGAGGCCGCCCGCGCCCCCCGGCCCGGCCGGGGCAAGACAGCGCGCTGTCTTCTTCGCGGGCGAGCCCGCTCCCACAGACAGCCAAAAAAAAGCCCCGGAAGCCGTGAGCGTCCGGGGTCGAGAGCGAGCAACATCCACTGTGCGTGAAGTGAGGGTGACCAAACCCTCGGTGCCGTGAATGACTCCAGTGTGCTCACTTCCCTTCTGCCTGATTTAGCCGGGAACGACCTGTTCTTAGCCAAAGCGGCCATCGCGACGTTATGCCCTTGCGAGGTTGTCGTACTGGTCACAGAATCAGTCGTAAATCACGGCACCAGACAAGGACTACAACCATGATGCATGCGGATTTGATCGACCAGGACGACCTGCTGGGCCACCTGCGCGCACGCGGGTTCGACATTCCGGCCGGTGCCAGCGCCGAGCAGGCGTGCGAAGTGGTGGTGCGCGGGCTGACCGAGCCCAATGCCCGGGCGTTGAAGGGAATGGTGGAGCAGATGTACACCGGCAGCGCGACCATCCTGCCGGCGGTACGTCAGGCGATCGACAAGCAGCTGCTGCCGGCGTTGGCGCAGTTCAACAAGCGGGGCTGAACCTTTAGACCGAGTCGCCTGCTTCGCGGGTAAACCCGCTCCCACAGGGATTGGTCTGGCCTTCAGATTTTGAGCAAGACAGTTGCTACCACAGGGGTCACGCGCCCCCTGTGGGAGCGGGTTTACCCGCGAAGAAAGCGCCGCCGTCTCCCACAGG
>NZ_JACVTY010000060.1:0-10563 GCF_016624805.1 Pseudomonas sp. S44
AACCACCCCACCCCCGGCAAACCCCGGCTCACCAGCAGCGTCGGCGCCACCTGCGGCCCGCCCTCGGTCCAGAACAAGGCATGCCCGGCCAACGACCGCTGCCCCGCCAGCCCGTCCAGTTGCAGCAACCACTGTTCGACCGCCTGCGCCATTCCGTCCTGCTCCGGCAACGCCAACCACATCGCGCCCATCGCCGGCTGCCCCCACGCAGGCGCGATGCTTGCGGGCTCTGGCCGTGACGGAGCGGGCAACTGGCTGAGGTCGCGGTCGAAGCGCTCCAGCACGAACCCCGTCTCCAGGGTCGACAATGCCAGGCGCTCCACTTCGGCGTACCACGCGCCGTCGCGCCGCAGGCGCTCCAGCACTGGAATGTCCGGCCCGCCATAGGCCAGGGTCAGGGGAAAATAACGCCCCACCCGGTCGACACTGGGCATCATCACGCCGGCCCAGGCGGGCTCGCCGCACACCCCGGCGGCCAGGGCGAAATGCCAGATCGGGCTGCAGCGGTAGGCCTGCTCCCACCCTGCCCCCAGGCGCTCGCGGCTGGCGCGCAGGCCAGCCTGCAACCAGTCATCCCAACCCCGCACGAACGCAGGCGACAGGCGCCGACTGAGAAAGTCGCCATGGGTCACCAGCTTGCCGTAGAAGCCGGTGCGCGAATCGCGCTGTTCCAAGGGCCTCACCTCACAACCGCGCCGGGCAACGGAACTGCTCCAACGCGTCGCGGCGGAACGGGTTGATCACGCTGCTGGCGCGTAGCGTGTAGCTCACCTTGTGCCCCCCCACGTTGAACGTGAGCAGGAAGCGCTCACCCGATTCGCCGCTGACCTGCCCCTGGTCAAGCAAACGCAACCAGGCCCAAGGGCCGTCGCTGCGCAGGTCGCTACCGGTGGGAGACTGCAATTGCACGCGGTCGCTGCCTTTGCCGCTGGGCAACACGATCGGCGTGAATCCGGTATCACCGCGAGGCACGAACGTCACCGGCTGGCCAGCGATATCCAGCGTCACCTGGCCCAATGCGGGATCGACGGTCAGGGGTTGCACGTCGAAGCGCAGCGAGGGCTGACGGGCACCGGCGACGAAGAACATATCGCGCAGGCGGGCGCCGCGCTGGAACTGGTCGAGCACCTCCTGGGGGATGCTCAGCGGTGCGCTGCCGTTGGCGCGCCAGCGCCATTGGCTACTGCTCATGTCGACGTAGGGCGCGAGGTTGCGGCTGAAGAAGTCATCCATGATGCCGCCGGGGCCGAAGAAGCGGCCGAAGTCGTCGGCGGTGACGTCGCGGCTGGCGCCGCGCACCAGCGGGTAGCGCCCGGCGATGGCATCGCGGCAGAACGGCGCGCCATTGGCCACCCACAGGGCGTTGAGGCGTTCGCGCTCGTTGCCGAGGGTCAGCGCGCCGCCGCCACTGTCGACTGCGCGCAGCACCTCGGACAAGGGGGCTGGCTGCTCGGTTGCGGCGCGCTTGATGCGCCCAAGCACCTCCCCGCTGGGCGCTGGCGTGCCACTGCGGCGGGCATTTTCGGCGCTGTCGAAGAACTGCGCGGCGTCCTTGAGCAGGGCCAGGCTTTCGTCCAGCGACGCCGGGGTGGCGCTGCCCGCCAGGGCATGCAGGGCGGCGAAGTGCTGGTCCACTGGGTTGCCGGTGGCAGCCGGCGCGGGGGCCGGGGCGCTGTCGGACAACGCACTTTCCAGGCGCTTGCGGGTACTGTCGAGGCGTTCGCGCAGGGCGCGGTCGACCGGGTTGCCGGCGCTGTCGCCGGGAGTGTCGGCCAGCACGCCTTCGAGGGTGGTCTCGCGTGAGGCGGCCTGGAGGAAGGCGCGCAGCGGCGAGTCGGCGGCGGCCAGAGCATTACTCACCTGCGCCGCCTGGCCGAGGCTGGCCAGGGGCACCAGTTGCACGTCGGCCAGGTAGGCATCCCACTGGCGGATATAGTCTGCGTAGTACAGCTCAAGCACCGCAGCGCCCAGGCGCGCACCATCGCCCGCGCCGAGGGCCGCTTCCTGGCGGTCGAGCACCCAGCTGTCGCGGGCCATGTCGGCCACGGCGCGCTCGCGCCTGGCCAGCAAGGCGCGGTAGCCAGCCACGCTGTACACCCCGCTGACACCGCGCGACAGCGGCAAGCCGCTGCGCCGCACCAGCAACGAGGAGGCATCGCGCCCGCCGGCAGCGTTGACGCTTTGCTCGGCCAGCCCGGCCTGGGCCACCTGGCGCTTGAGGCGATTGTAGATGCGCTGCGACAGCGGCATGCCCGCCAGAGTCAGGCGGGTCTTGGCGATCAGGTCGGCATCGAGCTGTACCGGCTCGGCGTCGGCGTCTTCGAGCAGCGCGGCGACATGCGCCCATAGTTGCTGGCGCTGCGCCTCGCTGGCCTGGGGCAGCTCGCGGCGCCAGTCGACATCGACCCAGGCCTGCACCGAGGCGGCATCGAAGAACTGGCGCTGGCCGAGCATCAGGTACACGCGCAGGGTTTCGTAGAGGAAGTCCTGGTTGCTGGCATCGCCCCGGCGCAAGGCGCTCTCCAGGTTGCCGACGATCGACGGCAGCAGGGTGCTGCGCAGCAGGCGGTGGTACAGCGCCACGGCCCCGGCACCGAGCTTGTCACCCTGGTACAAACCAAAACGCTCAAGCAGCGGCACACCCTCCCCGCGCTGGTCGTAACCTGCGGGCAAGGCGCGGGCAGCGTCGAGCAGCGGCAACGCCTGTAGCACGTTGCCCTCAGCCGGCAGCGCCTTGGCCAGTTGCGCCACCTCGGCGGTACGTTGCGCGGCGGTATCGACCAGCACGCGGTTGCGCTGGTAACTGAGCGCCATGCCCAGCGCCAGCAGCAGCGTCAGCACCGCGACCAGCACCATCCCCGCGCGCAACCATTGGCGGCGGCGCTGCTCCTGGCGCGGGTCGAGCCCGGCCAGGCCCGCTTCCTTGAAGATCACCTCGCGCAGCAGCCGGGTGATGAAGTAGCTGCGCCCACTGGCGTACCCGGCAGGCAGCACTTTGCGCCCCAGGCCGAAGGCGGCGGCCAGCGAGGCCAGCACCCGGTCGATCGGGCTGCCTTCCTGGGTGCCGCTGGTGAAGTACACCCCGCGCAGGCGGGTCGGGGCCTGGAAGCGGTTGGGTTCGAGCACCGTGCGCAGGAAGCCCGCCAGCACGTCGCCCATGCCGGCGAACTGCTGCGGGAAGCTGTACAGCAAGGCACGTCGCGACAGGTCGCGCTCCTGTTGCATGCGCTCGAGCACGCGCACCTGCAACTGCCGCTCCAGCGCCTCGAACTCGGCCGGGAAGCCCGCCAGCGCCGCTCCCGGCTGCTCGCTCTGGGCCAGCGGGAAGGTCACGCCCCACACCTGGCTGCGCTCATCGCGCCCGAAGTGCTCGAAGTACTCGGCAAAACCGGCCAGCAGGTCGCACTTGGTCACCACCACGTACACCGGGAAGCGCACGCCCAGGCGTTCGTGCAGCTCGTCGAGGCGCGCGCGGATCGCCGTAGCCTGGCGCTGGCGCTCGGCCTCGCCTTGTTGCAGCAGGTCGCTGACGCTCAGGGTGACGATCACGCCGTTGACCGGGCTGCGTCGGCGGTGCTTTTTCAGCAGGTCGAGAAAACCGCGCCAGGCCGCCTTGTCGACCTCGGCGTCGCTGTCTTGAGTGGTGTAGCGCCCGGCGGTGTCCAGCAGCACGGCTTCGTCGGTGAACCACCAGTCGCAGTGGCGCGTGCCGCCGATGCCGCCGATGGCCGTGGCGCCGTGGGTGTCACTGAGCGGGAATTGCAGGCCGGAGTGGGTCAACGCAGTGGTCTTGCCGCTGCCTGGGGCGCCGACGAACAGGTACCACGGCAGCTGGTACAGGTACTGCCCGCCCGGTTTCCAGCCGGGGCTGGCCTTGCGCAGCACGGCCATCGCCTCGCGCATGCGCTCGGCCAGGTGCGCCACCTCGGCCTGCGAGGCGCGCGCCGAGGCGGGTTCCCCGGCCTGCTCATCAGTGACCCCGGCCATCAGCAGGCGGTTGGCGCGCCAGGCGGCAAAAGCGCGCCAGCCGAAATAGGCCAACCACGCGGCCAGCAACGCCGCCACCAGCCAGCCGCGCGCCCAGGTCGAGGCCAGTGGCTCGCGCCCGTCGAATGACAGCAGCGGACCTTCGTACCAGATCAGCAGTGCCATCAACGCCACGCCCAGCAGCGACAGCAGCCAGGAACTGGCCAGCCAGCGCAGGCCGCGCATGAAGGTATCGAACAGATAGATCAGATAAGACATCGCCTGGTCCTCACTGCGGCTGCGCAGGAACAAATACGGTGATCTCTACGCGGCGATTGCGCGCGCGGTTGGCGGCCGAGTCGTTGGCCACCAGCGGCTCGGTCTCGCCACGGCCTTCGCTGCGGTAGCGCGTGGCCGGGCCGGCGCGTTCGGCCAGCAGGCGCGCGACGTTGCGCGCGCGGGTGTTGGACAGGTCGAAGTTCGACGACAACCGCGAACCCAGCGCAGGCCGCACGTTGTCGGTGTGACCGACCACCAGCACGTCGCCAGGCACGCCCTTGAGCGCCTCGCCTATGCGCGTCAACAGACCGTCGAAGGCGCTCGACACCTCGGCGCTGCCGGAGGCGAACACGCCGTCGCCGCGCAGGGTGATCACCGAGCGGTCGGCGGCCTCGCGCACGCTCACCAGGCCTTTAGCGATCTCCTCGGCGAGAAACCCGGACACCCGCACCGGCGCCGGCCCCGTGGGCTGGGCGACCTTCAACGGCGAGGCCAGGCGCAGCTCGCCCATCTGCGCGAACACCGGGTCCGAGGCGCGGTTGAGCAGCCAGTTGCCGGTCACCTGCAACAGCACCAGCAGCAGCGCCGCCAAGGCCGCCAGCACCCACAGCGGCACCAGGCGCAGCATCGACACCGGCGCAGTGGGCGCACCGCGCCAGCGTGGCGAAAGGTCCTGCTCGACCGCGCCGCGCTGCTGGCGAATCAACTGCAACAGGCGCTCGCGCAGGGCCGCCAGTTGGTCGAAGCCACGGTCCAGTACGCGGTAGCGCCCTTCCAGGCCCAGGGCCAGGCACAGGTACATCAGCTCCAGCACGTCGAGGTTGGCGCGCGCATCCAGGCTCAGGCGCTGCAGGATCAGGAAGAACTTCTCGCCGCCCCAGGCCTCGTTGTGGAAGGTCACCAGCAGGCTGCGGCCACTCCACACCCCGGCGCCCCAAGGCGTGCTGGAGATGGTTTCGTCGACCAGCGTGCACAGGGCATAGCGCGCCGCGGCGAGGGTCTGGGCTTCCACCCGGGCGTTGCGCGCCTGCGCCTCGAACTGCTGCACGGCCTGCACCAGCCGCTCGCGCAGGGTTTCCATGTCCGGTGCGCGGGTCAGCCCACGCAGCGGCACCACCAGGTCGAGCAAGGGGTTGGCGGCGCGCACCAGCGGGTTGAGGCCGGCGCCGCGCAGGGCCAGGTCGGCTTCGACCGGCGCAGGCGCGGCGCTGGAGGCCGGGCGGCGGCCGCCGGGGGTCGGCAGCAACAGGGTGTGGTCCGGGTCTTGCCCGGGCTCAAGGGAGTCGTTCATGTTCACGGTGATGTACCTGCGCTGTCGATCAGGCGTTGCGGATGGCCCAGAACTGCATGTCCAGCCCGGGGAAGCTGCCGGCCACGTGCAGGGCGAAGCCTGCCGACTGGGTCAGCTGTTGCCAGTACTCGCTGTTGCGGTCGAGTTCGAAGTAGGTGAAGCCTGCGTGGAACGGCAACTGCCGCGGCGCCACCGGCAAGGGCCGCAGGCCGATGCCGGGCAGTTGCAGGTTGACCATGTCGCGGATCTTCTCCACCGAGCCCAGCTTGACCTGCGGCGGGAAGCCGCTGCGCACCGCTTCGGCCGGCATCTGCGCGTGCACGGCGAGGACGAAGGTGGCGCTGCCGAGCAGCGCGCGGTCGGGCAGCACCGCCACGCGGATACCGAACTGACGCTCCTCCAGCGGGATCTGCAGGGCGCGCGCGTCGATCACCGTGGCCAGGGCGCGGCGCAGGTCGAGCATCAGCGGGGCGAAGGTCTCGGCCAGGGCGTCGTGGCGGTACACCGGGTAGCGGCTGGCGCGCTTGTCGACGTGGGTAAAGGTCGCCAGCTCGCCGGCCAACTCAGTCAGTTGGCGGTACAACGCCTCGGGGTGCAGCCCGGCCATGCTGGCCAGGTGGCGCACCAGCGGCTCGCTGCGGTTGAGCAGTTGCAGCAGCAAAAAGTCGGCGATCTCTGCCGCGCCGCTGGCACCCGGCTGGGCCAGGCGCGTGGCCATGGCCTCGGCGCGCTGGTGCAGCAGGCCCAGCAGTTCGTCGACGAACGCCGCCAGGCGCGGTGCGGCCTGCAAAGTGAGGCTCGGCGGGCAGTAGGCGGGGTCGAGCAACACCTGCTGGTCGGCGCGGCGCTCCAGCACCCGCGCCACGCCCAACACCGCGTGGGCGTCAGCGACGTCGCTGGCCAGGGCCAGGCGCAGGCGCAGCTTGCCGACGTTCATCAGCGCGCTGTTGTCCAGGCCGTTGCTGTCCCAGGCCTCGTACTCGACGCTGCGATGGCGGGCGAAGTTCTCCGCGCTCACGCGGTCGTCCACTTCCGCCACGCCATGGCGGGCGGTGGGCAGCGCCAGCACCACGTCGAGGTCACGAGCGTCGACGGGGATCTCCAGCGGCAACGGCATCTCGTCGAATGGCAGGCCGATCGGCGTTCCATCGGGCAGCACCCCGCTGTATGCCTTGAGCGCCAGCTTGCCGAAGGCCAGGTGCTGCTCGTCGAGCTCCAGGCGCGAGAAGCCCCAGGCGTAGGGGCGCAGCGCCGCGACCCGGGCCTCCAGGTGGGCATTGAGGAAACGGTCGTGCTGCTGCAGGTGCTGGGGCTGCAGGAGCATGCCTTCCGACCAGACGACTTTGCTGTTCCAGGACATGAATGCGATCTCGGGTAAAGGGGTTCAGGGCGTGTCGCGCAGGCGGCTGACCTGCTGCTGGTAGGCCACGGAGAATTTCTCGCCGTACAGGCGTTGCAGGTCTTCGTCGCCATCGCGTGCAAGCTCAGCGTGCAGCTCTGCGAAACGCGCCCACAGGCGGGCCTTGCGCGTCGAGGGCAGCACGCGTTCCAGGGCGCCGGGAGCGGCCAGGCGACGTTCGATACGCACCGGGTCGAAGCGCTGCATCACCTCGCCCAGGGCCTCGCGCATGCCGGCGATCACCGCCATCTCGTGGGCGCGCAGGTCGTCGAAGGCGGCGTGCAGCGCCTGCACGCCGGGCAGATAGGCCGGGGCGTCGGTGCTGAGCATCTGGCTGAGGGCGCTGGTGGGGTCGGGGAAGAACTTCAACGGGTTGTTCGAATGCGCGCCGATCATGGTCATCTCGATATGGCTTTCGCGCTTGGTCAGCGCCCGCGCCATCAGCACGCCCATGGTGCCGCCGGTGGCGGCGCGGAGCATTTCCCCCACCAGCCGGGCCAGCTCTTCGGGGCTGCGCGAGGCGCGCAGGTGCGGCAGGCCGAGGCCTTCGAGCAGGGCCTGGAGCACAGGGTCTTCGCCGGCCGCCGTGGGTTCTGCGGCAACGGGGGCCGGTGTTGCGATTGGGGTGGGTGCAGGCGCCAGGCTGGCTGGGGCGGCAGGCGTCGCCAGCAGGTCGGCCAGGGCGTCGTAGCCATCGGGGATCAACGCCGCTTCCGGCGCCTGGGGGGCTGGGCTGACAGGCAAGGCCGGCAGGGCCTGCAACTCCGGCGACAGGTGATCGGCCGGGGTGCCGAGGAAGGCCGCCGTGGGGCGCTGGCCGCCGAACAGGTTCAGGCCCAGCGGGTCGTCCAGCATCGGGGCCGGCTCGAACACTGACTCGCCTTGCAGGATACTCGCCGCCGCCAGGGCGTCGGTGTCCACCCGTGGCTGGCTGAAGCCCGGCTCGCTGCGCGGTGCCACGGGGGCTTCCAGCGGCGGTGGCGGCGGCTGGACCGGCGCCGGTGGCACGAACACCGCCAGGGTCTGGGTGGCGCCAACCCCCGTCTGGTCGGGGTCGGCCTGCTCCACCGCGAGCAGCGCCACACCCATCTGGTAGTCGCCGATCACCAACTGGTCGCCGGCCTGCAGCAGCGTCTCGCGGCCATGGCCGAGCAGGCGCTCGTTGATCACGCTGGGGTTGCTGCCGGTGTCGGTGAGGTAGTAGCCGCCCTCACGCCGCTCGACGCGGGCGTGGCTGCGGGAGATGTACTTGCCCGGATCGTCCAGCACCAGGTCGTTGCCGGGCGCGCGGCCCAAGGTGCCGGCGACGTCGATCAGGCACGCCAGCTCAGCTGCGGGCGGCTGCCCGCGATAACGTTCGACCCACAGTTTCACAGGCATGTCAGGTTCCTTTCGGCAGGAAGGTGGCGGGGTTCACTGGCAGCCATCGTCGGCCTCCTTGGGCTCCAGCGGCTGGCCCACCGGGCCGGGCCGCGAGGCCAGCACCAGGGCGTTGGCGGCGGCCGAGGCCTGGGGCAACGGCAGCGGCAGCATCGAGGCGATGATGGTCGGGCCGAGGGTCAGGAACGAGCCGCCGGCCTTGAGGGTGATGCTCGCCCCCGCCTCGATCACCACGTTCATGCCGCCCTTGATGTGCACATCGGTGCCGCCGCTGAGGCTGGCCTTGAGCGCGCCGTCCAGTTGCAGGTCACGGCCGGCGGCCTGGGACACGCTGCCCACGGCCTTTTCGGTGCGATCGCCCAGCACATGCTGATGGCGGTCGCCGCCGATGCGTTCGCGCAGGTCCTTGGCCACTCGCGAATGGCGCTCGCCGCCCACCCAATCGAGGGCATCGCGCTCGATGCGCTGGTCGAAGTTGCGCTCGGCGTGGATGAACACCTGCTCGGCGCCCTTGCGGTCTTCGAAGCGCAGTTCGTTGTAGCCGTTGCCGCCTTTGCTGGAGTGGCTCTTGAGGGTCGAGCGGGTGGCTTGTTCGGGCAGGTTGTAGGGCGGCATCACCTCGGCGTTGTAGACGCTGCCGGTGACCAGCGGGCGGTCGGGGTCGCCTTCGAGAAAACTCACCACCACTTCCTGGCCGATGCGCGGCAGGAACAGGCTGCCCCAGCGCTTGCCGGCCCAGCCCTGGGCGACGCGGATCCAGCACGAGCTGTTCTCGTTTTCCTGGCCTTCGCGGTCCCAGTGGAACTGCACCTTGATCCGGCCATAGGGGTCGGTCCAGATCTCCTCCCCGGCCTTGCCCACTACCTTGGCGGTCTGCGGGCCGTGCACCAGCGGACGCGGGGTGAGGCATGGCGGGCGGTAGTCCTGCTGGCGCGGCAGTGCGGTGAAGCGGCAGGTGAGCACGGGCGCCGGGTCTTCGGGGCGGGTCGGTTCGTAGGTGTCGGACGACAGCTCGTATTCGGCGGCGAGCACCAGCACCTGTTGGTTCTGATCGCCGCGCGGGTGTTCGCTGAGGGTGAACAGCGCGCCGGGGAACAGCCCGCGCGCGCGGGTAGCGCCCTCGATACGACGGTAGCTGGTGTGCCGGGCTTCGAGCTGATGGCGGGCCAGGGTCTCGCCCTGCGGGCGCTCGCGGTACTTGCCGGGGTAGTCGTAGCGCTCGAAGCGTGACGGGGCGTAGGGGCGCGCCTGGGTCGACTTGACCAGCAGGTTGGCCGAAGGTTTTTCGAAGTCGTAGTCCTGCAGGGCCCAGACGCCGGGCTCGACTTCGCCGCTCATGCGCCAGTCGTAGATCACCTCGCTGTCGCGCATGGCCTGGTCCTCGGCTGGCAGGTAGCGCACCTGTGCGTAGCCTGGGGCGGGCGCGTGGGCGCCGTAGCCGTCGGCCAGCACCAGGGTGTGGCGGCCGGCCGCGCTACGGAAGAAGTAGTAGATGCCGGCCTGCTCCAGCAGGCGGCTGACGAAGTCGAAGTCGCTTTCGCGGTACTGCACGCAGTACTCAAGGGCCGGGTAGCTGGCGCTCAGGCCCGAGGTATCGACGTCGGCCAGGGTGTAAGGGGCGAACACCGCCTGGACGATGTCCGGCACGTTGCGCTGCTGGAAAATCCGGCAGTCGCTGCTGCGGGTCAGCAGCCACAGCCACGGGCGCACCACCGCGTGGTAGGTGGCGAAGCGCCCCTGGCGGCCGGTGTAGGCGAAGCGCGTGACCAGGCCGCTGAAGTGGCGCTGGCCGCCCTTGGGCAGTTCCACGGCAACGGTCAGGGGGGTGGCGAGCAGGTCGTCGAGGTCCAGGTCGGTGCGTTCGCTGTAGAGGTCGATGTGGTATTCGCTCAGGGTCGACAGGCCTTCGCGGGCGGTCATGCGCCTGAACAGCAGGGTGTCGGGGGCCAGCACGCAGGTGACGGCAATTTCGCGGTTGGCTTGGGTAACGGGCATCCAGGGCTCCTTCACGCGGGGTGGCCGCAAGGGTCGGCCTTGGGGATACAACAGGTGGGGAGCGGGGTTTATTCCGTGGGGGGATGAAAAAGCGTGTGGGGTGAGAGCGAGGGTGCTGCGGATGGCCCTATCGCGGGACAAGTCGGGTAGGGGGGCCCCCCCCCCCCCCCCCCCCGGGGGGGGGGGGGGCGGGGGGGGGGGGGGGGGCCCCCCCCCCCGGGGGGGGGGGCGGGGGGGGGGGGCGCGCGGGGGG
>NZ_JACVTY010000061.1:0-6972 GCF_016624805.1 Pseudomonas sp. S44
TTATCTCCCTGTAAATCGGCCCCGGGGGGCCGCCCGGCGCCCACTTGTCCCGCGATGGCGTTTTTGAGCCATGCGTCATTTCCCGCTACGATGATCGAACCGCCCAACCAAGGCCTGCACCCTCATGATCATCGGCGCCTTTCTCATCCTCACCTGGCTGGTCCTGCTACTGCGCTACCCGGCCAAGGCCCTGCCGATTTCCATGGCCGCCGTGTGCGGCCTGGGCCTGGTCGCACTGTTCGTGGTCTGGCAGGACAGCCGCGAAGCCTCGCAACTGGCCCGTCTCGATCTGCGCCTGAGCTATGCGCCCGATCAATGCCCCGCCGACCGGGCGCTGCAAGTACGAATGAAAAACGGCAACAAGGCGCCGCTCACCGAGCTGCGCTGGCGGGTTGCCGCCTACACCCCGGGCGATACGGTCAACCTTGCCGAAAACACCTATGCCGCGCCGCGCTATCGCGGGCCCGGTGAGCTGCAGCCGGGTGCCGAATGGACAGACTGCCTGCCATTGCCACCGCTGCGCTCTGGCTACCGTGCGCAGACCCTGGAGTTTCGTGCCGAGCACCTGCAAGGTACATTTGCCAATTGACCGGGCGCCTGCACCGGCCTTTTCGCGGGCAAGCCCGCTCCCACAGCCTGAGGAATTGTGCAGTACCTGTGGGAGCGGGCTTGCCCGCGAAGAGGCCGGCGCAGACGCTGTACGTCCCACCTGACAGCAGACCCTGACCATGCCCACCGTTCTTATCACCGGTTGTTCCAGCGGCATCGGCCGCGCCCTGGCCGATACCTTCCGCGATGCCGGCCACCAGGTCTGGGCCACCGCCCGCAAAGCTGAAGATGTCGAGCGCCTTGCCGGCGCTGGCTTCGTCGCCCGGCAACTGGACGTCAACGACCCTCAGGCCCTGACACTGCTGGCCGAGCAGTTGCCAGAACTCGACATCCTGATCAACAACGCCGGCTACGGCGCCATGGGCCCGCTGCTCGACGGCGGCGTCGAAGCCCTGCAGCGCCAGTTCGAAACCAATGTCTTCTCGCTGGTCGGCGTGACCCGCGCCCTGTTCCCGCTGCTGCGCCGCTCCAAAGGCCTGGTGGTGAACATCGGCAGCGTGTCCGGGGTCCTGGTCACGCCCTTCGCCGGGGCCTACTGTGCCTCGAAGGCCGCCGTGCATGCGCTCAGCGACGCCCTGCGCCTGGAGCTGGCACCGTTCGGGATCCGGGTGATGGAAGTGCAGCCCGGGGCGATCGCTTCGCAGTTCGCCAGCAATGCACAGCACGAAGCCGAACAGGTACTGGCAGCGGATTCGCCGTGGTGGCCGTTGCGCGAGCAGGTGCAGGCCAGGGCTCGCGCCTCGCAGGACAGGCCGACCCCAGCGGCGACCTTTGCCCAGGGATTGCTGGGAGCCACACGCAAGACGCCGACACCGGCGCTGGTGAGGCTGGGCAATGGCAGCACCGCCTTGCCGTTGATGGCACGGCTGCTGCCGCAGCGGTTGCTGGACAAGGTGTTGCGCAAGCGCTTCGGGTTGTTGCGGCCGCTTTGAAGCGGTGGTGGATTCTTCGCGGGCAAGCCCGCTCCCACAAGTACAGAATCGGTGCTGTCCGTCCTGTGGGAGCGGGCTTGCCCGCGAAGAATCCACCACCCGTCTCAAACCTTGTCGAACGCCTGCCAGCCGCCCCCAAGCGCCTTGTACAGCCCCACCAGCGCCTGCGAAACCGCCGCCGAGCTGTCGATCCACTGCTCTTCGCTGGCCAACAGTGCCGACTGCACGGTCAGCACGTTGAGAAAGTCCACCGCCCCTTCCACGTACTGACGCTGCGCCGTTTCCAGGGCAATGCGGTTCTGCCGCACCGCCTCGGCCAAATGGTCACGGCGCAGTTGGCTGGCGTTGTACAAGCGCAGCACATCGTCGATCTCATGCCAGGCGCCCAGCACCACCTTGCGGTAGTTCAGCGCCGCCTCCTGCTGCTGCGCCTCACGCAACTGGAGCGTGCCTTTCAGGCGGCCGCCTTCGAAGATCGGCAACGACAACTGCGGTCCGAAGGCGAAGCGCCGCGAATCCCAATTGCCGAAATCAGCCAGCTGCATCGATTGGAAGCCGGCACTCCCGGACAAGCGGATGCTGGGGTAGAAATCCGCCTTGGCCACGCCGATGCTCGCGGTGGCGGCATGCAGGCGGGCTTCTGCCTGGCGGATATCCGGGCGGCGCTCGGCCAGCTGCGAAGGCACGCCGATGGCGAACTTCTGCTCCGGCGCCGGCAACGCGCCAGCGTCCAGCAAGGTGGCCTGCAGGCTGCGCGGCGGCTCGGCCGCCAGCAGGCTCAGGGCATTGATCAGGTCATCGCGACGCGCCTGCAAGGTTGGCAGGCGCGCTTCGATGGACGCCACCTGGGCATTGGCCTGGGCGACGTCGAGGCGAGTGGCGACACCCTCGGCCTGGCGGTCCTCGGACAACTTCAGGCTGTGCCGGGCAACCTTCAGATTATCCTCGGTGACCTTGAGGGTGTGCTGCACCGCGCGCAACTGGATGTAGTCACCCGCAGTCTCGGCGAGCAGCGCCAGCAGCACGCCATTGCGGTCATTCTCGGCCACCTCGACACTGGCATCGGCCGCCTCGACCTGGCGCCGCACCCGCCCCCAGAAGTCCAACTCCCAACCCGCTACAAGATCGCCCTGCCACAGATTGAACGCCGACTTGCCCGCCTTGCCGGACGGGTCGCTCAGCCCTTCGGCGCTGTTGCGCGCGCGGCTGTAGCCCGCGTTGACATCCACCGACGGCAGCTCGTCGGCGGCGACGGTACTGCGCAGCGCCCGGCTCTGCAGCAGGCGTGCGCTGGCGATCTGCAGATCGAGGTTGCGCGCTGCGACCTGCTCGATCAACGCACTCAGCCGCGCATCATGAAAGCTGTCCCACCAGCGCAGTTGCAGCGGCTCTGCCACAGGCTGGCTCGCCGCCTGCTCGCCCTGCAGGGCGTTCCACTGCTGCGGCGCCTGGCTGTCGGGGCGCTGGAAATCCGGGCCGAGGGTGCAGCCGGCCAACAGCGCGGCGAGCAGCACTGTGGAAGCGGTTGCCGCAATGGCTGGATGGGCTTTCATCGCGCAGTCACCTCTTTGCCGGCCAGGGTGTCGCCCTGGGTATCGATGGTCGCCTCCACCGACATGCCCACACGAAGACGCTCGAGCAAAGGCTGCCCATCATCGAAGACGATCCTTACCGGAATACGCTGCACCACCTTGGTGAAGTTGCCGGTCGCGTTGTCCGGCTTCACCGCGGCGAAGGTGACGCCGGTGGCCGGCGCGATGCTCTCGACATGCCCGTGCAGGGTCTCGCCGGAGAAGGTATCGACACTGATGCGCACCGGCTGGCCGGGCTGCACATGGGTCAGTTGGGTTTCCTGGAAGTTGCCGACCACATAGGCCTGTTGCAGTGGCACCACCGACAGCAGCCGTGCGCCTGGATTGACGTAGGCGCCCACACGCAGCGCGCGTTCGCCGACCATGCCGTCCACCGGCGCGGTGATGCGGGTGTAGGAGAGGTCCAGCTCGGCTTTTTCCACGCCGGCTTCGGCGCGCTTGAGTTGGCCATCGGCGCTGGCGACCTGGGCCTGGAGGATGTCCACCTGCTTGCGCGTGGCCACCAGTGCCGCCTGGGTGTTGGCGAGTCGCGCGCGGGCCTGGTCGACCCGGCTGCGCGCCTGCTGGGCGTTCTGCACGGTGCCGGCGCCCTGCTCGGCCAGGCGGCTGTAGCGCGTCACTTCATGGTCGGCGAAACCGGCCTCGGCCTGCGCCGCCTTCACCGCGGCTTCGGCCTGGGCGATCAGCGCCGCCTGGCGCTCGAGGGTGGCGCGGGCATCGATGGCCTGCGCCTTGGCCACCAGCAATTGGGCCTGGGCGGCATCCAGTGCGGCCTGGTAGTCGCGGGCGTCGATGGTCGCCAGCAACTGGCCGGCCTTGACCTGCTGGTTGTCCTCGACCAGCACCTGCTTGATGAAGCCTGCCACCTTCGGCGCGACCACGGTGTAGTCGGCGGTGACGTAGGCGTCGTTGGTGCTCTGGCGGTGGTCGCTGCCGAACATCCAGGGGCCGACGATGGCGGCGAGGACGGCCACGGCGAGTACTGAGCCGATGAAAACTGTCTTGCGTGCTTGGGTCATGTCATTTGTCTCGAACTACAGGGTCAGGCCACCGCACGGGGCGGATAGACCCGGGTAGGCACAAAGGGAATCAGGCAGATCAGGGCCACGGCGATGCAGGCCATCACCAGGTAAAGGTCTGCCGAGGTCAGTACCAGGGCCTGTTCGTGAAGGCGCCTGGCCAGGTTCGCCGCGCCGTCGTCGAGCAGTGGCGCATTGCCCAGGCTGTCGACCAGATGGTTGGAATGAAAATGCCTGCGCAGGGTGCCCAGGACATCGAGCAGCCCGGTGGCGATCACTGCCGCCAGGCCCTTCACGGTGTTGAACCAGGCGGACGCGAACGGGCCTTCCTGCGGGGTCATGCCGTTGGTCGAGAGCATCAGCAGTGGCAGCACCGCCATCGGCTGGCCGAACACCTGCAGCAGGTAGTACGGGTAGAAATCACCGCGGATCCATTCGCTGGTGAGCAGGCTGCTGCCCACGCACGAGGCCGCCAGCATCGCCAGCCCGCTCGCCAGTACCCAGCGGCAGTCCACCGCGCGGATATTGCACAGCGCTGCGGTGAGCGGCAGCGCGATCAATTGCGGCATGGCCACCAGCATCATCAGCGGGCTGGTCTGCGCCGGGCGATAGCCCTGGATCTGCGCCAGGTACGCCGAAGGAATGCTACCCACGCCCGACACTACCACCAGCACGCCGGCCAGGGTCACCAGGGCGAAGCTCAGGTTGCGCCGCGACAACATGCGCAACTGGAAGAACGGCAAGGGCTCGGACCATTCGTTGTACATGAACAGCACCAGCAACAGCAGGCCACCGCCCAGCAGCCAGCAGATCAAGGACGAATCGAACCAGCCCCAGCGATCACCCAGCGACAGACCCAGCACGATGCTGCTGATGGCCGGCAACCCCAGCAGCACGCCGCGCCAGTCGAACTGCCTGAAGCGCTCCAGGCGCAGCGGGTCCTGCGGCAGGCCCCAACCGACGCAGATGATCGCCAGTGCCGAGGGCAGGATGATCTGCCAGAACGCCCACTGCCAGCCGACATATTCGGTCCACAGGCCCGCCAGTGGCGTGCCGAGGTTCGGCCCGAACGTGGCGGTCAGGGCATAGCAGGCCAGGCCATAGACCTTGATGTTCGGCGGCAGGAAGCGCAGCGCCACGCTCATCAGCATCGGCGGCAATGCCCCCGAGGCAAAGCCCTGGAGCACGCGCAGCAGCATCAGGCTATGCAGGTTGGGGGCCAAGGGCTGGACCAGGCCCAGCACGGCGAACAGGCCAATGGCTGTCATGGTGAAGCGACGCAGCGAGAAGGTGGTGGCCAGCCAAGGTGCGAAGGCCATGGCCGAAACCGATGCAGCGGCATACACCGCCACCAGCCAGGCCCCCTCGTCGGCACCGATGCCCATGGCGCCGCGGATATCGGCCAGGGAAATCTTCGTCACCGCCTCGTTGAGCCCGGCGCAAAGCACCGCCAGCAACACACCGAACAACCCCACCACCACGCGCAGGCCGAATGGCGTCTGCGCGGGCGCAGCAGCCACCGGGGCGGCAGCGAGTGCAGCGGCGGGTGCGCTCAGGGAACTCATTTCTAGACATCTCCAGCAACATTTTTCAGCTGTGGGAAGTCTAGGGGCGGGCAATGCTTACGAAAACTGACTTGTTGGCAGCTTTATATTGCGCCAGACGCAATCCGCTTTCACTGCCGGCCTCAAGGCTCGGTCCCGCAACACGCCTTCAGCGTGCGCCGCAGCCACCGATGCGCCGGGTCATTGTCGAAGCGTGGATGCCAGGCCTGCATCACCCGCACCTTCTCCAACTCCACCGGAATCTCGAACGAGCGCAGCGGCAGCCCGAACTTCAGCACATTGCCGAGGATATTCGCCGGCATCGGCAGGATCAGGTCCGAATCCGGCAGGGAGAACATCGCCGAGTGGAAACTCGGGGTGATCAGCGACACCCGCCGCTGCAATTTGTAGTTGCTCAGCTCCACGTCGATCGGCCCGTTGGCCCGCCCGCGCCGCGACACGCTGATCTGTGGATAGCGAGCGAAGCGCTCGGGGGTGATCGGCGCGTCGAAGATCGGATGGTCGTCCCGCGCCAGGCCCACGAAGTGCGTATCGAACAGATGCTGCACCTTGATCTCCGGCCCCAGTTCGATGCTCGAACTCACCACCAGGTCGATCTGCCCGTGGCGCAGCACGAGGTCGTCATCGCCATGGGCTTCCGGCACGAAACGCAGCACCGTGCGCGGTGCCTCGGCCAGCATCATGTGCAGCAGGCGCGCGCCATACAGGGCGACGAACAGGTCATTGGTGCGGATGTTGAAAGCGCGCTCCAGGTTCGGCAGGTCGACGTCCTCGCCGCTGTTGAACACCAGCCCGGCCTGCTCGACCAGCGCCCGCACCTGGTCACGCAGGGCCAGCGCGCGGGGTGTCGGCACCAGGCCGCGCCCGGCGCGCACCAGAATCGGGTCGCCCAGCGCGTCGCGGATGCGTCCCAGTGTACGGCTCATCGCCGCCGGACTCAGGTTCATGCGCTGCGCAGCGCCCACCACACTGCCCTCGTCGAGCAGGGCATCGAGGGCGACAAGCAGGTTCATGTCCGGGAGTTGCATGGCCGTTTTCCGTGGCGAGTGTGGGAAACGCGATGGTAGCAGGTCGCACGATTGCGTCTGGTGCAATGACGCCGTGCGTGGGGGGCCATTTATCGAGGTTGGGGGAAGGTTCGAGAATGGTGGGGTTCTTTTCGCGGGCAAGCCCGCTCCCACAAGGATTTAGCTGGCTGTCAAATTTGAACCTGACAGTTGCTCTCACATGGCAACCAGTGGGAGCGGGCTTGCCC
>NZ_JACVTY010000062.1:0-2903 GCF_016624805.1 Pseudomonas sp. S44
GTCAACGTGGCCGATAGTGCCGACGTTAACGTGGGGAAGGGAACGATCAAACTTTTCCTTAGCCATCGATACAGTCCTCCGCAGAAGAAATAGTCACTACGCTGATAAAACAAAGGCAGATATTTTCATATCTGCCTTGTTTATATGGAGCTCTTGAGCGGACTTGAACCGCTGACCTCACCCTTACCAAGGGTGTGCTCTACCAACTGAGCTACAAGAGCGAAACTCTTTGTGCCAAAACAGCAAACTTGGAGCGGGTAGCGGGAATCGAACCCGCATCATCAGCTTGGAAGGCTGAGGTTCTACCACTAAACTATACCCGCGGAGCTTGCAGCTCTCGCTAAAACTGGTGGAGGGAGAAGGATTCGAACCTTCGAAGCTCTCGCAACGGATTTACAGTCCGTCCCCTTTGGCCGCTCGGGAATCCCTCCAGACGTGCCGGGCATTCTATTTACCTGCCGGCCTGTAGTCAAGCATTTTTTTCAATTAAATCTGAAAGTTAGCTGCTTTGACTACGCTTCCGGTACTACCACCTGAGCGGTGTTCCCTGCGAAGCGGGCGCCATTCTATCAAGCTATTCGCCAGTTGCAATACCCTGGCAGAAAATAATTTTATGTTTTAAGTCTTTGAAATCACTGGAAAGACTGGCAATGACCGCCTCATCCAGCAAACGCTCGCTATCAGGGCTGACCTTGAGCCAGAAGCCGTCCGCGCCAGCCAACTGCCCCTGCACGGGCTGAGCGGCGATATCCAGGCTCAGCAACCGCTGGCGCAAGGCCACGAGTTCATCCTGCCCGGTAAATCCCCCCACCACCAGGCACTCATCCCTGCGCCTGGCGGGAGCCGCCGCTCCCGTCTCCCGAAGCAGGCGGATCTCCTGCTGACTTCCCTTGTAGAGGGAAAGGGGTGCAACTTCCTTGACCCGTACCGGCGCCTCCTGCTGGTGCCACACGTAATAGACGGCATTTAGCACTACCAACAGCAGAAACAACCAACGCATAGGCACCTCAACTCAAGGGGCAGGCCATCGCCAGGCCAACAAAGACCAGGTCCGGTACAACCCGCGCGCCAGGTGCAGACACCTGGACCAGGGGCGCATCGCCTCCCGTGAGGAAGACGCTGAACTCATTACCCCACAGCGCGCGCGCCTGATCGATCTGCGTACGGGCGAACCCCTGCAGCATCAGCACGCACCCACGTTCGACTGCCTCGACCGTGGAACGCCCGGGCTCAAGACTGCTCAATGCTCGCTCGGCCGAGGCATCGTCATAACGAATACGGCGGGTATGGGTCCGCAGCTGGCTACGCATCAGAGGCATCCCCGGACAGATATATCCACCCAGGTGCTGACCATCCGCCGCCACGAAGTCCGCCTTGGCGGCTGTGCCAAAATCCATCACCAGGCAAGCCCCTTTGGCCAGGTGGAATGCACCGAGGGCGGCCAGCCAGCGATCCATGCCCAGGCGCTCATGATCTTCATAGCCATTGCGTACTCCCGCCATTTCAATGACAGGACGCGCAACCTGCACGTCAACAGCGAAGGCTTGCCTGATCGCCCCGCACAGCGCATCGGTTTCTTCCTCGCTGCGCACGCTGACCATCCGTGCACCCGCCAGGCGCGCGGCAGCCAGCCCTCCGACAGCGGCCAGCAGCGCCTGATCCGAATCGACGATACCGCCACCCACAATGGTGGCATCCGCGGCATGAATCACACGCCACTTGATAAAGCTATTACCGCAATCCAGCTCAAGAATCATCGCGCAACCTCAACCCGAGCTCTCCACCACTGAAGCTCTTCTCCACACCCTCAACATCCATGCGTAGACCGCCCTGCCCGTCCACACCCAGCACAATGCCATCGACCGTCTGATTGCCGGCGATCAGCGAGACCTTGCGCCCCTGCCACAGATGCGCCTGCTCCCATTCCTCCTGGAAAGCAGCGAAACCATAGCGACGATGGCGTGAAAGCTCATGCTGCAATTGCTGGTTCAACTGCGCAACCAGACGATTGCGATCAATGAGATCGCCAGTCTCCCGACGCATCGATGTCCATTGCTGGTCGACCTGATCATTGCTCTGCATGTTCACATTGATGCCGACACCTAGCACGACGTGACAGACATCCGCGGGGTCGCCAACCAGCTCCAGAAGAATGCCGACAATCTTCTTGTTAGCTACAAGAACGTCATTGGGCCATTTCAGCCCCGCTCCCTTTACACCGAACGTATGCAGCGTGCGCATTACCGCGAGGCCAACGACCAGACTCAGCCCCTCGAGCTGGCGCATGCCACCCTCTACCCGGAGCACCAGGCTGTAATAGAGATTCTCAGCGAACGGGCTGACCCAGTGTCGGCCGCGCCGACCACGACCAGCACTCTGGCGCTCGGCGAGCACCAGGAAGGGAGCTGCTTGCCCCTTCCCAATCAGACGCAGGGCCTCGGCATTGGTCGAATCTATCGAGTCATGGACAAGAACAGGCCATTGCTCACCCTGCGTGAATGCAGCAATCGCCGACGCCTCGAGCAGGCTCAATGGCGTAGCGAGCTGGTATCCACGACCACGCACCTTGTGAATGGTGAGGTTCAGCTCGCTTTCGAGGTGCTGCAGCTGCTTCCACACAGCACTGCGGCTTACCCCCATGGCTTCCCCCAGGGCCTGGCCAGAATGAAATCGGCCATCCTTGAGGAGATTCAACAACTTCAGCATGCCAGTCTCGACTTGGAATAAGGCTGGCATGATAGCCACGGGCTGCTGGATTGCATAGGAAAAGGGCAGGGATATCCCCGCGAGAAAGGGAGGGCGCCGATGTGTCCCGTGGCGTGCGCGGTGTCGGCGCGGGGGAGCGATGAGATCTGGCGAACGCCAGAAAGACAAAACCCCTACCTGCTCGCGCAGATAGGGGT
>NZ_JACVTY010000063.1:0-2313 GCF_016624805.1 Pseudomonas sp. S44
GGCGGTGGGCAGCGAAGTCAGCAGCGGTGGTGATCTGACGCTCAAGAGCGGCGGCGATCAGCTGTACCAAGGGGCGAAGCTCGCCTCGGGTAATGACCTGACCATCGACAGTGGCGGTGCGGTGACTTTCGAGGCGGTCAAGGACCTGCATCAGGAGAGTCACGAGAAGAGCAAGTCGAACCTGGCGTGGAACAGTGCCCAAGGTAAGGGAAGTACGGATGAGACGCTGCGCCAGACCTTGATGGTAACCCAGGGGGAATTGGCGATTCGGGCCGCTGGCAAAATAAATATTGATATTAAGCAAATTGACCAAAACACCGTCAGCTAAACGATTGATGCAATGGTCCGAGCAGAACCCCAGCTGGCGTGGATCAAGCAGGCCGAGGCCAGCGGACAAGTGGATTGGCGCGTAGTAAAAGAAATTCACGACAGTTGGGATTACAAAAATTCAGGGCTGGGAGCAGCACCCGCCCTGATTATTTCGATCGTCGCGAGCGTCTACCTTGGTCCTCTTGCAGGTGCCATGGCCAGTAACTTTGCAGTAGGAACCATAAACGGTGGTGGAGACATTGGTGCTGGCCTAAAAGCGGCAACCAGCAGCAAGGCCATAAAGGGATACGCTACGCAGATGGTGACAAGCGGAATTTTGAGTGGAATAGACACAGCAGTTGCGGGGTGGAATCCCGATGGCCCGTTGGTTCTGAGTGCCAGTGGCATCAATAATCCAGGGTATAGCTCTGGTATGTTGGATTGGAATTCGGTCAGCCAGAACATCCTTCGTAGCAGCACGCACGCTTTGGTCGCTGGCAGTGTGAACACAGCGATAAATGGAGGCAGCTTCAAAGATAATCTTGGGGCTGCTGCTGTGTCTGAAGGATTGGATTTGGCGGCGGCCTTCGGTAATAAACAGGTCGGTGATTTGGCTGATTATCTCAACGTCAGTCCTGGCTCTGCACAAAAAATCCTGATGCACGCAGTCTTGGGTGGTGCGCTGTCATCCGCCAAGGGAGGAGACTTCAAAACAGGGGCACTGGCAGGTGCGGCAGCGCAGGGGCTCACGGCGGCTACAAGTGCAGGTCTAGGCAAGTATCTCGATTCACGGTTTGCTACGGACGACCAGTTCAAGGTGGCGACCGCCCAGATTATTGGGGTTTTGGCAGGAGCCCTGGGTAATGGGAACCCTGAAACCGCCAGTTGGGTGGCTGGAAACGCTCAGCGCTATAATGACTTTTTACATCCCGGGGGAAGTTGGGGGGCGGAAGCTGCTAGCTTAGGAGCATATATGGCTGAGCAAGGCAAGACACCCGAGCAGATTTCTGATGCGCTCCAGTCCTTGGCTAGAAGCGATGGGTACAAAGGCCCGGGCCATGATTATGTAGCTGGTTGGGTGTATACTCCGGCTGTGTTAGGCGCGACTATATCGCCCCCGGCAGGACTTGCTGGCGCAGCAATGGGCGGTGTCATTGGCGGTGGTGCTAACATTAGCTATCAATTGTCTACGGATAAACCGTTTAGTTATGTGGATGCCGCCATTGCTACCACTGTGGGTGGCGCAACTCAAGGTCGCGGGGTCGCATTCACTATTGGTGCAGGCACGGGAGGGGCATTTTTAGGGAGCTTGATTAAAGGTGATAGTCCAATATATCCAGTTTTAGGTGCGGCCATCGGCGGTGCTGTGGGTTTGAAAAGTGGGCAAGTTGTAACTGATAAATTGAAGCCGTATCTCGGAAGTTATTCTGAAATTGTAGGTGCCTCTTTGGGGTCTCAGATTTCCGAAGCTACAGGTGGCAAGATAGGATCAATAGGAGATAGCAAATAATGAAACCCAAGTCGAGGTTTCAAGCTTATATACTATTTTTAGTCTATTTGGTTGTTTTGTTTTTCTTTGGAGGGGTCGTATCAAATTTTTTAGGGGCTATAGCCCTGTATTTTAAATATGACACATGGCATTTTGGCTGGACTGATATTTCCGGCGTGTTTCCTGGATTTCTAGCCTATGCGGTCCCTGTCTGGTTTGGGATATGTCTTGCTTCATATTTCAAATGGGGCGGTGGGAAGTAAATTCCGAAGTAATTTCCGAGCGTGGATTGCTTGAGTCTCAAGGTTTCAAACTTAAGTGAAGCATGCCTGCATTGACCTAGTGTGAGCAATTTAATGCGTCGCAGAGCTACATAGCTCCATTATTAAGTGCACGGGCGAAAGTAGAGGCAGCCTAACCCGCCCCGGCCAATGCTTCCTCGCCGGCCAGGCCGCCGACGAGAAGCTGTTCCGCTACCTGATGGACAACGCCATCGCCAGCAAGGACAAGCTGTC
>NZ_JACVTY010000064.1:0-1758 GCF_016624805.1 Pseudomonas sp. S44
TGGTGATGCGGTAGAGGAGCGTTCTGTAAGCCTGTGAAGGTGAGTTGAGAAGCTTGCTGGAGGTATCAGAAGTGCGAATGCTGACATGAGTAACGACAATGCGAGTGAAAAACTCGCACGCCGAAAGACCAAGGTTTCCTGCGCAACGTTAATCGACGCAGGGTTAGTCGGTCCCTAAGGCGAGGCTGAAAAGCGTAGTCGATGGAAAACAGGTTAATATTCCTGTACTTCCAGTTATTGCGATGGAGGGACGGAGAAGGTTAGGCCAGCCTGGCGTTGGTTGTCCAGGTTTAAGGTGGTAGGCTGAAATCTTAGGCAAATCCGGGATTTCAAGGCCGAGAGCTGATGACGAGCGCTCTTTAGAGTGCGAAGTGGTTGATACCATGCTTCCAAGAAAAGCTCCTAAGCTTCAGATAACTGGGAACCGTACCCCAAACCGACACAGGTGGTTAGGTAGAGAATACCAAGGCGCTTGAGAGAACTCGGGTGAAGGAACTAGGCAAAATGGCACCGTAACTTCGGGAGAAGGTGCGCCGGCGAGGGTGAAGGACTTGCTCCGTAAGCCCATGCCGGTCGAAGATACCAGGCCGCTGCGACTGTTTATTAAAAACACAGCACTCTGCAAACACGAAAGTGGACGTATAGGGTGTGACGCCTGCCCGGTGCCGGAAGGTTAATTGATGGGGTTAGCGCAAGCGAAGCTCTTGATCGAAGCCCCGGTAAACGGCGGCCGTAACTATAACGGTCCTAAGGTAGCGAAATTCCTTGTCGGGTAAGTTCCGACCTGCACGAATGGCGTAACGATGGCGGCGCTGTCTCCACCCGAGACTCAGTGAAATTGAAATCGCTGTGAAGATGCAGTGTATCCGCGGCTAGACGGAAAGACCCCGTGAACCTTTACTATAGCTTTGCACTGGACTTTGAGCTTGCTTGTGTAGGATAGGTGGGAGGCTTTGAAGTGGGGACGCCAGTTCTCATGGAGCCATCCTTGAAATACCACCCTGGCAACCTTGAGGTTCTAACTCAGGTCCGTGATCCGGATCGAGGACAGTGTATGGTGGGTAGTTTGACTGGGGCGGTCTCCTCCCAAAGAGTAACGGAGGAGTACGAAGGTGCGCTCAGACCGGTCGGAAATCGGTCGTAGAGTATAAAGGCAAAAGCGCGCTTGACTGCGAGACACACACGTCGAGCAGGTACGAAAGTAGGTCTTAGTGATCCGGTGGTTCTGTATGGAAGGGCCATCGCTCAACGGATAAAAGGTACTCCGGGGATAACAGGCTGATACCGCCCAAGAGTTCATATCGACGGCGGTGTTTGGCACCTCGATGTCGGCTCATCACATCCTGGGGCTGAAGCCGGTCCCAAGGGTATGGCTGTTCGCCATTTAAAGTGGTACGCGAGCTGGGTTTAGAACGTCGTGAGACAGTTCGGTCCCTATCTGCCGTGGACGTTTGAGATTTGAGAGGGGCTGCTCCTAGTACGAGAGGACCGGAGTGGACGAACCTCTGGTGTTCCGGTTGTCACGCCAGTGGCATTGCCGGGTAGCTATGTTCGGAAGAGATAACCGCTGAAAGCATCTAAGCGGGAAACTTGCCTCAAGATGAGATCTCACTGGGATCTTGAATCCCCTGAAGGGCCGTCGAAGACTACGACGTTGATAGGTTGGGTGTGTAAGCGCTGTGAGGCGTTGAGCTAACCAATACTAATTGCCCGTGAGGCTTGACCATATAACACCCAAGCAATTTGCCTTGCAGATTG
>NZ_JACVTY010000065.1:0-1399 GCF_016624805.1 Pseudomonas sp. S44
GTTGATGAATGTTGATTTCTGGCTTTTGTCAGATCGTTCTTTAAAAATTCGGATATGTGATAGAAATAGACTGAATGCCAGTTTCACTGCTGGTAGTTCAGGCTAAGGTAAAATTTGTGAGTTCTCACGAATTTTCGGCGAATGTCGTCTTCACAGTATAACCAGATTGCTTGGGGTTATATGGTCAAGTGAAGAAGCGCATACGGTGGATGCCTTGGCAGTCAGAGGCGATGAAAGACGTGGTAGCCTGCGATAAGCTTTGGGGAGTCGGCAAACAGACTGTGATCCAGAGATCTCTGAATGGGGGAACCCACTCAGCATAAGCTGAGTATCTTGTACTGAATCCATAGGTGCAAGAGGCGAACCAGGGGAACTGAAACATCTAAGTACCCTGAGGAAAAGAAATCAACCGAGATTCCCTTAGTAGTGGCGAGCGAACGGGGACCAGCCCTTAAGTTGATTTGAGATTAGTGGAACGCTCTGGAAAGTGCGGCCATAGTGGGTGATAGCCCCGTACACGAAAGTCTCTTTTCAATGAAATCGAGTAGGACGGAGCACGAGAAACTTTGTCTGAACATGGGGGGACCATCCTCCAAGGCTAAATACTACTGACTGACCGATAGTGAACCAGTACCGTGAGGGAAAGGCGAAAAGAACCCCGGAGAGGGGAGTGAAATAGAACCTGAAACCGTATGCGTACAAGCAGTGGGAGCCTACTTTGTTAGGTGACTGCGTACCTTTTGTATAATGGGTCAGCGACTTATATTCAGTGGCGAGCTTAACCGAATAGGGGAGGCGTAGCGAAAGCGAGTCTTAATAGGGCGCTTTAGTCGCTGGGTATAGACCCGAAACCGGGCGATCTATCCATGGGCAGGTTGAAGGTTAGGTAACACTGACTGGAGGACCGAACCGACTACCGTTGAAAAGTTAGCGGATGACCTGTGGATCGGAGTGAAAGGCTAATCAAGCTCGGAGATAGCTGGTTCTCCTCGAAAGCTATTTAGGTAGCGCCTCATGTATCACTGCTGGGGGTAGAGCACTGTTTCGGCTAGGGGGTCATCCCGACTTACCAAACCGATGCAAACTCCGAATACCAGCAAGTGCCGAGCATGGGAGACACACGGCGGGTGCTAACGTCCGTCGTGAAAAGGGAAACAACCCAGACCGTCAGCTAAGGTCCCAAAGTCATGGTTAAGTGGGAAACGATGTGGGAAGGCTTAGACAGCTAGGAGGTTGGCTTAGAAGCAGCCACCCTTTAAAGAAAGCGTAATAGCTCACTAGTCGAGTCGGCCTGCGCGGAAGATGTAACGGGGCTCAAACCATGCACCGAAGCTACGGGTATCACCTCTGGTGATGCGGTAGAGGAGCGTTCTGTAAGCCTGTGAAGGTGAGTTGAGAA
>NZ_JACVTY010000067.1:0-618 GCF_016624805.1 Pseudomonas sp. S44
CTTACTGCCCTTCCTCCCAACTTAAAGTGCTTTACAATCCGAAGACCTTCTTCACACACGCGGCATGGCTGGATCAGGCTTTCGCCCATTGTCCAATATTCCCCACTGCTGCCTCCCGTAGGAGTCTGGACCGTGTCTCAGTTCCAGTGTGACTGATCATCCTCTCAGACCAGTTACGGATCGTCGCCTTGGTGAGCCATTACCTCACCAACTAGCTAATCCGACCTAGGCTCATCTGATAGCGCAAGGCCCGAAGGTCCCCTGCTTTCTCCCGTAGGACGTATGCGGTATTAGCGTTCCTTTCGAAACGTTGTCCCCCACTACCAGGCAGATTCCTAGGCATTACTCACCCGTCCGCCGCTGAATCAAGGAGCAAGCTCCCGTCATCCGCTCGACTTGCATGTGTTAGGCCTGCCGCCAGCGTTCAATCTGAGCCATGATCAAACTCTTCAGTTCAATACTGCTTGGGTTTTTAAGAAACCCTAAACTTGGCTCAGCAATCTCAAATGACTATGTGATTTCTCGCATGGCCACTTGTGATGCTGATAATCTTGGCGACTATCAGTCCGTACTCACAAGCACCCACACGAATTGCTTGATTCGATTTGTTAAAGAGCG
>NZ_JACVTY010000068.1:0-552 GCF_016624805.1 Pseudomonas sp. S44
GAAGCTTGGCTGCTGGTCTTCGGTGACGTTGCCATTGCTGACGATGGTGACCGAAACCTTGTCACCTTCGTTGCCAGTGCCCGGAGTGCCAGTGCCTGGCTCGTCGGTCACGGTAGTGGAGACAGTATCGTCACCGAGGGTCAATTTCTCGAAGTTATCTGCACCCGTAACGCCTTCGAGTTTGTTGACGATCGAAGGTTGGCCGCCAACGTAGACATCGTCAGGGGCGTGAATGGTGATGGTGCCAGTGGCGCTGCCTGCTGGAACGGTAACTTTGGTGCCGTCGCTAAGCGTAAAGACCAACCCATTGTGGCCTTTGACGTCCAAGCCCTGAGCGTTGGTCAGCGTGACGGTATAGGTGATCTCGCCGCCTTCGGACACAGTGGTCTTGTCGGCAGTCAGGGTTGCGACAACCTCACTTTCGGTGTCAGCGATCTGCACGGTTGCCGAACCACCGAGCTCCAGGTTCTCGAAAGTCTTGCCTGGTACGGAAGCGTCGGCAATACCAACGGTCAGGGAGCCCGAGTCTTTGAAGACGTCATCGCCTTGAGC
>NZ_JACVTY010000069.1:0-487 GCF_016624805.1 Pseudomonas sp. S44
TGCCAGTGCCTGGCTCATCGGTGACATCGGTTTTCACTTCGCCCTGACCCAGCGTCAGCTTCTCGAAGTTATCGGCGCCAGTCACGCCTTCGAGTTTGTTGACGATCGAAGGCTGGCCGCCAACGTACACGTCGTCAGGAGCGTGAATGGTGATGGTGCCGGTGGCGCTGCCCGCGGGAACGGTGACTTTTGTGCCGTCCGAAAGGGTAAATACCAGGCCGCCATGACCTTTGACGTCCAGGCCCTGAGCGTTGGTCAGAGTCACGGTGTAAGTGATCTCGCCGCCTTCGCTGACAGTGGTTTTGTCAGCAGTCAGGGTGGCGACAACCTCACTTTCGGTGTCAGCAATCTGAACAGTGGCGGAGCTTCCCAGCTCAAGGTTTTCGAAGGTTTTGCCCGGAACACTGGCATCGGTCACGCCAATGGTGAGCGAGCCAGAATCCTTGAAGACGTCATCGCCCTGGGCTGGCGCCTTGTACTCGACCTG
>NZ_JACVTY010000006.1:0-184149 GCF_016624805.1 Pseudomonas sp. S44
GGCCATGCCCGACCAGGCACTGCTGCAGGCGTTCCTGCGCGGTGCGGCGACAGGTGCAGGCGGTGGAGGCACTGCGGCAACAGGCGCGATCGGCTCTTGCGCAGGCAGCGGGCTGGAGGCCGGGACCTCGTCGAACAGGTTCCAGTCCGCCGGAATCACCCCCGGGGCGGGTGCGGCAGGCGACACGGCGGGCGTTACCGGCGCGGGCGGACGAAAGTCGTGCTGCTGGGCCGGCACATGGTCAGGTTGGCTCGCCGCCGGCACGCTGGCGGGCCCAAGGAAATCGAAGATGTCGGGCAGCGTGTCGTGGCTCGACGCCCCCTGCAGGAAAGCAGCCGGGGCGGGTGCAAGAGGGGGCTCGGAGGGCGTCGCCTGCCCGGCCATCAGCGCCTCGAAGCTCTGTGCGCCAGGCTGGCGACTCTCCTCCAGCGAGAACCCCGAATCGATGCGCGCCTGGATCTCGTACTCGCCAATCCGGATAACTTCGCCATCCATCAAGGGCTCGCTGTTTCCGCGGCGCAAACGCACGCCAGCGTGTACCAACTCCACGCCATTGGTGCTGCTATCGGTCAGGTAATAACGGCCATCTCGAAACTGGATGACACAATGATTGGACGATACCAATCGCTCAGGATCCGGCAATACCCAATCATTGTCCGGACTTCGCCCGATGGTGACGGCACCAGTCTCCACAAGCATCTCCGCACGTTGGCCCGGAGTAATCTTGTGATAACTAGTGATAGTAAGGCAAAGTGCCATCACGCCTCCTGCATATAATGTGTATCGTGATTCCATTCAAATGAGTGGATAGCGAAAATCGCCAATAAATCCTTCAAAAACAACGACATAAATACCGTCTTTAGCTGTTTTATCGCGACATATCGGCGAATTTAACCACAGCAGCAAGGCACATTGATGGCATCCGACAGATGGGCCTTCAAAGCTGCAAACTCGGTCACACCTCCACTCGGGGGCGGGTAGCTTACCTTGACAGCATTTTGGAAATAAACCATAAATGCGCAACTTTGGAGCCTGCCATTGATATCACGCCGACATCAATCGCCCGCTCCTCTACAAGTTTTTGTGCGCCAGTTCACATTTGCAACTTCGCGCAACTAAAGCCCCGCCACGGGCCGATATGGAGATCGATTCCTGGTGAACTCGCCGCTGCTGCTCGCCGCTATTTCCGATGACTTCCCATGCGGTGAAGATCTCGAATACGACGCGGACTTCCTGCAACTCGAACGCGATGCCCAAGGGCGTCCGGAGCGGGTCATGGGCGATGCGGTACAACCTGCCGAACCGCCGCAGTGGCGCACCATCGAACAGACCTGCACCGACCTGCTGCAACGCAGCAAGGACCTGCGCATCACCCACTTCCTGGTGCAGTCCAAACTCGCATTGCAAGGCTTCGTCGGCCTGGCCGCCAGCCTGGAACTGATCCGCGACCTGCTCGGCGAATACTGGCTGCACCTGCATCCGCAACTCGACGCCTCCGACGACAACGACCCGACGGTGCGTGTCAACGCCCTGTCCGGCCTGACCTGCGACGCCAACATCGCCCTGCTGCGCGAAGCCGTGCTGGCACGCTCGCGCGCCTTCGGCCCGGTCACCTTGCGCGCGGCCCTGCACGCCGCCGGCCTGCAGCACTTCGCCAGCGAAGACCTGAGCGTCGAAGCGCTGGCCGCTGCGCTGCGTGATGCCGACCCCGATGAGCTCGAACAGACTCGCCAAGCCCTGAGCCTGGCTCGCGAGGCCTGCGAAGCGATCGAGCGCCGGGTCAGCGACCAGGTCGGCTCGGCCAGCGGCGTCGACCTGTCGGCACTCAAGCAACCGCTGCGCCTGGCACAGCAGGTACTGGCCGACTACGCCCCCGGCGGCTCGCCGCCAGCCGCCGAGAACAGCGAAGCGCCGCAGGAACATTTCCAGGACGACCATTCGACGTCCACCGCCGCAGCGCCAGCCGCTCGTGCCGCTGCACGCCCCGGCGAGATCAACAACCGCGACGACGTTCAGCAAAGCCTCGAGCGCCTGCTCCAGTACTACGCCCGCCACGAGCCTTCCAGCCCGTTGCCGGTGCTGTTGCGCCGGGCCAAGAACCTGGTCAACGCCGATTTCGCGACCATCGTACGCGACCTGATTCCCGAGGGCCTTTCGCAGTTCGAGAACCTGCGCGGGCCCCAGGACGACTGATACCACCGACAGCCGCAACGAACGACAGCGCCCCCAGCGGCGACCAGGAGGAACCACGTGGCCAAAGACAGCTCCCAGAAATTCATCGCGCGCAACCGCGCGCCGCGAGTGCAGATCGAGTACGACGTCGAACTGTATGGCGCCGAGAAGAAGGTACAGCTGCCCTTCGTCATGGGCGTGCTCTCCGACCTCGCCGGCAAGCCGGCCGAACCACTGCCCGCCGTGGCCGACCGCAAGTTCCTGGAAGTCGATGTCGACAATTTCGACTCCCGCCTCAAGGCCATGAAGCCACGGGTGGCATTCAACGTCCCCAACGAGCTGACCGGCGAAGGCAACCTGAGCCTGGACATCACTTTCGAGAGCATGGACGACTTCAGCCCGGCCGCCGTTGCGCGCAAGGTCGATGCCCTGAACCAGCTGCTCGAGGCGCGCACCCAACTGGCCAACCTGCTGACCTACATGGACGGCAAGACCGGTGCCGAGGACATCATCCTCAAGGCCATCAAGGACCCTGCCCTGCTGCAGGCCCTGGCCAGCGCCCCGAAACCTTCCGATAACGAGCCGAGCGCCTGAGGAGCCCGCCATGACCGATCCGTTGCGCGATACCCAGGCCCAGCCGGCCACCACCGAGCAGGCCAGCGAATTCGCCAACCTGCTGCTGCAGGAATTCAAACCCAAGACCGAGCGTGCCAAGGAAGCCGTCGAAAGCGCCGTGCGCACCCTGGCCGAACAGGCCCTGGCGCAGACCAACCTGGTCTCCAACGATGCCATCGGTTCGATCGAACAGATCATCGCCGCCATCGACGCCAAGCTCACCGCACAGGTCAACCAGATCATCCACCACGATGACTTCCAGCAGCTGGAAAGCGCCTGGCGCGGCCTGCACTACCTGGTCAACAACACCGAGAGCGACGAGCAGCTGAAGATCCGCGTGCTCAACATCTCCAAGACCGACCTGCACAAGACCCTGAAGAAATTCAAGGGCACCGCCTGGGACCAGAGCCCGGTGTTCAAGAAGCTCTACGAAGAGGAATACGGTCAGTTCGGCGGCGAGCCCTACGGCTGCCTGGTGGGCGACTACTACTTCGATCAGTCGCCACCCGATGTCGAGTTGCTGGGCGAGATGTCCAAGGTCTGTGCGTCGATGCATGCGCCGTTCATTGCCGCTGCATCGCCAACGGTGATGGGCATGGGCTCGTGGCAGGAGCTGTCCAACCCGCGTGACCTGACCAAGATCTTCACCACCCCGGAGTACGCCGGCTGGCGCTCGCTGCGCGAATCGGAAGACTCGCGCTACATCGGCCTGACCATGCCACGCTTCCTGGCACGCCTGCCCTACGGCGCCAAGACCGACCCGGTCGAGGCCTTCGCCTTCGAGGAAGATACCGACGGCGCCGACAGCAGCAAGTACACCTGGGCCAACGCCGCCTACGCCATGGCGGTCAACATCAACCGCTCGTTCAAGCACTACGGCTGGTGCTCGCGCATCCGCGGCGTCGAATCGGGCGGTGAAGTGCAGGATCTGCCGGCGCACACCTTCCCCACCGACGACGGTGGCGTGGACATGAAGTGCCCGACCGAAATCGCCATTTCCGACCGCCGCGAGGCGGAGCTGGCGAAGAACGGCTTCATGCCACTGCTGCACAAGAAGAACACCGACTTCGCTGCCTTCATCGGCGCCCAGTCCTTGCAGAAGCCGGCCGAGTACGACGACCCGGACGCCACCGCCAACGCCAACCTGGCTGCTCGCCTGCCGTACCTGTTCGCCACCTGCCGCTTCGCCCATTACCTGAAGTGCATCGTTCGCGACAAGATCGGCTCGTTCAAGGAAAAGGACGAGATGCAGCGCTGGCTGCAGGACTGGATCCTGAACTACGTCGACGGCGATCCGGCGCACTCCAGCGAAACCACCAAGGCACAGCACCCGTTGGCGGCGGCTGAAGTGGTGGTGGAAGAAGTCGAGGGCAACCCTGGCTACTACAACTCGCGCTTCTACCTGCGCCCGCACTACCAGCTCGAAGGGCTGACCGTGTCGTTGCGTCTGGTCTCGAAGCTGCCTTCGGCCAAAGGCGCCTGAGCCTGAACCGGGGCTGCTGCGCGCCCCATCGCGGGGCAAGCCCGCGATGGGCTGCGCAGCAGCCCGATAGAACTGCCAACCGACGCGAAATACCGAGGACATCATGGCTGTAGATATTTTCATCAAGATCGGCGACATCAAGGGCGAGTCCGCAGACAAGACCCACAAGGAAGAAATCGACGTGTTGAACTGGAGCTGGGGCATGTCCCAGTCCGGCAACATGCACATGGGCGGAGGCGGCGGTGCCGGCAAGGTCAATATCCAGGACCTGTCGATCACCAAGTACGTCGACAAGTCCAGCCCCAACCTGATGGCCCACTGCTCCAGCGGCAAGCACATCGACAAGGTCAAGCTGACCGTGCGCAAGGCCGGTGGCGAGAGCCAGGTCGAGTACCTGATCATCAACCTCGAAGAGGTGATCATCAGCTCGCTGAGCACCGGCGGCTCGGGCAGCGATGACCGCCTGACCGAAAACGTCACCCTGAACTTCGCCAAGGTCACCGTGGACTACCAGCCACAGAAAGCCGACGGCACCAAGGATGGCGGCGCCATCAAGTACGGCTGGAACGTGCGTCAGAACGTCAAGATCTGATAGCGCTGTCGACTGCTTCGCGGGCAAGCCCGCTCCCACCGGGAAAAGTGCGCACCCCTGCTCCTTTCTGGGAGTGGGCTTGCCCGCGAAGCAGTCGCCACGACCCCGACCCCTTGAAGGAACCCGACCGTGGTAGCCGACATCGCCGCCCGTGACCGCCTGCAACCCTCGCTGCTGGATCGTCTGACCGACGATGATCCCGGCAACCCGCAGGAAGCCCCGGACAAGCGCGTGCTGTCGCTGCAGCAGCTCAAGGCATCGGTACTGCGCGACCTGGCCTGGCTGCTTAACACCACGTCGCTGCTCGACAGCACCAGCACTTTGAACACTCCCGCAGGCAACTCGGTGGTCAACTACGGCCTGCCCGCCCTGGCCGGCAACTGCGCCTCGAACATCGACCTGCTGGCCCTGGAGCGCATCATCCACCAGGCCATTTCCACCTACGAACCGCGCATCCTGGCCCACACCCTCAAGGTGCGCGCCATGGTCGCCCCCGGCGAGATGAACGCCAACGCCCTGAGCTTCGAGATCGAAGGTGATCTCTGGGCCCAGCCTGCGGCGCTACCACTACTGCTGCAGACCGACCTGGACCTGGAGTCCGGGCAAGTGCACGTAGCCCCCGCCGAACGCAGGAGACGCGCATGAACCCGCGCCTGCTCGATCTGTACAACCAGGAACTGCGGCACATCCGCGAAAGCGCGGCGGAGTTCTCCCGCGAGTACCCGAAGATCGCCGGGCGTCTGACCCTGTCCGGCATCGACTGTGCCGACCCGTACGTCGAGCGCCTGCTCGAAGGTTTCGCCTATCTCACCGCGCGCGTGCAGCTCAAGCTCGACGCCGAGTACCCGACCTTCACCCACAACCTGCTGGAAATCGCCTACCCGCACTACCTGGCGCCGACGCCCTCGATGACCGTGGTGCAGCTGCAGACCGATCCTGACGAAGGTTCGCTCAGCGCCGGTTTCCCGCTGCCACGCGGCAGCGTATTGCGCGCCAACCTTGGCCGCGACTCGCAGACCCCGTGCGAGTTTCGCAGCACCCAGGACGTCACCCTGTGGCCGCTGCAGGTGGCCCGCGCCGAATATTTCGGCAACCCTGGCACCGTGCTCGGCCGCCTCGCCGCCAGCGAACCCAAGGCCCGCGCCGCATTGCGGCTGACACTGCGCAGCGGTGCCGAGATCCCGTTCTCGAGCCTGCCGCTGACGCACCTGCCGCTGTACCTCAACGGTGCCGACGAAACGCCCTACCGTCTCTACGAACAACTGCTGGGCAACGCCTGTGCAGTGTTCGCCCGCCAGCCCGGCGCTGATTGGGTCGAGCGTATCCCGCTGGAGCACGCCCTGCGCCCCTGCGGTTTCGATGACAGCGAAGCGGCATTGCCGGTGGTGCCGCAGGCGTTCCAGGGCTACCGACTGCTGCAGGAATACTTTGCCCTGCCACAACGTTTTCTGTTCGTCGATTTCGCGGGCCTGGAACGGGCGGTCAAGCGCTGCAACGGCCAGGAGCTGGAGCTGCTGGTGCTGTTCGAGCGTTTCGACTCGGCGCTGGAAAGCAGCGTCGGCGCCGAGCGCCTGGTGCCCTTCTGTACCCCGGCGATCAACCTGTTCCCCCGCCGGGTCGACCGCATCCACCTGACCGACAAGGTCAACGAACACCATGTGATCGCCGACCGCACCCGCCCCACCGACTTCGAGATCCACTCGCTGCAGCGCGTCACCGGTCACGGCACCGGTGCAGACCAGGAGTTCCTGCCCTTCTACGCCGTGCGTGACCCCTCGCGCTATGGCCGCGATCAGGCCTACTACATCGTGCGCCGCGAGCAGCGAGTGCTGTCGAGCGAACAGCGGCGCAACGGCACGCGCTCAAGCTACATGGGCAGCGAAACCTTCATCAGCCTGGTCGATGGCCAACAAGCGCCACACCGCCACGACCTGCGCCAGCTGGGCATCAGCGCGCTGTGCAGCAACCGCGACCTGCCGCTGTTCATGAGCGTGGGCGATGGGCGCAGCGACTTCAGCCTCGCCGACAGCGCCCCCGTGTCTGCCGTGCGCTGCCTGGCCGGCCCCAGCCGGCCCAAAGCCAGCCATGCCCATGACAACCGCGCCTGGCGCCTGATCAGCCAACTGTCGCTGAACTACCTGTCGCTGGCCGAGCAAGGCCAGGGGGCTGCCGCCCTGCGCGAGCTGCTGCGCCTGTACGGCGACAGCCAGGACAGCGCACTGCACCTGCAGATCGACGGCCTGCGCGAGGTCAGCAGCAAGCCCTGCACCCGGCGCCTGCCGATGCCCGGCCCGATCGTTTTTGGCCGTGGCCTGGAAATTACCCTGGAATTCGACGAGAACGCCTTCCGCGGCACCGGCGTCTTCCTGCTCGGCGCGGTGTTCGAACGCTTCCTGACCCGCTACGTGTCCATCAACAGCTTCACCGAAACCGTGCTGCGCACCAGCGAGCGCGGCGAGATCATGCGATGGAAAGCCAAGCCCGGACGCAGGCCGACCCTGTGAACATACTCGAGGCCATGCAGGCCGAACCCTGGGAGTTCGACTTCTTCCAGGCGCTGCGTCGCCTCGAGGCCGAGCACCCCGAGCTGCCTCGCTTCGGTCACGCCCAGCGCCTGGCCGATGAGCCGGTGCGCCTCGGCCAGCGCCTGGACTGCAGCTTCGCCCCGGCCACCCTGGCCTCGGTAACGCAAGACGGCGAAGGGCCGGCGCGCCTGGAACAGTTCTTCTTCGGCCTCGGCGGCCCCAACGGACCGCTGCCGTTGCACCTGACCGAGTACATGCGCGAACGCCAGCGCAACCACGCCGACCACACCAGCAAGCGCTTCCTCGACATCTTCCATCACCGCCTGCTGAGCCTGTTCTACCGTGCCTGGGCCGAAGCGCGGCCAACCGTCAGTCACGACCGCCCCGGCGATGACTACTGGGCCGCGCGTCTGGCGGCCCTGAGCGGGCGCGGCCAGCCCGAACTGCAGGACCAGGGCCCGCTGCCGCATACCGCCAAGCTGCACTACTCCGGCCACCTCGCCGCACAGACGCGCTATCCGGACGGGCTGGCCAGCATCCTGGCGAGCTATTTCGGCGTGCCGGTGCGCATCGAGGAGTACGTCGGCCAATGGCTGGAACTGCCCGAGCGCAGCCGCCTCGGCGTGCACGCCAACCGCCTGGGCATGGACCTGTGCCTGGGCCGCTACGTCTGGGATCGCCAGCACAAGTTCCGCCTGTGCCTCGGCCCGCTGACGCTGGAGCAATACCACGCGCTGCTGCCGGGCGGGCAGGCGTTCATCGAACTGGCGGCCTGGGTCGCCGAGTACCAGGGCCACGAACTGGACTGGGACCTGAACCTCATTCTCGCGCGCGAGCACGTGCCCGCGCTGGAACTCGATGCCGGCAGGCGCCTGGGTTTCGACACCTGGCTCGGCCGTCCACAACACGATGCCAACGACCTCAAGCTCGCTCGCTACTACGCCGCGCAGCCGGTCCAACCGACTTGCACAAGGAGTCAGGAACATGGGTGAAATCAGCCGCGCCGCGCTGTTCGGCAAACTCAACAGCGTCGCCTACAAGGCCATCGAAGCCGCCACGGTGTTCTGCAAGCTGCGCGGCAACCCCTACGTGGAACTGGTGCACTGGTTGCACCAGTTGCTGCAATTGCAGGACAGCGACCTGCACCGTATCGTGCGCCAGTTCAACGTCGAGCCGGCGCGCCTGGCCCGCGACCTGACCGACGCCCTCGACCGCCTGCCGCGGGGCTCCACCTCGATCACCGACCTGTCCTCGCAGGTCGAAGAGGCAGTGGAACGCGGTTGGGTCTACGGCAGCCTGATGTTCGGCGAGAGTCAGGTGCGCACCGGCTACCTGCTGGTCGGCATCCTCAAGACCCCGAGCCTGCGCAATGCCCTGCTGGGTCTGTCGAGCGAGTTCGCCAAGCTCAAGGTCGAGGCCCTGAGTGAACGTTTCGACGAGTACGTCGGCGACTCCCCCGAGAACAATCTGGCCGCCAGCGACGGCTTCACCGCGGCAGCGCCGGGCGAAGCCAGCGGCGCCGTGGCCCCCGCGGCGATGGGCAAGCAGGAAGCACTCAAGCGCTTCACCGTCGACCTGACCGAACAGGCGCGCAGTGGCAAGCTCGACCCGATCGTGGGCCGCGACGAAGAGATCCGCCAACTGGTCGACATCCTCATGCGTCGCCGCCAGAACAACCCGATCCTCACCGGCGAAGCGGGCGTCGGCAAAACCGCTGTCGTCGAGGGCTTCGCCTTGCGCATCGTTGCCGGCGACGTACCGCCTGCGCTCAAGGATGTCGAGTTGCGCAGCCTGGATGTCGGCCTGCTGCAAGCCGGCGCCAGCATGAAGGGTGAGTTCGAGCAGCGTCTGCGCCAGGTCATCGAGGACGTCCAGGCCTCGCCCAAGCCCATCATCCTGTTCATCGACGAAGCCCACACCCTGGTAGGTGCCGGTGGCGCTGCCGGGACCGGCGATGCCGCCAACCTGCTCAAGCCGGCACTGGCCCGTGGCAGCCTGCGCACCGTGGCCGCGACCACCTGGGCCGAGTACAAGAAACACATCGAGAAGGACCCGGCACTGACCCGCCGCTTCCAGGTGGTGCAGGTCGATGAGCCGAGCGAGCCAAAGGCGCTGCTGATGATGCGCGGCGTGGCCTCGACCATGGAGAAGCACCATCAGGTGCAGATCCTCGACGAAGCGCTGGAAGCCGCGGTCAAGCTGTCGCACCGCTACATCCCCGCACGCCAACTGCCGGACAAGTCGGTGAGCTTGCTCGATACCGCCTGCGCACGCGTGGCCATCAGCCTGCATGCAGTGCCTGCAGAGGTCGATGACAGCCGCCGGCGTATCGAGGCGCTGGAAGTCGAGCTGCAGATCATCGCCCGCGAAGCCGCCATTGGCGTCGCCACCGAGCAACGCCAGACACAGGCCGACACGCTGTTGACCGAAGAGCGTCAGCGCCTGCTCGAGCTGGAAGGCCGCTGGGCCGAAGAAAAGACCCTGGTCGACGAACTGCTGGCCACCCGCGCCCAGTTGCGTGAGCAGGTCGGGGTGGTCGATCAGGAGGTCGATGCCCAAGGCAGCCATGAGCTGCGCGAGCGACTCGTCGACTTGCAGCAGCGCCTGAGCGCCCTGCAAGGCGAAAGCCCGCTGATCCTGCCGACCGTCGACTACCAGGCCGTGGCCTCTGTGGTTGCCGACTGGACCGGTATTCCGGTGGGGCGCATGGCACGCAACGAGATCGAGACGGTGCTCAACCTCGACAGCCACTTGGGCAAGCGCATCATCGGCCAGGACCACGCCCTGAAGATGATCGCCAAGCGTATCCAGACCTCCCGCGCCGGCCTCGACAACCCCAACAAACCCATTGGCGTGTTCATGCTTGCCGGCACCTCGGGCGTGGGCAAGACCGAGACCGCCCTGGCGCTGGCCGAGGCCATGTATGGCGGCGAGCAGAACCTGATCACCATCAACATGAGCGAGTTCCAGGAGGCGCACACCGTCTCCACCCTCAAGGGCGCGCCGCCCGGCTATGTCGGTTACGGCGAAGGTGGCGTGCTGACCGAGGCCGTGCGCCGTCGCCCCTACAGCGTGGTGCTGCTCGACGAGGTTGAAAAGGCCCACCCTGACGTACACGAGATCTTCTTCCAGGTGTTCGACAAGGGCGTGATGGAAGATGGCGAGGGGCGCCAGATCGATTTTCGCAACACCCTGATCCTGCTCACCACCAATGCCGGCACCGAGCTGATCGCCGACATCTGCAAGGACCCGCAGACCTTGCCCGAACCGGATGCAGTCGCCACCTTGCTGCGCAAGCCGCTGCTGGAGATCTTCCCGCCCGCGCTGCTCGGTCGCCTGGTGACCATCCCCTACTACCCGCTCAGCGACGCCATGCTCAAGGCCATCACCCGCCTGCAGCTGGAGCGCATCCGCAAGCGCGTGGAGGCTACGCACAAGGTCGGCTTCGCCTACGACGATGCGGTGGTGGACCTGATCGTCTCGCGCTGCACCGAGACCGAGAGCGGCGGGCGGATGATCGATGCGATCCTGACCAACGGCCTGCTGCCGGACATGAGCCGCGAGTTCCTTACCCGTCTGCTCGAAGGCAAGCCGCTGGCCAGCGTCAGCATCGGCGCGCGCGACAACGAACTGCACTATGACTTCAGCGCGGCCTGAGTCTCGCGCATACAGGAACATCCATGCTGTTCACGCAACTGACGCGCCTGGCGCAGATCAACAGCCCCCTGGGGCCGAACGTGCTGATCCTCAGCGAGATGGGCGGCAGCGAGGAGCTCGGCCGCCTGTTCGACTATGAGCTGCAGCTGACCAGCGACGATCCGGCCATCGACCTCAACCAGCTGCTGGGCAAACCCATGAGCCTGTCGCTGCAATTGAGCGGCATGGCTTCGCGTCACTTCCACGGCATCGTCGCGCGCTGCAGCCAGTCGGTCGATCGCGGTCAGTTCGCCAGCTACCGCGTCACCCTGCGGCCCTGGCTGTGGTTGCTGACGCGCACCAGCGACTGCCGGATCTTCCAGCACCTGAGCGCACCGCAGATCATCAAGCAGGTATTCCGCGACCTGGGCTTTTCGGACTTCGAGGATGCCCTGAGCCGCAGCTATCGCGAGCGCGAATACTGCGTGCAATACCGCGAGACCAGCTTCGACTTCGTCAGCCGGCTGATGGAAGAAGAAGGCATCTACTACTTCTTCCGCCATGAGGAGGCGCGTCACGTCCTGGTGCTGGCCGACGCCTATGGCGCACACCAGAAGGCGCCGGGCTACGAGTCGGTGCCGTTCTATCCGCCCGACGGCCAGCACCGCGAGCGCGACCACATCAACGACTGGCACCTGGCGCAAGAGGTGCAGTCCGGCTCGATGGAGCTCAACGACTACGACTTCCAGCGGCCCAGCGCGCGCATCGATGTGCGCTCGGTCATGCCACGTCCGCACCAGGCCGGCGACTACCCGCTGTACGACTACCCCGGCGCCTATGAGCAGACCCAGGATGGCGAGCACTATGCGCGTACCCGTCTCGAGTCGCTGCAGAGCCTGCATGAACGCGTGGAGCTGCGCGGCAACGCCCGTGGTCTTGGCAGTGGTCACCTGTTCAGCCTCAGCGGCTTCTCCCGCCAGGATCAGAACCGCGAGTACCTGATCGTCGCCGCCCGCTACTACGTAGTACAGGAGCGCCTGGAAACCGGCGGCGGCAGCGGCTCGGCGCAGTTCGAGAGCAACCTGAGCTGCATCGACGCCCAGCAGAGCTACCGGCCGGTATCGAGCACCCTGCGCCCGCTGGTCAAGGGCCCGCAGACTGCCGTGGTGGTTGGCCCGGCCGGCGAGGAGATCTGGACCGACCAGTACGGTCGGGTGAAGGTGCACTTCCACTGGGACCGCCACGACCAGTCCAACGAGAACAGCTCGTGCTGGATCCGCGTATCCCAGGCCTGGGCCGGGAAGAACTGGGGCTCGATGCAGATCCCGCGGATCGGCCAGGAAGTGATCGTCAGCTTCCTCGAAGGCGACCCCGACCGGCCGATCATCACTGGCCGGGTGTACAACGCCGAGCAGGCCGTGCCCTACGATCTGCCCGGCAACGCCACCCAGAGCGGCATGAAGAGCCGTTCGAGCAAGGGGGGCAGCCCGGCCAACTTCAACGAGATCCGCATGGAGGACAAGCGCGGGCAGGAGCAGTTGTATGTGCATGCCGAGCGCAACATGGACACGGTGGTGGAGCAGAATGAGACGTTGTCGGTGGGCATAAGCCGGACCAAGAGCGTCGGAATGGTGGAGATGGTGACCATCGGCCAGGATCGAGTACGCGCAGTACGCCATCACGATACCTTGCTGGTTGGCGCCAGCAAGACCGACAGCATCAGCACCACCTACCTGATGGAGGCCGGGGAAAAGTTGCGTCTGGTGTGCGGCGACAGTGTGCTGGAGCTCAACGCCAACGGTCACATCAATCTCACAGGCATACGCCTGAACATCAACGCCAGCGAACATGCACAGATCAATACCCCCAAAGGCACTCTCGACCTGAACATCGGTGGAGCAGCAGGCACCACACCGGGCAGCCATGGTGACAAAGGCAGCATCGACGGTAGGGTCAGCGACAAATTCCCCCGCCAGTGACGGACACCCGAATCATGAACTATCGCCTCAACGAATTTCGCTTCGACCTTCCGACCGATCAGGTGCGAGATACCAGCATCAACATCCTGCGTTTCGAGACACTGGGCACCTCACTGGTAGTCAGCCGCAGCCTGTTGAACGAAGGGGAAACGTTGCAAAGCAACTTCGACGACCAGATCCAGCGATTGCGCCAGCAGGTGCTGGATCTGCGCTTGCACACACCCCAGCCGGTGAAGCTGGGAGCAGATGGGCAACTGGAAGGCATCGAGTTGCAGAGCCAGTTCACCAAGGGCAAAGAGAAGGTTCACCAATATCAACTGGCGCTGTTGCTGCCGGGCTCGCGCAAGATGCTCGCCCTGAGCTACGTGAAGCCGCAGCCATTGGGTGAGGAGGAAGCGGCGCACTGGGCGGCTCTCAAACAGTCGCTCGACTTCGACAACCTCGGCTGAACGACTGCCATGTCCGACGCACTCTGGGCTGCGCGCGAAGGCGACGCACTGATGCACACCTCGATGATGGCCGACATCGTCGGCGGAGTACTAGAAGTCGCCGCCACCATCGCCATCGGGGCCTTGGCCACGGCTGCGGTCGGGGCTGCGCTTGGCATCACTGCTGCTACCGGTGGTCTGGGCTGCGTTGTGCTGGGCGCTGTCGTGGGGGTGGTGGTCGGCGTGGCAATGGCGAGCACCGGAGCGGACACCGCACTGAGTCGGTTCTGCGAAGGTATAGGTAACGCGCTTTTTCCACCGACAGTGCAGGCCCACATTGCCAGTGGTTCGCAAAATACCTACATAAACTCAAAACCTGCAGCCCGGGCTGCAGGTGTGGTGTTGCCTCCCCCCGCCGCTGGCCAGGCTGATGAAGGAGAAGAAGAACAAGAGCAAACCTTCCTCGACATGACGAAGGCGTTCTTTTCGCAAATGTGGCGGCCTACCGTAGCCTCGCCAGCACCGAACACCGAACCTGCGGACGATGACAAGGTGCTGTGCACCAAGCATCCGGCGATGCCTCCCCAATATATCGCCGAGGGCTCTGACAAGGTCAGCATCAATGGCCAACCAGCGGCGCGCAGCGGCGATCGCAGCACCTGCGACGCGGTGATCGTCGACTCCGGCCTGATATCGGACAACGTCCGCATTGGTGGCGAGAAAATCGTCGTACGAGAGATCCGCAGCGGTAAGACGCCAGGCATAGGCTTGGCCATCACCGCGCTGATGATGTTGCGTGGCCGTGGGGGCAAGTTCTACAGCAAGTTTGGCTGCATGCTGCTCGGTGGCGCCGCGAGTGTCGTCAGTAGCCAGGTGACGGGGGCACTCACACGTGCCATAACCGGTGCACCCAACCCGGTGCATGCAGCCACTGGCGCGAAAGTGTTGAGCGGCGAGCAGGAGCTGGACTTCACACTACCGGCGCTGATGCCACTGGTCTGGCAGCGCTTCTATAGCAGCCTGGACGAACGCCAGGACGGTTTGCTCGGCAGAGGTTGGAGCGTTCCCTACGAAGTCTGCGTGAACCTGATCGCCGATTCGGATGGCGGAGAACGCCTGCTGTACACGGATGAGCAGGCGCGGATCATCGATATGGGCACGATCCCCCCAGGCGACGCAGTATTCAGTGCCGGCGAAGGTTTGAGCGTAAGACGCGCGGCTGATGGCGAGTTGTTGATCGAGGATATGGACGGCCTCTATCGATTATTCGAACCCTCCCCAATAGATCCCCAACGCCTGCGCCTGCGCCTGTTGGGTGACCGCAATGACAATCGGGTGCACCTTCGGTACGACGAGCATGGTCGCCTGATCGGGCTCGATGACACGTACGGCGCTACCAGAATGGAATTGCGCTATAGCTCCCGATGGCCCTCTCGCGTCGCCCAGATTGTTCGCGTGTACAGTGACGGGAGCAACGAACCGCTGGTTGTCTATGACTACGACGCGTTCGGGGAGCTGGCTGAAGTCAGGGATGGCAGCGGCCAAGTGCAGCGGCTTTTCGTCTATGGTGAACACCGACGGCTGATTGAACACCGGAACGCCTCGGGATTACGTTGTCACTATGAGTGGCAAGCCCTCGGCGATGAATGGCGCGTCTGTCGGCACTGGACTTCCGAGGGTGATCAATACCAGTTTTCCTACGACCTGATCGCCGGGCTGACCCATGTTACGGACAGCCTGCAACGCACTCATACGCATCGCTGGAACAACCAATATCAAGTCGTGGAACACACCGACGCCCTGGCGAACACCTGGCATTTCGAATGGAACGATGAACGTCAGCTGTTGGGCGCGGTAGACCCTCAAGGCGGACGCTGGCAATACTTCTATGATGAATCCGGCAACCTGACCGAGACGGTGGATCCGCTCGGGCGCAGCGAATCCACGTATTGGCTGGAACATTGGGCGCTACCCAGAGAGCAAGTCGACCGCGCTGGGAATCGCTGGAAATACCGCTATGACCCGCGTGGCAACTGCACCCGTGAAGAAGACCCTGAAGGACATCTGACGCGGTTTCGCCATGACCATCACGGCAGAATGGTCGAGATGGTCGACGCTGCGGGAAAAACAAGATCACAGCGCTGGAACGACCTGGATCAAGTCATCGAGACAGTCGATTGCACGGGCTCCGTTACTCATTACAGCTACGACCACCGCGGCCATCTAGCACAGATGACGGATGCAGAGGGCTGCACGACTCGATACAGCCATGACGCACAGGGCAGGTTGCAGTCCATCACTCGGCCAGACGGTACGCACGAGCAGTACCAGCGTGCAGCCGATGGCGCCCTGATTGCCCATGTGAACGCGACTGGCCATACCACGCGCTACTCATACACAGCACGCGGACAGCTCAGCCGCCAAGTTGACGCGGCCGGCCGTAGCGTGCGTTTCGAGTACGATCACTACGGCCGACTGGTAGAGCTCGTCAACGAAAACGGCGAAGCTTATCGATTCTCCTGGGACGCGTGTAACCGCCTGGCAATGCAACGCGATCTGGGTGGTAGTCACAAGGCCTATAGCTATGACGCTCTGGGCAATCTGGTACGGCTGGTGTTCCACCCAGCGCCAGAGAGCCCCGATACTCCTGTCACCCACCAGCTCGAACGCGATGCCGTCGGTCGGCTCGTGGCCAAGATCACCTCCGATGGCCGCACGGAGTACCGGTTTGATGCCTTGGACCAGTTGCTCGCGGTGCAGACCATTGCCCTGGACGGTAACTCCCAGACGCTGAGCTATGCCTATGACAAGCTGGGGCATGTGCTCGAGGAGCACACACCACATGGCACACTTGGCTACTCCTACGACGAGCTGGGTAATCAGACCAGGCTCATCCTTCCCGATGGCCGTTCGATCAACCGCTTGATGTATGGCTCGGGTCATCTGCATCAACTGAACCTCGATGGGCACGTCATCGCCGACTTCGAGCGCGATCGGCTGCATCGAGAAATCAATCGTACCCAGGGACGCCTGCTGTACCGTAGCGATTACGACCAGCTGGGTCGGCTTCGCAGCCGTGGCAATCACGCAAGCGATCCGACATCCGCCACTTTGGCTAACGCACGTCGGCACTACAGCTATGACGGCGCCGACAATCTGATCCAGGTGGAGGAGTTCCACACGACAGGCAACACGCTTGAGACCATTGCCTACGACGTTACAGCCAGGGTGCGCTCAAGCTATGCCTCATCTGGTGGTCGTCAAGAACAGTTCAATTACGACCCCGCCGCAAACCTGCTCGACGGAATCAACAACTCTTCGGTTCAGTACAACCAACTGCTGAAGTATCAGGACAAGCGCTATCGCTACGACGGCTTCGGGCGCCTGATTGAAAAGGTCAGCAGCGCACGAGGCATCCAACACTTTCACTACGACGCTGAGCACAGACTGGTGGAAGTCCGCACCCTGCATGCCGGTCGAGAAACCTGCGTACGGATGCACTACGACCCACTCGGCAGACGTGTTGCCAAGGAACAATACGATGTACGCGGCCTTCTGCTGGGAAGAACCGACTTCCTGTGGGATGGCCTGCGTCTGCTGCATGAGCGCCGCAACGGTCGAAGCAGTCTGTACCTATATGCAGAATCTGGCCACGAACCCCTTGCACGCGTCGATGGGAACGGCGCCCATCAACGCGTACTGCATTTTCACAACCACCTCAACGGTCTGCCATATCGTCAGACCGACGAAGATGGACAGACCCAATGGGAAGCTACCTATCGGGTGTGGGGCAACACTGCCGCCGAGCGCTGCAACCCAGACCAGGGCATGGAGCAGAACCTGAGGTTCCAAGGCCAGTACCTGGATCGAGAGACCGGGCTGCATTACAACACCTTCAGATTCTATGATCCCGACATCGGACGCTTTACCCAGCCGGATCCGATAGGGTTGGCGGGGGGATGGAACCTTTACCGCTATGCTCCCAATCCATTTATGTGGATTGACCCGCTAGGGTGGGAGACTGTCCTCTACCGCTCCATGAGCATGGAAGAATATAACGGACTTATGCGAACCGGCACGTGGACATCGAATGGCACCATGGAAGGAAAATGGTTTGCTGAGTCATACAAAGATGCTGTGACATGGGGTAAGACGATGGGTCACGGCGGAGACTTCAAAATAGTTCAGGTCAAGGTTCCTGACAAACTTGCCAATGCAGCGTTCTCCTCCAGCAATTTGGACAGCATTGGCAAAGCCAGATACATAGAAATTGCAGATTTGAATCGTGCTCGCATCAAGCCACGTTGGACGCGGGGTATCTCTTGTGGAAAGTGATCAACCAATGAACAGACCTGTTCACGTAACCATATACTGGCGAAATGTAAGTGACGGCGGTAAGGCCCAGCTTCCCCTCAACCACCCCTACTACGTCATCACCGCTCCGATTGAAGGCCCTGACGGCTCACGGGCGGCCTGGAGTGTTGTACTTGAGGTCACGAAGAATCACCAATCACGTGACATCAGAATAGGAACCGGAACCGCGCGCTTCCTTGCCCCCAATGCCCCCAGGGACCTGTTATGCCCTGGCAGTACGCTGGAAGTCTACGAGGGACGACGGGCCGTAGCGCGCCTCGAGTTTGACGCCAGGGGGACGCCCACCTGAACGCCCTCAAGTCGGCCAAGATCTATCTGCGCAATTCGGGCATCAGAAAGCTCAGTATCAGAAGATGTCGGTCGGGTACTCTACGAATATGCGAGCTTCATTGCCGTCGTCGTTGTAGCGGTCCTGCCGTACCGCGTTGTTTGCCCGAATTCCATGGGCATCCGATCTCGCAGGCAGACCACATGAGCTGTCTGCAATAAAAATATGAACATCATCCAAACGATTGTGCAGCAACACACACTGATGGCTCTGCGTACCCCTACCGGTTGGTCGATCTCGAAAAATGACTTCGTCGATATCGGCCCTGACATCCTGGAAACAATCGACGATGAGCATGTGCGCTTTCTGGTAAGACAGAATTTCTTCGCCGATAACATATTCATGGCGAGCAGTGAGCGAACACTCGATAGCGGCGTCCCTATTTCCGCCACTTTGGACATCTGGTGCAGAGCACCAGATGAAGAACGCATGATCGAGTATCAGGCTTCGATAAATGTGTACAAAGGTAAAAAGAAAACGTCTATTTTCTCACTGACCTGCACCACCGAAAATCGTTATGAAGCACGAGAGATGATTGATCGCTGGGCCACCGCGTTCACGTGGAAAGTCCTGTTTGAATTTGAAAGTGCAGGATTGCCTATAGAGCACTATTTTTCAGCCGAGTGACATCAAGCAGCCAGGACCTACCTGCGCGATTCGGGTGTCAGCAAGGTCAGCTCACTGCCGGTACTGACCAAAGGTCAATACGAGGACATGTGGCAAATGACAACAAACCAGCAACTGGCGGCGATTCGCGAGGCGCTGGAAGATTACGAAGAAGGCGAAGCGATCGACCCGGTGCTGAAGAAGGCCGGGCTGGCACCTGCAAGCCAGAAAATGTCCCACGACCAGGTGGTGCAGTGGCTGCTGCAGGAGCGTGACAAGGCTGACAAGGCAAATATCGTCGCCCAGTTCCTGCACGGTGTGGAAACGAACCAGGCGCACCTGCGCGCCGGCCTTTCCTCACTCGCCAGCGCAACTCACTTCATGCAGCACCCGTTCAGCGTCGACAAGCAGCTCAATTGCCAGGTGTGCGGGGCCTTCGAGCATCTGGACATCGATTTCGTCCTGCTGAACCAGACACGCTACCTGTGCGGCAGCGTGCTGAGTGGCGATATCGCCGAGATGGCGTTCTTTCTGCAGCAGGCCAACGCCATCGACAGCCCCCGCCCTGAGGCACTGCCGCTCACGACCGGCATCTTCGAGATGATCCGGGCGATGCCAGACAGCGCCAGGCCCAAGGATATGCTCAAGCAACTGCGCAAGCTCAAGGGCGTGAAGATGAGCGAAGAGGAAGCGCGCAGCTTTATCGATCTGCTGGGGCATTGCGCGATCCTGCAGACGCCCGAACACCCCGGGCTTTTGCAGCGTTTCACCAACCAGGGCCTGGCGCCCAGCAGCTCGCGCTCGTCGGACTGGAGCTATCCGGTGGATTTCTGGACAGGGGCAAACGGCATGGACGCCGACGCGATGGAATATTGGTTCGGCGACTATCCGCAACTGCTGGAGCAATAGCCCTGAAACGAAACAGCCCCGGCAAATGCCGGGGCTGTTTCGTTACGCCAGGTCAGTATCAGAAGATGCTGATCGGGTACTCGACGAACACGCGAACTTCGTTGCCGTCGTCGTTGTAGCCGTTTTGGCGCACAGCGTTGTTGGTACGCAAGAACGAACTACGCAGCTTGATCGAGAGGTCCTTCGCCGGGCCGTCCTGCACCACGTAGCGAACCTGGTTGAAGATCTCGCGCTCCTTACCCTCGCCGAAACCTTCCGGGTTCTTGAGGTTGCGGGTGTTGATGTTGTCACCCACCACGTAAGCCAGCTTGTAGGTCAGACCAGGGATGCCGAAGGCACCGAAGTCCAGGCCGTAGCCCAACTGCCAGGAGCGCTCGTCTTCGGCGTTGAAGTCGGACCAGTACGAGTTGGCCAGGTAGATGGTCGAACCACCGTCACCGACACCGCCTTCGTTCTGGTACCAGCCATAGTTATAGCCGGTGCTGCCGGTGCTGCGCTGGTGGGCCAGTGTGAAGGAGTGCGGGCCATAGGCGTAGGTAGCCGCCAGGCTCCAGATGGTGTTGCGGTCGCCATTCAAGCCAGCTTCACGCACATACTTGTTGTCGATATCCGACTTGTAGCCGTTGAAGTCCAGGGTCAGGGACTGGTCGGCCGCGATCGGGAAGACGTAGTTCAGGCCCAGGTAGTGCTTCTTCATGACATCTTCGTTGTCCGCGGTGTACAGCGACGCGGTGAAGTTGTCGGTGAACTTGTAGCTGCCGCCGAGCACGTTGATCGACTTCAGGCCACCGCCATCACGGCGCTCGGCACTCTTGCGGGCTTCCTGGGTGAAGCGGCCTGCATTCAGCTCCAGGCCTTTGATCTCCTTGGAGGTGATCATGGTGCCAGTGAAGCTCTCTGGCAGCAGACGAGCGTCGTCGTACTGCAGGACCGGCAGAGCCGGCATCTGGTCACCGTACTTGAGCACAGTGTTGGAGATGCGGAACTTCACCGCTGCACCACCACGAGCCAGGTTGTGAGGGGCGTTGGTTTTCTCACCGTCGAAGGTGGGGTCGGAGCGTTTGAAGAAGTCGACACCGCCACCCTGATTACGACCCTTGCCACCATCCAGGCGCACGGCGTACAGGCCGAAGGCGTCGACACCGACACCCACGGTGCCTTGAGTGAAGCCGGACGAGAAGTTGGCGATCACACCCTGGCCCCACTGGGACTGGTCGTTGGTGTGGTGCTTCTTGTCACGGTTGATGAAGGCGTTGCGCAGGAGGACGTTGGCGTGGCTGTCCTCGATGAAGCCCTTGCTTTCGGCCTGGTCGTTGGCCTGGGCCTGAGTGGCGGCGATGAGTGCCAGCGCTACCAGGCTGATCCTTGTATTCAACATGTTGTTTTCCTTATTACCGAATCAGAACGCTCTGCTACCTAAAACGCCAGGAACCAACGCCCCTTCGTAGGTTCGACGCTTGTATCCAAACTGAAAACCCCGCTCCTTTTGCAGGTAGCGGGCTTCGTCCGGCGCTCGGCCAACTGATGGCCGGCAGGCGTAGAGGCCGAATCCTAGCCGCGTGTGCTTCGCAATGTCAAAAAAACGTGAAATGAAGGTTGATATAACCAAATTAAAGGCCAGAGCTGGTGCAAAACTGTGCTGAATCGCAGAGCAGACAGTTATTCCCTCTCTTTTCTGTACTTTCGTACAGGCAACTCACTTCTGGTTGGCTTGACAAAAACACCTCGATAAAAGCGAATAATTACCAGTTACAATTTGATACATTCGTAAATACGCGCCTTTACAAATAGCCAAGCAAGAGCAAATAGCAAGCATTACCATTCGCATCCTCTTCATAACAATCTCTGCTGGATGCCTGCCGATGCTTGTCCCCTGCCGCTTGTCTCCCCTGTCTCTGGGCCTGTCACTGATGTTCAGCGCAGGCCTTGCCAGCGCTGCCACCACTACCCTGCCTGAGCTCTCGGTCACTGCTGAAAGTGAACGCGAGCGCGATAATCCGCGGGTCAAGGACGTCAGCACCGCCACCCGCACCTCGACGCCGGTGCGCTACGTCCCGCAGGCGATCGACACGGTCAAGACCGCCAACGTACTGGACTACGGCAACAACAGCCTGGGCAAGGCACTGGAAGGCATCCCCAACGTCAGCAGCGGCGCCGACACACGCTTCGACAGCCTGCGTATCCGCGGCTTCGACGCCAGCAACGACCTCTATCTGGACGGCGTGCGTGATGACAGCCAGTACGTGCGCGACCTGCACAACATCGAGCGCATCGAGGTGCTCAAGGGCCCGGCAGCCGTGCTCTATGGCCGTGGCAGCCAGGGCGGCATCGTCAATCGGGTGAGCAAGGCGCCCGAGCATGGCCGGCGCTCGACCATCGAAGCCCAGGGCGGCAGCGAGGACCTGCGCAGCCTGTACGCCGATCTCAGTGCCGACCTGAGCGACGACATCAGCGTGCGCCTGAACATGGGCAACCAGGACAACAACAGTTTCCGCGATGGGGTCGATGGCAACCGCCAACTGTTCGCCCCGTCGCTGAGCTGGCAACTGAACCCCGACCTGAACTGGCTGGTGCAGTACGAATACAGCCGCTACAACCGCACCCCGGATCGCGGCATTCCTGGCGTCGGCGGTCGTCCGGCGGATGTCGGGCGCAGCACTACGTACGGCGACACGCAGCGCGATTTCATCGACGACAAGTCGCAGTCGCTACGCTCGCGCCTGAACTACCAGCTCAGCGACAACTGGCAAGTGCGCCATACCCTGAGCCTGTTCAAGCTCGACAGCGACTTCGACAACACCTACCTCACCGGCTACACCCCCAGCACCAATCTGGTGACCCGCCAGCGCTGGCAGCAGGACCTGAACACCCGCAACCTTTTCAACAACCTCGAGGCCGAGGGCGATGTCAGCACCTGGGGCCTGGAGCACAAGCTGCTGCTGGGACTGGAATTCGGCAATCAGCGCCGCGATCCGCGCCTGTACACCGCGCGGGCGGTGAGTGCCGGTGGCCAGGCGGTGCCGTCGCTGAACCTGAACAACCCCAACCGGCGCCTGCAACACAACGGTCCCATGGTGCCGTCGAGCTACAACCACACGGTGGTCGATAGCCGTGGCGTCTACCTGCAGGACCAGATCCGCCTCAACGACCAATGGCAGATCCTGGCGGGCGTGCGCTTCGACCAGTTCGAGGTGGAAACCACCAACAAGCTGCGCGGCATCTCGGAAAAACAGGACGACAACAGCACCAGCCCGCGCCTGGGCGTGGTCTATTCGCCATGGCAGGAGCATTCGTTCTATGCCTCCTGGAGCAAGACCTATTCCCCGGTCGGCGGCGGCCTGATCGGTATCACCCCCGGCGCTGCCGGCAACACCAACGAAACGGCTCCAGAGAACACCCGGCAGAAGGAAATCGGGGTCAAGAGCGACTGGTTCGACGAGCGCCTGAGCACCACCCTCGCCATCTACGAGCTGGAGCTCTACAACCGTCGCACCACTGACCCGGACAACCCTGGCATCACCATCCTCACCGGCCTGCAACGCTCGCGTGGCGTGGAGCTGACCGCCCAGGGCAATGTGGTCGGCAACTGGTACGTACGCGGCGGCATCGGCCTGCAGGATGCCATCATCGCCAAGGACAACAGCGGCCTGGAGGGTAACCGGGTAAACAACGTGGCGCGGCGCAACGCCAGCCTGTTCGTGACCTGGAAGCCGGAGCTGGGCTGGTACGCCGAAACCGGCCTGGTACTGGTCGGCGAACGCTACGCCGACAACCAGAACACCACGGTGCTGCCAGGCTATGGGCACTGGGATGCACTGGCCGGCTACCGCACCCACGACTGGGACGTTCGCGCTGCGCTGAACAACATCACCGACAAGACCTACTACAGCTCGGCGACCAGCGCCGCGCAGATCCAGTTCGGCGATCCGCGCAGCCTGGTGGTGACAGGCACCTACAGCTTCTGACCGATGGGCCCTATCCAGAACCGCGGCAACTAGGCTTCAATACGCGTTTTTTCCGGACACACCCAAGGATTCACCCATGGCTTCCAACACCAAGCAACAGAAACGCGCCAAGCGCGCCGCCTCCAAGGCCAAGCAGAACCGCATGGTCCGCGGCGGCCAGGCGGTCAAGGCCAGCGCTGGCGACAGCGCCAGTGTCGAGCAGGTGTACAACAAGGCCATGGAGTCGGGGAGCTATGACGCCCTGTTCGACAAGATGAAGGAGGCCCAGGAAACCAGCCTGGTGTCGATGATCTCGGTGTTTCTGGTCGATCCATTGCTGGCGCTGGTACTCAAGGGGCACAAGGAAGAGCACGCCACCGACTACATCGTCCTGGTGTTCACCGCTTACCGCGCCTGGCTCGATGGCGCCGATGAAGCGGCGACCATGGCCTGGCTGGAGAGCGATGAGTTCCAGGACGCCTACGTGGCGGCGTCGGAGGCAGTGGCCAAGCAGCAGCAACAGCAGAAGCAGTTCGGCTGAAGCTCGGCTTGCGCCCACAAAAAAACCCTCGGGTCGATCCCGAGGGTTTTTTTATGCCGCGCGATAACGATTACTGCAGGGAAGGCGCTTCGCCGGCTTCCTGCATGCGCTGCAGTTCCTGTGCGTACAGGGCATCGAAGTTCACCGGCGACAGCATCAGCGCCGGGAACGAGCCACGGGTCACCAGGCTGTCGAGGGTTTCACGCGCGTACGGGAACAGGATGTTCGGGCAGAACGCACCCAGGGTGTGGCTCATGGAAGCTGCATCCAGACCCGAGATCAGGAAAATGCCCGCCTGCTGAACTTCAGCGATGAAGGCGACTTCTTCGCCGTTCTTTACGGTAACCGACAGGGTCAGCACGACCTCGTGGAAGTCACCTTCCAGGGCCTTCTGGCGGGTGTTCAGGTCCAGCGCGACGCTGGGTTCCCACTGCTGGCGGAAGATCTGCGGGCTTTTCGGGGCTTCGAACGACAGGTCACGCACGTAGATGCGCTGCAGGGAGAATTGTGGGCTGTTCTCTTCGGCGGCGCCGTTGTTCTGTTGGTCAGTCATGGCAGATCCTTTTCTGAAAATGGTTGAAAGAGGCGTGAATCAGGCCTCGAGCAGGGCGTCGAGCTTGCCCGAGCGCTCCAGCGCAAACAAGTCATCGCAACCGCCAACGTGGGTGCTGCCGATCCAGATCTGCGGCACCGAGGTACGCCCGGCCTTCTGCGCCATCTCGGCGCGCAGCTGGGGCTTGCCGTCGACACGGATTTCCTCGAACGCCACCTGCTTGCTCGCCAGCAGTTGCTTGGCGCGCATGCAGTAGGGGCAGTAGTCGCTGGAGTAGACGGTGACGGGCTTCATATCACTTCACCAGGGGCAGGTTATCGGCTTTCCAGCTGGACACACCACCGCTGAGCTTGGCAGCGGTGAAGCCAGCCTTGAGCAGCTCGCGGCAGATGGTGCCGGACTGCTGGCCCATCGCATCGACGATGATCAGGGTCTTTTCTTTGTGTTTTTCCAGCTCGGCAATGCGGCCGATGACTTTGTCCTGCGGAATGTTCAGCGCCCCGACGATGTGGCCGGCGGAGTATTCCTTGCTTGGACGGATATCGATCACCACGCCCTTCTCGGCGTTGACCAGCGCGGTCAGTTGGCCGTTGCTCAGGCTCTGGCCGCCGCGGCGGATTTCATTGACCAGCAGCAGGATCAGCAGGACGAAGAAGATCGCAACCAGGATGAAGTGATCTGTCGCGAATTGAATCAGGTGAGCAACCATCAGGGGTGTTCCAGGCGATTGAAAATGCCGGCCAGTATACACAGCCACCCATGCCCGCCAAAGCCCGCCGGGCCGGCTCGGAAACAGCCTTCATCTGCAACCCGTCGGGACGCTGGTCGTACGAACCGACGAATATTCGCCGTCGCTGGCCGATTTGCCCTAAAATGCGTGTCTTTATCATCTTTGAACAACCGTGAGTTTGATTGATGACGAGCACGCCCAAGCCCCTGGTCCTGATCATCCTGGATGGTTTCGGTCACAGCGAAAGCCCCGAATACAACGCCATCTACGCCGCCAACACACCGGTCTATGACCGCCTGCGCGCCACCCAGCCGCATGGCCTGATCTCCGGTTCCGGCATGGATGTCGGCCTGCCGGACGGGCAGATGGGCAACTCCGAAGTCGGTCACATGAACCTCGGCGCCGGCCGTGTGGTGTACCAGGACTTCACCCGGGTCACCAAGGCCATCCGCGACGGCGAGTTCTTCGAAAACCCGGTACTCACCGGCGCCGTGGACAAGGCAGTTGCAGCAGGCAAGGCCGTGCACCTGCTGGGCCTGCTCTCAGACGGCGGCGTGCACAGCCACCAGGACCACATCGTCGCCATGGCCGAACTGGCCGCCCAGCGTGGCGCCGAGAAAATCTACCTGCACGCCTTCCTCGACGGCCGCGACACCCCTCCGCGCAGCGCCCAGTCGTCCATCGAACTGCTCGATGCGACCTTCGCCAAGCTGGGCAAGGGCCGCATCGCCAGCCTGATCGGCCGCTATTACGCGATGGACCGTGACAACCGCTGGGACCGCGTCAGCGCCGCCTACAACCTCATCGTCGACAGCACCGCCGAGTACAGCGCAGACAGCGCCGTGGCTGGGCTGAAAGCAGCCTATGCACGCGATGAGAGCGACGAATTCGTCAAGGCCACGCGCATCGGCGAGGCGGTCAAGGTCGAAGACGGCGACGCGGTGATCTTCATGAACTTCCGCGCCGACCGCGCCCGCGAACTGTCGCGAGTGTTCGTCGAAGCCGATTTCAACGAGTTCCCCCGTGCGCGCCTGCCGAAGCTCGCGGCCTACATCGGCCTGACCCAGTACTCGGCGAAGATCCCCGCCCCTGCGGCCTTTGCCCCAGCCAGTCTGAACAACGTGCTGGGCGAGTACCTGGCCAAGAACGGCAAGACCCAGCTGCGCATCGCCGAGACCGAAAAGTACGCCCACGTGACCTTCTTCTTCTCGGGCGGACGTGAAGAGCCGTTCGAAGGCGAAGAGCGCATCCTCATTCCGTCGCCGAAGGTCGCCACCTACGACCTGCAGCCTGAGATGAGCGCGCCGGAAGTGACCGACCGCATCGTCGAGGCCGTCGAGCAACAGCGTTATGACGTGATCGTGGTCAACTACGCCAACGGCGACATGGTCGGCCACACCGGCGTATTCGACGCGGCGGTCAAGGCCGTCGAGGCGCTGGACGGCTGTGTCGGGCGCATCGTCGAGGCGCTGGACAAGGTCGGTGGCGAAGCGCTGATCACCGCCGACCACGGCAACGTCGAGCAGATGGAAGACGAGTCCACTGGCCAGGCGCACACCGCGCACACCACCGAGCCGGTACCGTTCATCTATGTCGGCAAGCGCAGCGTGAAAGTCCGTGACGGTGGCGTGCTGGCCGATGTGGCACCAACCATGCTCAAGCTGCTGGGGCTGGAGAAGCCTGCCGAAATGACCGGAACCTCGATCCTGATCGACGCTTGAGACTGCGCATTGGGGTCGCGGTGCAGCGCACCCTGACGTGATTTCCGGACAAACGCCCCGCCGCACCCGCAGCGGGGCGTTTTTTTTGCTCGCTCAGGCGGGCATACTAGGCCAGTCTCCATCCCTGGTACGCCCGATTCCATGCGCCGCGCCCTCATACTCCTAGCCCTGTCATGCCTGCTCAGTCCGGCGTTCGCCGACGAGCGCGCGCAGACCCAGCAACAACTGGACGCCACTCGCCAGGACATCGCCGAGCTCAAGAAAATGCTGGGCAAGCTCCAGGAAGAGAAAGCCGGCGTGCAGAAAGACCTCAAATCCACCGAGACCGATATCGGCAATCTCGAAAAGCAGGTGGAGGGTCTTCAGCAAGAACTAAAAAAGACCGAGGGCGAGCTGGAGCGCCTTGACCACGAGAAAAAAAAACTCCAGAGCGCCCGCGTTGAACAGCAACGGCTGATCGCGATCCAGGCCCGCTCCGCTTACCAGAACGGTCGCGAGGAATACCTCAAGCTGCTGCTCAACCAGCAGAATCCCGAAAAGTTCGCTCGCACCCTCACGTACTACGACTACCTGAGCAAGGCGCGCCTGGAACAATTGCGCACCTTCAACGAAACCTTGCGCCAGCTGGCCAATGTCGAACTGGAAATTTCCGGCCAACAGGAACAGCTGATGGCCCAGCGCGCCGACCTCGACAGCCGCCGCCAGGCACTGGAGGCCGAACGCAGCAAGCGCCAGCAGGTACTGGCCAAGCTCAACAGCGACGTCAAGGATCGCGACCAGAAGCTTCAGGCCCGCGAACAGGACCAGGCCGACCTCGCCAAGGTGCTCAAGACCATCGAGGAAACCCTCGCCCGCCAGGCCCGTGAAGCCGAAGAAGCGCGACAGAAGGCGCTGCTGGCCAAGCAGGAAGAAGAGAAGCGGCGCAAGGAACAGGCGCTGGCCGACGCTCGCCGCGACGAGCCGCAAGAGCCGCCGAAAAAGGCCCGCACCGTGCTCGGCCCGCTGGTGTCCAGCGATGGCGCCAACTACGGTGGTGCATTTTCCGCCGCCCGTGGAAAACTTCCATGGCCAGTCAATGGTCGATTGCTGGCACGCTTCGGCGACACGCGAGGCGGTGATGCGCGTGCCAAGTGGGACGGCGTGATGATCAGCGCCAGCGCCGGCACTCAGGTGCGCGCCGTACATGGCGGGCGTGTGGTGTTCGCCGACTGGTTGCGCGGCGCTGGACTTCTGGTCATTCTCGACCATGGTAATGGCTACCTGAGCCTGTACGGCCATAACCAGAGCCTGCTCAAGAGCGCCGGCGACATCGTCAAGGCCGGGGAAGCCATTTCTACCGTCGGCGACAGCGGCGGCCAGGACAGCGCAGGTTTGTACTTCGCGATTCGCCAGCAGGGCCGGCCCACCGACCCTGCGCAATGGTGCCGAGGCTAGGCACCGCAACATTTACGGCAAGGCCCGACGGTGGGCCGCACCGATGCTCCCACGGGAGCACCTACAGGATCAGGAGTTCGTTCGACATGCTGCACTCGTCTCGCCTCACCCAGCTGGCCCTGACCATAGCTCTGGTCGTCGGCGCGCCCCTGGCCAGCGCCGCAGAGCCGGTCAAGCCTGCCAAGGCGGCTGCCGTGCCGGCCACCGAGGTGACGGCCAAGGCGCCGCTGCCGCTGGACGAACTGCGCACCTTCGCCGAGGTCATGGACCGCATCAAGGCAGCCTATGTCGAGCCGGTGGACGACAAGACCCTGCTGGAAAATGCCATCAAGGGCATGCTCAGCAACCTTGACCCGCACTCGGCCTACCTCGGCCCTGAAGACTTCCAGGAGCTGCAGGAAAGCACCAGCGGCGAATTCGGCGGACTGGGCATCGAGGTTGGCATGGAGGACGGCTTCGTCAAGGTGGTCTCGCCCATCGACGACACTCCGGCCTCACGCGCCGGCATCGAGGCGGGCGACCTGATCGTCAAGATCAACGGCGCCCCGACCCGCGGCCAGACCATGACCGAGGCCGTCGACAAGATGCGCGGCAAGATCGGCCAGAAGATCACCCTGACCCTGGTACGCGACGGCGGCACGCCCTTCGATGTGACGCTGGCCCGCGCGGTCATCCAGGTCAAGAGCGTGAAGAGCCAGTTGCTCGAGAACGACTACGGCTATATCCGTATCACCCAGTTCCAGGTCAAGACCGGCGAAGAAGTCGGCAAGGCGCTGGCCAAGCTGCGCAAGGATAACGGCAAGAAGCTGCGCGGCCTGGTGCTGGACCTGCGCAACAACCCCGGCGGCGTCCTGCAGTCGGCGGTGGAAGTGGCCGACCACTTCCTCACCAAAGGCCTGATCGTCTACACCAAGGGCCGTATCGCCAACTCCGAGCTGCGCTTCTCCGCCGACCCGGCCGACGCCAGCGAAGGCGTACCGCTGGTGGTACTGATCAACGGCGGCAGCGCCTCGGCTTCGGAGATCGTCGCCGGCGCCCTGCAGGATCAGAAACGCGGCGTGCTGATGGGCACCGACAGCTTCGGCAAGGGCTCGGTACAGACCGTGCTGCCACTGGCCAACGACCGCGCACTGAAGCTCACCACCGCGCTGTACTTCACCCCCAACGGACGCTCGATCCAGGCACAGGGTATCGTGCCGGACATCGAAGTACGCCAGGCCAAGCTCACTGCCGAAGCCGACACGGACAACTTCAAGGAAGCCGACCTGCAGGGTCACCTGGGCAACGGCAATGGTGGCGCCGATCGTCCGACCGGCAGCAGCAAGCGTACCGAGCGCCCGCAGGACAACGACTTCCAGCTGAGCCAGGCGCTCAGCCTGCTCAAGGGCCTGAACATCACCAAGGGTGATTGATAACCACCATGCGTTTTCTGCTGTTCACGCTGTTCTGCCTGCTGGCCGGTACCGCACATGCGGCACCGGCCAAGGCCTATATGAGCATCATCATCGACGACCTGGGCCAGAACAACGAACGCGACAGCCGCACCCTCGCCCTGCCCGGGCCGGTCACCATGGCGATCATGCCCGACACCCCGCACGCCACCGACTTCGCCCGCCAGGCACACAAGGCCGGACGTACGGTGATCCTGCACATGCCCATGGACCCCGCCACCGGGCCCTATGCCTGGCATCCGGGGCTACCCATCGAGGAGCTGGCACGACGCCTCGACGCCGCGCTGCTCAAGGTGCCCTTCGCCGCAGGCATCAACAACCACATGGGCAGCCGCATGACCGCACAGCGCGACGCCATGGCCTGGTTGATGGGTAACCTGCAGGGCCGCGAGCTGTTCTTCGTCGACAGCCGCACCAGCGCCGCCACGGTGGCGGCGGCCGAGGCCCAGGCAATCGGATTGGCGCACGTCTCGCGGGATGTATTTCTGGATGACGTACGCACAACCGAAGCCATCGCCGGTCAATTGCGCCAAGGCATCGAGCTTGCCCGCAAGCAAGGTTCAGCGGTGCTGATCGGCCACCCCTACCCGCAGACTCTCGAAGTGCTCGAACGAGAGATGCCCGGGCTCAAGCGCCAGGGCATCGAGTTGATCGAACTGCGCCAGATGATCGCCGAACGCAGCAACCAGGCCATGTCGGCGCACGGTCGCAACGGTCGCTACAGCAACCGTTGATCGCTTGGCCGTTCAGAGCGCCTACAGGCTGTTGAAGGGAATGATGTCCTTGGCCTGGGCGTAGGTCAGGTTGCCCCGGTAGATGCTCAGCACCTGCCCCTCGCTCGCAGCCCTCATCTGCTCCCTGTAGCCCATCTTGCGCTGGCTCCAGAGCTTCAGATGGCCTTTGCCGAATGCTGTGGGCGCCGCCTGTGAGTCGGCGAAGTGGAAGTGCGCGGCCCACAGGGGTCGGCCTTTGCTGTCGCCGGACGACTTGAGCAGGTTGATGCGGTATTCATCCAGATAGCCATCTGAAACCTGCTTGCGCGGCCCCACGTACTCAACCGTGATCAAGCCTTGCTGATGGAGAAAGCTCAGACCCCGGGCACCGGGATAGCGCGTCTTGGTATAAAGCTCGACCAGGCATTCTCGCTTCTGCTCGCGCAACCGGATAACAGCGTCATCCAGGCGCCCCAACAGACTGTCGGTGCTATCCGCGTCCGCCAGCTGTTCGCGCAACTCCAGCACTTCAGCGATCTGCGCATCAAGCATCGAGATCAACCCGCTGTCCTGCGCGTCATTGCTTACCAATGCCTTGGCCTGCTCGATGACGCTCTCGTTTTGCGCCAATATGCCTTCGGCCAGTTCACGGCTTTTCTTCTCGAATTCCGGCGTCGAGGCCCGCGACTGCGACTCAGGTTCCGTACTCGCGACCTCTTCCAACCAAGCCCCGCCTACCTTTTGAAACCGGTGCTGAATCTTGGAGCTGAACGCGCCCTTGACCTGCAACTGCGCCCGCCCATCAACCATCACCTCTGTACCTAGCACTGTCTGCCCTGCAAGGGTACGCGCCACTTGCAGCGCCCACAGTGGATAAACCATACGGCGCGAGGCCTGAGCTTGTCCGGAAGCCTGCTCACGCATGGCTTCGACCAGCGCGTCGCCTGCCATCTTCTTCAGACCCACCATCTGCTCTCTGTAGGCGGCAAGGCGCTGGGTATCGACCAGCCCGCTGCCTAGCTTGCTGATGCGGTCGCAGTTGAGAATCGCCGCCAGATATTCATCCCAGGCACCTTGCAGCACCTCGATACGCTCAAGGATCGGCAGTTCGTAGAACATCGACAGATGGTGGGCGTTTGCGGCTACACGCAAACGGTAGCTGGCAATCGCGTCGCGGAAGATCGTGTAATGCTGGCTGGCGGCACCCTCTTCGAAGCGCAGTGCGAGTTCCACCAGGCTCATCGCCTGGAAGAAGCGAATCATGACCGTAGAAGTCTTGCGCGCGGCGATGACCTGGGCAACGCTGACCAAGCCGGTGCTCGATTGGATTTCCATGTCAATATCGCTGACCGCCAGCACATGATCCATTTGGCTTGAGACCTCCATGATCCTTGGTTGGTCCAGGACCATGCCCTCGAGCAGCTCTCGACACTTGGCGTAGAGAACCGCGCGGTTTTCTGGCGTAGCTCCGCTCAGGCTGCGGACGATCTGGTCATACTCGCGGAAACTACCCACAGCCACCGCTTCATTCAGAAGGAATACGCCATAGCCAATCAAGTCGTGACGTGCATTCGAAAGGGCTTGTCGCAGGTCCCTGCCATGGGCGGTTGTGCGCGTATAGCTGGGGTTATCCAGCAGCTCGACAATGCTCCGCTGCGCGCTGGCTTGGTGCTCGAACATCGAGTAGACCAGCTCGACACGCTGCCGGCGCAGGTCGCGCATCGCGCGCATTAGCTCATCGCGCTTTGCTGTGTACAGTTCGGTCAACGTCTTGAACCGGGAGAGGTCATCCGGGTTCGTGGGAGGAGGTTGGTTCAGTGTTTCCTCCAGCTTCACGATCTTGGTCCGCAGCTCCTCGATCTGGCGGTTCTGTCTCAGGTACTCAGGAATCGGCTTGTTTGCCTCAAGCAAATGATGCTCCACCTCTTCCAGCGACTTTTGGATCGTAGCGGCAATCTTCTGGCGCAGCCGTTCCTGCGCAGCGCTGCGCCCACGCCCACCGCCCCCCTGCAACCGTGTATCGATGCGCCAGCCACCGCCATCGTTGTGCAGGCAAGGCCCTGGCGTCAGGTCAGCCCCCACGATTCTCGCCCCCCCTTCATGAACAACGACCTGATAGACCTCCTGCCCCAGCCTGACGTAGTACCTGCCGTCGACAGCAGTCAAGCCCGCCGTTGCACCTTGCGTGTCGGGCGCGTGTCCAGCCAGCGATACCTCGACCGCCAATTCGCGCACGCGACTGCGTTGAGACGCCGAAAGTCCGTTGAGGCCACCAGCCCCACGCCACGAAAAATCCAGGTGTGTCTGCGTGGTGCCGTACAAGTCACGCACCAGCCCCGCAGGCTTGCGTTCAGGCTCCGGCAACGGGTGAAGCGCTACGTCCTGCGCCACGGGCAGCTCCTCGAGCGACGTAACATCGTGCTGCGACCCAAGTACTGTGTTTCTGGGGGTCTGCAGATGGATCAACGCCATCAAGGTATTGTTCAAAAGGTCGGTCACGGCCTGGATTCGCTCCCCCGCGCTGTCACTGCCAAGCCCCTGTACATCGCTGGCCAGGCTGCGGATGCCCATGTACAGCCAGGTGATCGATACCACCGGTCCCGGCAGCACAGGCAGCACCGCATTGAGCAGCTCCCAGCCAAACGCGATCACTACCCCCCACCGCAACTCGCTGTTGCTCACCGCCGAACGGTCGGCCAGCTCGACCAACACCTGATGCCGCGCCTCGAACATCTGTGCGTCGATGTCTTGCCCCCAGGCCTCCAGCGCCAGTTGAGCAGGATCAGGCTTATCCAATGGACCGAAGGGGTCGAACACCCAGTGCGGCAGGTGAGGTTCATTGAATCCACCATTGTCGTAGACAGGACGCTCGTTCTGATCCATCCACATCAGCGCGAGGTTCTGTAGCTTGCCAGGCTTGCGGATGGCCCCCATCAAGGTATCGACGTCCTTGAAGACATGGACCGCGCCGTCTGTGTACATCGGGCAATACAGCACGCACTGGCCGGACTCGACGATTTCAATGACATAGAACCCATGCACCCGATCAACTTTCTTCGAGGTCGGCGAACGCCTGAAAGCCAAGGGCGCAATCCTGACCCCAGCCGCTTGCGCGTCCCCATCGCGACAGAAGCGGGCCACTGCACCATAGGCAAAGGTATCCAGGCGATTGACCACCACCGCCCGAGCGGCATCGAACATCAAAGTGATACGCCATTGACGACCGAAACGGGCGATACGTTCCGCGTTTTCGGTGCCATCTGCGAGCAGGTTGTTGACGTAGGTCGGGTAGGTACCGCCGATATCGACGCGTGCGACCAGTTCACGGATGTAATCGACATTCATCCAGTCCAGGATCAACTGTTCATTACGGTGGGCGATGTGTGTCACCACGCCACCCTGCGACGCAGCCAGCCGACCGATGGCCAGCTCGGTCAGGGTCACGGTACGGCTGTCGATCTTTTGCCCAAAATCCAGGCCATGACCGTCGCTGACAAAGGTGTCGATGGTCAGGAGCAGATCATCGGCAAAGTAGTTGGCATCGACCGGATGATCGGCAAGCATTTCCTCGCGAAGACGGCGGGCTGCATAGGTGTGCAGATCATCCACCCCGTCCAGGGCGCGCTCACCACCGTCACTCCCCTGCAACAGCGTCAGATCGAGCATGGCCTGCAAATAGGTGGCCTGCCCCTCAGACCCGGCTCTCCGGAGGCCAGTAGGTAGCTGCAGAGCCACCGGCTTGGCAGGCACATTGCTGCGTTGAGCGAAAAACTGAGAGGGGTCCAAGGCTCCATCGACCTGGCGCTCCAGCTCGGCGACGCTATCAGCTGCCCCCCAGCGCACACGCGCCTGACGCTCGAGCAGGATCTCCAGCAGCAACCCGCTTTGCAGGGCGAACGCATCGCCCTCCGACGTGAAACCACTCCAGCTCATACGATCGAACTCGCAACGCCGCGCCATCTGCAGCTGCAGCCCTCGGCCAAAGGCACTCAGTGACTCGAAGCTACGCACCTCCCCATCCGGTTGGCACCACAAGACCAACGGACGCGGCGTGTCGAGGGTCGTCACCAGTAAGCCGGGCAACAGTTCACTGCTTTGTCGATCGCCCAAGTGCATCTGCACGCGAACGGCCTGCACCTCGACGTTACGAGTGTTCCCCAACAGCAGTTGGCGCAGGCAGGCGCGCTCGGCCTCCTCAAGGTCAGCCTCGTCCAGGCCTTGCAGTAGGCTGGCTCGCAGCACCTGTTGCAACCAGAGATCGCGGTTGCCCTGGCCGTCGCCGTTCCAGTAGCCGATCTGCGCCTGCTGCAGATAATGGGGCAACAGAGGCAGCATCTTCTCGAAGGGTTCGACCAGCGTCTCAGGCTTGATCAGGTCCCCATCACTGGTTTCGAAGGGCGACTTGATGGCGAAGAGGCGTTGGTACGGATTCAGGCTCAGCGCATAAGCGCCCATGCTGGCGAAATCCACGCGCTTGCCATCGAGCACCAACTGCAGCAGATGGTCGATCAGCAACTCAGTGCGGTAGGTGTCATCTGCGGTGGAGCAAAGCAGCGAGAGTGGCTGTGCAGAAGTCATCTCGGGGCGATGAATCGCGATCAGCGGATACTGCTCGACGATTATCTTCATGACCTGCTGGTCGAGCACTTCGCGCAAGGTCGGTCGATTAGCGAACTGCGCAGCGACTGCGCTGTACAGGTCGTAGGGTGGGTGACTCACGGAGGTAGTAGACATGCTCAAGGCTCGTTGTGAAATGAAGCCAAAGCCTCCGCGCCAGTCGATATCACTGGGGGGTACATAATGCTTTTGCGCACCGGTTGACCATGGGCAACGGCAGTCGGCGGTCCGCCCCAACGTGACCGCCCGCTGAAGAAAAAAAGGGCCCTGTCATTCGACAGAGCCCTTTTCACAACGATAAGCCGCCTACGCGATCAGCTGTAGACACGCCCCAGCAACTGGCGGTGGCTTTCGAACTGATCGAGCACATCGCGCACGATCTGCTCAGGCAGGAAGCCCATCAGGTCGTACTCCTGGCTGCCGTTGTGCAGGTACACCTCGGCGCGGTAGAAGCGCTGGCGCACTTCTGGCTCACCCCCGGCAGACGCCTCGCTCGGTGCCGCCAGGTAACCGTCCAGGCTGACTTCATAAACGAACGGGTTGCCCTCTTCCATCATCACCCGCACGCCCATCATGTTGCGCGACTGACCGACACGGGTCTCCACCTCGAAGCCCAGGGCGCGCAGTTGTTCCGCCGCCTCCTTGAGGGCCGGGCTGACCTGTTTGTCCATGAAGCGCTGCACCACCGCCTGGGTCGGCTCGAGCTCCAGTTGCGTGAGGCGCTCGCTGAAGCCGCGACGGCCACGGGCAGCCAGCTCCGCGCGCTCCTGCTCGACCGCGACATCCTGCTTCATCGCCTTGTACAGGCCGAACATGAACAGCACCAGCACCACCGAGAACGGCAGGCCGGCCAACACCACCATGGTCTGCATGGCTTCGAAGTTGCCGGCGAACAGCAGGCCGATGGTAACCAGGGTGATGATCACCGACCAGAACACCACCATCCAGTGCGGCGCATCCTCGTCGACCTGGCCACCTTTGCACGAAAGGTTGGCCATCATCACCGCGCCCGAGTCGGCCGGGGTGAGGAACAGCACGAAGCCGACGAACACCGCCACACCGATCACGATCTTGGCCGCCGGGAAGTACTCCAGCAACTGGTAGATCGACATCGAGGGCTGCTCCAGCGCTGTCTTGCCCAGCTCAACGGCGCCCTGGTTGATCACCAGGTCCAGCGCGGTGTTGCCGAAGATCGACAGCCACGCCAGGGTGAAGCCCAGCGGGATCAGCAGCACGCCGCTGACCAGCTGGCGCACGGTACGGCCCTTGGAGATACGGGCGATGAACATGCCCACGAACGGACCCCAGGAGATCCACCAGGCCCAGTAGAACACGGTCCACAGGCCCAGCCAGCGCTCGGACTTGCCGGCCTCGCCTTCATAGACATACAGGTCGAAGGTCTTGAGTACGATGCCGTTGAGGTAATCGCCGACGTTCTGCACGAAGCCGTTGAGCAGGTGCAGGGTATTGCCGCCGAGCAGGACGAAGATCAACAGCCCGCTGAACAGCATGATGTTGAGGTTGGACAGGCGGCGAATGCCGTTTTCCACACCCGAGACCGCGGCTACGGTGGCCACACCGGCCATCACCAGAATGACCACCAGCAGGTTGGTTTTGCTGTGGTCCATGCCGAACAGGTACTCCAGGCCCGAGGAGACCTGCATCGAGCCGATACCGAGGTTGGTCACCAGGCCCAGCAGGGTGACGAACATGCCGAAGATGTCCACGGCATTACCGGCCGCGCCCTTGACCCAGCGCTCACCGACCAGCGGGTACAGCGCCGAACGCAGCGCCAGCGGCTGGTTGTGGCGGTAGGCGAAGTAGCCCACGGCCAGACCCACCAAGGCGTAGATCGCCCAGCCGTGCAGGCCCCAGTGCAGGAAGGTCAGTTGCAGGCCCTGGCGCGCAGCCTCGAGGCTGGCAGGGGTGCCTTCCGGCGGATTGAAGTAGTGGTCCAGCGGTTCGGATGCGCCGAAATACAGCAGCGAAATGCCAATACCGGAGGAGAACAGCATGCCGGCCCAGGCGCCGTAGCTGAAGTCTGGCTGGTCGTCCTTGCCGCCCAGCTTGAGCTTGCCGTAGTCGGAGAAGGCCAGGTAGACGACGAACACGAGGTAACCGCAGATCACCAGCATGTAGTACCAGCCGAAGGTGCGCGTCAGCCACTTCTGGGCTACGCCCAGCACCTGGCCGGCAGTTTCGGGTACAGCGATAAGCAAGGCAGTCAACGCGAGGACCAGCAGCGCGGAGGTGAGGAACACCACGCGGTTGACCCGAACCCTCTCGGCGGGGGGCTTTGTCAGGGAGGCAGAACTCATTGCACGAATGCTCCGGGCAGTACGGCTGTGGAGGCTAATCAGTCATTTCCCGCGCAATTGGTGCAATAGCTCCACTGCGTCAGGTGTTATAAAAGCACCTTGGAAACCGTGATCCCGAATCGAAACGCTGCAAAAAAACAGACCGGCGGACTGCACCTGAGCGCCTTCATCCTCACTGGATGCGCGCATTGGTCACAGCTCGCCTGACCCGCTCCAAGGGTCGTCCGCGCGGTCATCGACCACTCGGCAGAATCTGTTCATGCACCGTTCTTGCCCGTCAACGCCTTGTATTCCGGGGGTTACACGTTTTCCTGGGGTGTCAATCCGTGCCTTCTCGACTGCCTGAAAGACTGTCAATGGCACAAATTGTCGCAGAGCTTATTCTTTATTGATTGAACGTTCAATCAAAACAAAATAGACTGGCCCTCGCCGAGTCGGATGCGTGTTGTCCGCTCGCAGGCCTGAGGAGATAGCAAGATGCCCAAGGTCGGTATGCAACCCATCCGCCGCCAGCAGTTGATCGACGCCACATTGCAGGCTGTCGACCAGGTCGGTCTGGGAGATGCCAGCATTGCGCTGATTGCCCGTTTGGCCGGTGTGTCGAACGGCATCATCAGTCACTACTTTCAGGACAAGAACGGCCTGATCGCAGCGACCATGCGCTACCTCATGAATGCGTTGAGCGAAGGCACCGTCGCCCGCCGACAAGCCCTCACCGACGACAGCCCGCGGGCGCACCTGAGAGTGATCGTCGAAGGCAACTTCGACGCAAGCCAGGTCAGCGGCCCGGCAATGAAAACCTGGTTGGCCTTCTGGGCCGCCAGCATGCACCAGCCGTCCTTGCACAGGTTGCAGCGGATCAACGATCACCGCCTTTACTCCAACCTGTGCTGCCAGTTCCGTCGTGTCTTGCCGCTCTACCATGCACGCAAGGCTGCTCGCGGGCTGGCGGCCCTGATCGACGGCCTGTGGCTGCGTGGTGCGCTCTCGGGCGACGCGTTCGACACCGAGCAGGCAATACGGATCGCCTACGAATACATGGATCTACAACTGGCTAAGCAGCACGACCTGGCTACCAACCCCCAGGCGGCTGAACGATCGCACGCAGCGACTGCCCAACCGGCAGGAGCACGACGCGGCTAGCCAATCACACACTGCACTTGCGAGGACTCTATGGCCCGTTTCGGAACGCAAAAACTCTACATCGATGGTGGTTATGTCGACGCTGGCAGCGATGCCACCTTCGAAGCCATCAACCCGGCCACCGGCGAAGTCCTTGCCCACGTCCAGCGTGCGACCGAGGCTGACGTCGAGCGCGCCGTCGAGAGCGCCGAACGTGGCCAGAAAGTCTGGGCCGCGATGACCGCCATGCAGCGTTCGCGCATCCTGCGCCGCGCCGTCGACATCCTGCGCGAGCGCAACGACGAGCTGGCCATGCTGGAAACCCTGGATACCGGCAAGTCGTACTCCGAAACCCGCTACGTCGACATCGTCACCGGTGCCGATGTGCTGGAGTACTACGCAGGCCTGATCCCGGCCATCGAAGGCGAGCAGATCCCGCTGCGCGAATCGTCCTTCGTCTATACCCGCCGCGAGCCGCTGGGCGTGACTGCCGGTATCGGCGCGTGGAACTACCCGATCCAGATCGCCCTGTGGAAGTCTGCGCCAGCCCTGGCCGCCGGCAACGCGATGATCTTCAAGCCGTCTGAAGTCACCTCGCTGACCACCCTGAAGCTGGCCGAGATCTTCACCGAAGCCGGTCTGCCGGATGGCGTGTTCAACGTCCTGACCGGCAGCGGTCGTGAAGTCGGCACCCTGCTGACCGAGCACCCGCGCATCGAGAAAGTCTCCTTCACCGGCGGCACCACCACCGGCAAGAAAGTCATGGCCAGCGCTTCGAGCTCCTCGCTCAAGGAAGTGACCATGGAACTGGGTGGCAAGTCGCCGCTGATCATCTGCGACGACGCCGACCTGGATAAGGCCGCCGACATCGCCATGATGGCCAACTTCTACAGCTCCGGTCAGGTCTGCACCAACGGCACCCGCGTGTTCGTTCCGGCAGCGATGAAAGCCGCCTTCGAAGCCAAGATCGCCGAACGCGTCGCCCGCATTCGCATCGGCAACCCGGAAGACGAGAACACCAACTTCGGTCCGCTGGTCAGCTTCGCGCACATGGAAAGCGTCCTGGGCTACATCGCCAAGGGCAAGGAAGAAGGCGCCCGCGTGCTGTGCGGCGGGGAGCGTCTGACCGAAGGCGCGTTCGCCAAGGGCGCCTTCGTCGCCCCGACCGTGTTCACCGACTGCCGCGACGACATGACCATCGTCAAGGAAGAGATCTTCGGCCCGGTGATGAGCATCCTCACCTACGAAACCGAAGAAGAAGTCATCCGCCGCGCCAACGACACCGAGTACGGCCTGGCTGCGGGCGTATGCACCAACGACATCACCCGCGCACACCGCATCATCCACAAGCTCGAAGCCGGTATCTGCTGGATCAACGCCTGGGGTGAATCGCCAGCCGAGATGCCGGTTGGCGGCTACAAGCAGTCGGGCGTCGGCCGTGAAAACGGCGTCAGCTCGCTGGCTCAATACACTCGCATCAAGTCGGTGCAGGTCGAGCTGGGCGGCTACAACTCGGTCTTCTAAGACCGGTCTGGCCACGCCCGTGACATTGCGCACGGGCGCTCCCGCTCCCTGAACACTGCCAACGAGGGTACTTTGCATGTCCCAAGAATTCGATTACATCATCGTCGGTGCCGGTTCGGCCGGTAACACCCTGGCCACCCGCCTGACCGAAGACGCCAACGTCTCGGTGCTGCTGCTGGAAGCCGGCGGCCCCGACTACCGCTTCGATTTCCGCACCCAGATGCCGGCCGCCCTGGCCTTCCCGCTGCAAGGCCGCCGCTACAACTGGGCCTACGAGACCGACCCTGAGCCACACATGGATGGCCGCCGCATGGAATGTGGCCGCGGCAAGGGCCTGGGTGGCTCCTCGCTGATCAACGGCATGTGCTACATCCGTGGTAACGCCATGGACTTCGACGGCTGGGCTGAACTGCCAGGCCTGGAAGACTGGACCTACCTCGACTGCCTTCCGTACTTCCGCAAGGCCGAAACCCGCGACATCGGCCCGAACGACTACCACGGCGGCGACGGCCCGGTCAGCGTTGCCACGCCAAAAGCTGGCAACAACCCACTGTTCCATGCCATGGTCGAAGCCGGTGTACAGGCCGGTTACCCACGCACCGAAGACCTCAACGGCTACCAGCAGGAAGGCTTCGGTCCGATGGACCGTTCGGTGACCAAGAACGGTCGTCGCTCCAGCACCGCCCGTGGCTACCTGGACCAGGCCAAGAAGCGCCCTAACCTGACCATCGTCACCCACGCCCTGAGCGATCGCGTACTCTTCGAAGGCAAGCGCGCCGTGGGTGTGACCTATCTGGTCGGTGACAGCGAAGAGCGCGTCGAAGCCCGTGCCCGCAAGGAAGTCATCGTCAGCTCCGGCGCCATCGCTTCGCCGCAGTTGCTGCAGCGCTCCGGTGTCGGCCCGCGCGCCCTGCTGGAGAGCCTCGACATTCCGGTGGTCCACGACCTGCCGGGCGTCGGCGAGAACCTGCAGGACCACCTGGAACTGTATCTGCAGTACGCCTGCACCCAGCCGGTGTCGCTGTACCCATCGCTGCTGTGGTGGAACCAGCCGGCCATCGGTGCCGAGTGGCTGTTCAACGGCACCGGCATCGGCGCCAGCAACCAGTTCGAGGCCGGTGGCTTCATCCGCACCCGTCCTGAGTTCGAATGGCCGAACATCCAGTACCACTTCCTGCCGGTGGCGATCAATTACAACGGCTCCAACGGCGTGAAGGAACACGGCTTCCAGGCGCACATGGGTTCGATGCGTTCGCCAAGCCGTGGCCGCATCCAGGCCAAGTCCAAGGATCCGCGCCAGCACCCGAGCATCCTGTTCAACTACATGGCCACCGAACAGGACTGGCAGGAATTCCGCGACGGCATCCGCCTGACCCGCGAGATCATGGCCCAGCCGGCGCTGGACCCGTATCGCGGTCGCGAAATCAGCCCGGGCGCGCACGTGCAGACCGATGAAGAGCTGGACAAATTCATCCGCGAGCACGCCGAAACCGCGTTCCACCCGTCCTGCTCGTGCAAGATGGGCACCGACGACATGGCGGTGGTCGATGGCGAAGGCCGCGTGCATGGCATGGAAGGCTTGCGCGTTGTCGATGCGTCGATCATGCCGATCATCATCACCGGCAACCTCAACGCCACCACGATCATGATCGCCGAGAAAATCTCCGACAAGATCCGTGGACGCAAGCCACTGCCACGCAGCACGGCCAAGTACTACAAGGCCAACGGTGCGCCGGTGAAGGGCAAGCCGATGCGTGAGGTGAAGCAGGCGTAATCCTGCACCGGCCCCTTCGCGGCTAAAGCCGCTCCCACAGGGTTCGCACAGATTATGAAAACTGTGCAGTACCTGTGGGAGCGGGCTTGCCCGCGAAAGGGCCCGCATAGGCAACACAACAAAAGGCACCCACCGCGGTGCCTTTTGCACATCTGCAGAAACGCTTTACATGCTGGCAATTCATCAGGTTAGAATCGATTGGCACGCGACTTGCCAGTCAAGTCATCTTTCTGCGATATCCCGGAGTACCTGCCTTTGGATGCCAGCACCATCAACAGCCTGTTCCTGATCGGCGCACTGCTGGTGGGCGCAAGTATCCTGGTCAGCTCTCTGTCGTCGCGCCTGGGCATCCCTATCCTGGTCATCATCCTCGCGGTCGGCATGGTCGCCGGTGTCGATGGTGGCGGCATCATTTTCAACAACTACCCGACCGCCTACCTGGTGGGCAACCTCGCGCTGGCCGTGATCCTGCTCGACGGCGGCCTGCGCACGCGGGTGGCGAGTTTCCGCGTGGCCCTGTGGCCAGCCTTGTCGCTGGCCACGGTGGGCGTGCTCATCACCACCGGCCTTACCGGCATGGTCGCTGCCTGGCTGTTCGACCTGAGCCTGATCCAGGGCCTGCTGATCGGCGCCATCGTCGGCTCTACCGACGCCGCGGCGGTGTTCTCGCTGCTCGGTGGCAAAGGCCTGAACGAACGGGTCACGGCAACGCTCGAAATCGAGTCGGGCAGCAACGACCCGATGGCGGTATTTCTCACCGTCACCCTGATCGACATGATCGCCAGCGGCCAGACCGGCCTGCACTGGAGCCTGCTGACCCACCTGCTGCGCGAGTTCGGCATCGGCGGCCTGCTGGGCCTGGGCGGCGGCTGGCTGATGCTGCAACTGGTCAACCGCATCAACCTGGCCGGCGGCTTGTACCCGATCCTGGTGGTCGCCGGCGGCCTGGTGGTGTTCTCGCTGACCAACGCCCTGCACGGCAGCGGCTTCCTTGCCGTCTACCTGTGCGGCCTGGTGCTGGGCAACAAGCCGATCCGCAGCCGCCACGGCATCCTGCACATGCTCGACGGCATGGCCTGGCTGGCGCAGATCGGCATGTTCCTGGTGCTGGGGCTGCTGGTCACCCCGCACGACCTGCTGCCCATCGCCCTGCCCGCCCTGGGCCTGGCGCTGTGGATGATCCTCTTCGCCCGCCCACTGTCGGTGCTGGCCGCATTGCTGCCGTTCAAGGCGTTCCACGGCCGCGAAAAGGGCTTCATTTCCTGGGTTGGCCTGCGCGGCGCGGTACCGATCATCCTTGCGGTGTTCCCGCTGATGGCGGGCCTGCCGGATGCGCAGTTGTTCTTCAACCTGGCGTTCTTCATCGTACTGGTGTCGCTGCTGGTGCAAGGCACCAGCCTGCCGTGGATGGCCAAGCTGCTGAAGGTCACGGTGCCGCCAGATCCAGCGCCGATCTCGCGCTCGGCGCTTGAGGTGCATATCACCAGCGAATGGGAGCTCTTCGTCTACCGCCTGGGCGCTGAAAAATGGTGCATCGGCGCAGCCCTGCGCGAGCTGAAGATGCCCGAGGGCACGCGTATCGCCGCGCTGTTCCGTGGTGAGCAATTGCTGCACCCCTCGGGCAGTACCGTGCTGGAGGTCGGCGACATGCTTTGCGTAATCGGCCACGAGCACAACCTGCCCGCCCTGGGCAAACTGTTCAGCCAGGCGCCACAGCGCGGCCTGGACCTGCGCTTCTTCGGCGACTTCGTCCTCGAAGGCGATGCCGAACTCGGTGCGGTGGCAGCGCTTTATGGCCTGAAACTCGACGGCCTGGATGCGAAAATGCCGTTGGCGCAGTTCATCCGACAGAAGGTCGGAGGCGCTCCAGTCGTAGGCGACCAGGTCGAATGGCACAGCACGATCTGGACGGTCGCGACCATGGACGGGAACAAGATCCAGAAAGTGGGCGTCAGATTCCCCGAAGGAACCCGGCCCGGCCCGGGGCTGTTCCTCTAAACTCCGTTAGTGCCCTCTCGCAAGTAGTCTGCCTATGTCCCTGCGCGTGTATGCCCGCGCAGCCCTCCTCGGGCTGTGCCTTTCCCTGTCGTTCGCCGCTGTGGCGGCCGAGGTGCCGGCCGCTCCCGGTATTCAGAACAGCCTGGACAAGATTGCCGAGCGCAAGCTGCCGGAACCCGAGCAGAAGGCGCTCCAGCAGGTGCTGGAGCAGACGCTCGCGCTGATCGCCAGCAAAGAGGATAGCGAGAAGAAACTCGCCGACCTCAAGCAGCAGTTGGCCGGTGCCCCTCAGGAAACCCGCGACAGCCAGCGCGAACTGGCCAAACTCAAGGACAGCAAGGTCACGCCCGTGGCCCAGCGCTATGCCAGCCTCAGCGTACCGCAGCTCGAGCAGATGCTCAGCGAGCGCAGCACCCAGCAGGGCGAGCTGCAAAAGGCGCTGTCCGAAGCCAACAGCCTGATCATCAACTCCCAGACCCGCCCCGAACGTGCCCAGGCCGAGATCAGCAACAACCAGACCCGCGCCCAGCAGATCAACAACGCGCTGAAGTCGGGCAAGGACAACGGCAAGGCGATTTCCGCCGACCAGCGCAACCAGCTCAACGCCGAACTGGCCTCGCTCAACGCCCTCACCCTGCTGCGCCGCCAGGAGCTGGCCGGCAACAGCCTGCTGCAGGACCTGGGCAATGCCCGTCACGACCTGCTGATCGAGCGTGCCGCACGCCTGGAGCAAGAGATCCAGGACCTGCAGACACTGATCAACGAGAAGCGCCTGGCACAGTCGCAACAGACCGTCACCCAGCAGTCGATCGAAGCGCAGAAAGCCGGCGGCAGCACCCTGCTGGCCAACGAGAGCGCCGCCAACCTCAAGCTCTCCGACTACCTGCTGCGCAGCACCGACCGCCTCAACGAACTCACCCAGCAGAACCTGCAGACCAAGCAGCAGCTCGACACCCTGACCCAGGCCGACCAGGCGCTGGACGAGCAGATCAACGTGCTCAAGGGCAGCCTGCTGCTGTCGAAGATCCTCTACAAGCAGAAACAGGCGCTGCCGCACCTGAAGGTGGACCGCGACCTGGCCGACCAGATCGCCGATATCCGCCTGTACCAGTTCGAGGTCAACCAGCAGCGTGAGCAGATGAGCAGCCCGGTCAGCTACGTCGACAAGCTGCTGTCCACCCAGCCTGAGCAGGATGTCACCCCGCAACTGCGCAAGGCGCTGCTGGAGGTCGCCATCACCCGCAGCGACCTGCTCGAGCGCCTGAACCGCGAGCTTTCAGCATTGCTCAATGAGTCCATCACCCTGCAGCTCAACCAGAAGCAACTGCTGGGCACCGCGCAGAACCTGCGCACCACCCTCGATGAGCAGATGTTCTGGATCCCCAGCAACAAGCCGCTGGACTGGGACTGGCTGCGCTATGTGCCCGAGCGCTTCGCCGACCAGGTCGCCAGCCTGCCCTGGGGCTCGGGCATCAAGGAACTGGCCGACGGCCTGAGCCAGCGCCCGCTGCTGTTCCTGCCGCTGCTGCTGGTGATCGGCGCGCTGCTGTGGCGGCGCAAGTACCTGTACCAGCGTCTGGGCAAGGTGCACCAGGACATCGGCCACTTCCGTCGCGACAGCCAGTGGCACACGCCACAAGCGATCCTCATCAACATCCTCCTGGCCATGCCGGTAAGCCTGGGCCTGGCGCTGTGCAGCTATGCCTTGCAGATCGACGCCCGCGGCCAGAACGCCAACCTCGGCGCTGCGCTGTGGCAATTGGCCCAGGCCTGGCTGGTGTTCTACACCGCCTACCGCGTGCTGGCCCCCGGCGGCGTGGCCGAGGTGCACTTCCGCTGGCACAAGCCGCAGGTGGAGTTCCTGCGCGGTTGGGTACGCAGGCTCGGCACGGTGGTGCTGGCCCTGGTGGGTGTGGTCGCGGTGGCCGAGCACCAGCCTTCGGCGCTGGCCGACGACGTGCTGGGCATCGGCGTGGTGCTGGCGTGCTATGCGCTGATGGCCTGGCTGCTCAGCCGCCTGCTGCTGAGCAGTCCGGCGCACCGCGACACGTCGCTGTTCCGCAAGGCGGTCGGGGTAGCGTTCACCGCGCTGCCGATCGCACTGTTCGTCGCGGTGTGCTTCGGCTACTACTACACCGCACTGAAACTCACCGACCGCCTGATCTATACCCTCTACCTGCTGCTGTTCTGGCTGGTGATCGAGGCGGCGTTCGTCCGTGGCCTGTCGGTGGCGGCGCGACGCCTGGCCTACCAGCGCGCGTTGAGCAAGCGCGCGGCTGCCAAGGAAGGGCTGGACGGCGAAGTCATCATCGAGGAACCGACCCTGGACATCGAGCAGGTCAACCAGCAGTCCCTGCGCCTGATCCGCCTGGCCCTGCTCGGTGGCTTCATCGGTGGCTTGTACTGGGTATGGTCGGATCTGATAACCGTGTTCTCCTACCTCAACAACGTCACCCTGTACGAATACGCCAGCGGCACCGGCGCGGCGGCCAGCATGGTTCCGATCAGCCTCGGCGACCTGCTCGGTGCGCTGGTCATCGCCGGCATCACCATCGCCCTGGCCAGCAACCTGCCGGGCCTGTTGGAAGTGCTGGTGCTGTCGCGCCTGAGCCTGGCCCAGGGCAGCGCCTACGCGATCACCACGCTGCTGTCCTACGTGATCGTCGGGGTGGGCATCGTCAGCACCCTGGCCACCCTCGGGGTGAGCTGGGACAAGCTGCAGTGGCTGGTCGCCGCCCTGTCTCTGGGCCTGGGCTTCGGCATGCAGGAGATCTTCGCCAACTTCATCTCCGGCATCATGATCCTGTTCGAGCGCCCGGTGCGGATCGGCGACACCATCACCATCGGCAATCTGTCCGGCACGGTGAGCAAGATCCGCATTCGCGCCACGACCATCACCGACTTCGACCGCAAGGACATCATCGTCCCCAACAAGACGTTCATCACTGGCCAGTTGATCAACTGGTCGTTGACCGACACGGTTACCCGAGTGACGCTCAAGCTGGGCATCGACTACGGCTCCGACCTGGACCTGGTGCGCGACCTGCTGCTCAAGGGTGCCCACGAAAACCCACGTGTGCTCAAGGACCCTGAGCCGATCGTGTATTTCCTGCAGTTCGGCGAAAGCTCGCTGGATCACGAGCTGCGCATGCACGTGCGTGACCTGGGCGACCGCAACCCGACGCTGGACGAGATCAACCGCTACATCAACCGTGAGTTCAAGGCCCACGACATCAAGATCTCGGTGCGCCAGGTTGAGGTGTTCCTGATGGACACCAAGGGCGGCAAGCAGCAGATGATCCCGCTGGAGAGCAAACCCGACAGCACGCCACCGAGCTGAGTGGACGCTGATGGGTGCAAGCGCCCAGAATGCCTGCTAGGGCTTTGCCCTCGATCGCAGGAAAAGCCCGCTCCCACAGGAAACCGAGTTCTGTAGGTGCGGGCTTTGCCCCGCGCAGGGCCGCAAGGCGGCCCCCTGTCACCGATAGCCAGGAGCCGGCCACGTGAAAGCCCTCGACCAACTCACTTTCGATAACCGCTTCGCCCAACTCGGCGACACCTACTCCACCCAGGTGCTGCCCGAGCCGATTGCCGAGCCGCGCCTGGTGGTCGCCAGCAAATCGGCCATGGCCCTGCTCGACCTCGACCCAGCCCAGGCCGATGAGCCCGTGTTCGCCGAGCTGTTCAGCGGCCACAAGCTCTGGGAAGAAGCCGATCCACGGGCGATGGTCTATTCCGGCCATCAGTTCGGTTCGTACAACCCGCGCCTGGGTGACGGCCGCGGCCTGTTGCTGGGCGAGGTATTGAACGACGCGGGCGAGCACTGGGACCTGCACCTCAAGGGCGCCGGCCAGACCCCGTACTCGCGCATGGGCGACGGCCGCGCGGTGCTGCGTTCGTCGATCCGTGAGTTCCTCGCCTCGGAAGCGCTGCACGCCCTGGGCATTCCCAGCAGCCGGGCGCTATGCGTGGTCGGCTCGAGCACCCCGGTGTGGCGCGAGACCCGCGAAAGCGCGGCCATGCTGCTGCGACTGGCGCAGAGCCATGTGCGCTTCGGTCATTTCGAATATTTCTACTACACCCAGCAGCCCGAGCAACAACGCGTGCTGATCGATCACGTGCTCGATCAGCACTACCCCGAATGCCGCGACGCCGAGCAGCCGTACCTGGCGATGTTCCGCAGCATCGGCGAGCGCAACGCCGAGCTGATCGCACGCTGGCAGGCCTATGGTTTCTGCCACGGGGTGATGAACACCGACAATATGTCGATCCTGGGCATCACCTTCGATTTCGGTCCCTACGCCTTCCTCGACGACTTCGACGCCAACTTCATCTGCAACCACTCCGACGATCGCGGCCGCTACAGCTACGCCAACCAGGTGCCGATCGCCCACTGGAACCTGAGCGCCCTGGCCCAGGCCCTGACCACGGTGATCGAAGTGGAGGCATTGAAGGAGACGCTCGGCCTGTTCCTGCCGCTGTACCAGGCCCATTACCTGGACCTGATGCGCCGTCGGCTCGGCCTGACGACCGCCGAGGACGACGACATGGCCCTGATCGAACGCCTGCTGCAGCGCATGCAGAGTGGCGGCGTGGACTACACCCTGTTCTTCCGCCGGCTTGGCGAGCAGCCGGTGGAGCAGGCACTGAACGTGGTTCGCGACGACTTCATCGATCTCGCCGGCTTCGACGCCTGGGGTGCCGACTACCTCGCACGCTGCCAGCGCGAAGCGGGTAACGCCGAAGGTCGGCGTGAGCGCATGCATGCGGTCAACCCGCTGTACATCCTGCGCAACTATCTGGCGCAGCGCGCCATCGAGGCGGCCGAAGGTGGGGACTACAGTGAAGTGCGACGGCTGCACCAGGTACTGTGCAAGCCATTCGAGGAGCAGCCGGGGATGCAAGCCTATGCCGAGCGACCACCAGAGTGGGGCAAGCATCTGGAAATCAGCTGTTCTTCCTGAACTACGACTGACCTGTGGGAGCGGGCTTGCCCGCGAACACTGGCAAAGCCGGTGCCACTCACCGCGCCCCTTGCTTCGCGGCGGTTCGGCGCCCTGGCAAGCCCGCCTACAGGCCATATATGAACGCTATAGCGGAGAAAACATGTCCGACCCACTGGTAATCCCCTGCCCGCACTGCAACGGCCTCAACCGCCTGCCCAGCGAACGCCTGGGCGACAGCCCGAAATGCGGGCGCTGCAAGCAGGCGGTATTGCTCGACAAGCCCTTCGAGCTCAGCGAAAGCACCTACGCCAGCCAGATAAAGGGCGACCTGCCTTTGCTGGTGGACGTCTGGGCCGACTGGTGCGGCCCGTGCAAGAGCTTTGCACCGACCTTCGAACAGGCGGCCCGCCAGCTCAGCGGCCGCTGCCGGCTGGCCAAGCTCGACAGCGAGGCCAACCGCAACCTCGCCGGGCAACTGGGCATCCGTTCGATCCCTAGCCTGATCCTGTTCAGGAACGGCCGCGAAGTCAGCCGCCAGGCAGGGGCGTTTCCACTCCAGTCGTTACTGGAATGGGTGCGCAGCCAAGGGATCTAAGCGTTTTCTTCGAGCAGCGAGTGCAACTCGACGAACTGCTGCGTCAGCTTGTGCCTCGGCTCCAGGTGGATCAGCGGCAGGCTGGCGTGGTGGGATTCGCGCATCTTCACCGAGCTGCCCAGGTACACCGGCAGCACCGGCAGGCCCTCGGCGAGCAGCTCGTCGAGCATCTGCTGAGGCAGGCTGGCCCGTGACTGGAACTGGTTGACCACGATGCCCTCTACCTGGAGGTCTTCGTTGTGGTCGTCCTTGAGTTCCTCGATCTCGGCCAGCAGGCCGTACAGGGCCTGGCGCGAGAAGCTGTCGCAATCGAAGGGAATCAGCACACGATCTGCGGCGATCAACGCGGAAACCGCATAGAAGTTCAACGCTGGCGGGGTATCGATGTAGATCCGCTCGTAATCCTCGTCCAGCTCATCGAGCAATTTACGTAGTTTGTTGATCTTGTGCTTGGCCTCGAGCTTGGGCTGCAGGTCGGCCAGCTCGGCGGTGGCGGTGACCACGTGCAGGTTGTCAAAGGGCGTTTCATAGATATCGACCTTGTTCTTCTTGCTGAACGGCCCGCTGGACAGGCTCTGCTTGAAGAAATCGGCAATACCCATGGGGATGTCGTCACCCGTCAACCCAGTCAGGTACTGGGTCGAGTTGGCCTGGGCATCCAGGTCGATCAACAGGGTCCGGTAGCCTTCGTTGGCACTGACCGCCGCCAGGTTGCAGGCGATGCTCGACTTGCCCACGCCACCTTTCTGATTGAACACCACGCGCCGCATGACTGACCTCCGTGTATCAGGGAATGCCCGAGTATGTGTCCGGCGCAGCGGTTTAGCCAGCACCTTCGGGCTTTTCCAGGCCCGCCAGCAGGTCGACGAACGCCCGGGCCATCGCCGAGCCCGCGCCCTCGCGACGCACCAGCCAGACCGCACTGGTCGCCTGCTCGTCGAGCAGCGTGCGGTACACCACGCCGTCGATGCGGATGCGCTGGAACGACGCGGGCAACACCGAAACCCCAAGGCCCGCCGAGACCAACCCGATGATGGTCAGCGCCTCACCGGCTTCCTGGGCGAAATGCGGGCTGAAGCCTGCCTGGCGTGCCAGGTCCATCAGTTGCGCATACAGACCGCTGCCGTAGCTGCGTGGGAAGAATACGAACGGCTCGTGGGCCAAGTCCCGCATATACAGGCCCTGCTCGCCGCCCAGCGCCAGCGGATGAGAGGCATTGAGCACCACGACCAACGGCTCGCGAAACAACTCGGTGACCGCCAACCCTTCCGGCACCGGCAGCGGCCGCATCAGGCCGACCTCGATGGATTCGTCGAACACAGCATCGACCACTTCACGGCTGCTCATCTCCTTGAGGTGCAGGTGCACTGCCGGGAAGCGCCGGCGGAAGGCGTGGATCGCCTGGGGAATCCTCGAGGTGAAGGGCGCCGACGAGGTGAAACCGATCTTCATCTCGCCCAGCTCGCCCAACTGTGCGCGACGTGCCACATCGGCCGCCTTGTCGACTTGCGCCAGCACCTGGCGCGCCTCCTCGAGGAACAGTCGTCCGGCCTCGCTCAGCTCGACCCGACGATTGGTGCGCTCGAACAGACGCGCCCCCAGTTCCTGTTCCAGCGCCTGGATCTGCTGGCTCAAGGGCGGCTGGGAGATGCCCAGTTGCTGGGCTGCACGGCCGAAGTGCAGTTCTTCGGCGACAGCGATGAAGTAACGCAGGTGGCGCAGTTCCATGATCGGCTCCAAACAAGTCGCTAAAGCTATCAAATAGGTCGAACAATATATTGGATCTAATCATTAGCCAGCTATATGCTTTTTTCATTGCGCCAGAGGTATCGCCCGTGAAAACTGCTGTAGCCCCCCTCCCCACCGAACCTGAAGTGCCTCCCCTGAACGACTTGTGGATCGAAAAAGGCACCCCAGCCTTCATGAAAACCGTACTGGCGCTGTTCAGCGGCGGTTTCGCCACGTTCGCGCTGCTCTACTGCGTGCAACCGATGATGCCGCTGCTGTCGCAAGAGTTTTCGATCAACGCTGCGCAGAGCAGCCTGGTGCTGTCAGTATCCACCGCCATGCTGGCGTTCGGGCTGCTGGTGACCGGGCCCATTTCCGATCGAATCGGGCGCAAACCGGTGATGGTCTCGGCCCTGGTGTGCGCTGCCCTGGCGACACTGGCCAGCGCAGTGATGCCAACCTGGGAAGGCGTGCTCGCCACCCGCGCACTGGTCGGCCTGTCGCTGAGCGGCCTGGCGGCGGTGGCCATGACCTACCTGAGCGAAGAAATCCACCCGCAGCACATTGGCCTGGCGATGGGCCTGTACATCGGTGGCAATGCGATCGGCGGGATGAGCGGGCGGCTGATCACCGGGGTGCTGATCGACTTCGTCAGTTGGCACACCGCGATGCTGGTGATCGGCGGCCTGGCGCTGCTGGCCGCGGTAGTGTTCTGGAAGGTGCTGCCGGAATCGCGCAACTTCCGCGCGCAGTCGCTGAAGCCGCGCAATCTGCTCGATGGCTTCCTCATGCACTTCAAGGATGCCGGCCTGCCCTGGCTGTTCCTCGAAGCTTTCCTGCTGATGGGCGCCTTCGTCACCTTGTTCAACTACATCGGCTATCGCCTGCTGGCCGAGCCCTACCACATGAACCAGGCGCTGGTCGGCTTGCTGTCGGTGGTGTACCTGTCAGGCATCTACAGTTCGGCACAGGTCGGCGCGCTGGCCGACCGGCTGGGGCGTCGCAGGGTATTCTGGGCGAGCATCCTGGTGATGGCCGCTGGCATGCTGATGACCCTGTTCACCCCATTGCCAGTGGTGATCGTCGGGATGCTGGTGTTCACCTTCGGCTTCTTCGGTGCCCACTCGGTGGCCAGCAGCTGGATTGGTCGACGCGCGCTCAAGGCCAAGGGGCAGGCCTCTTCACTGTACCTGTTCTGCTACTACGCGGGATCGAGTGTCGCCGGGACGGCGGGCGGGGTGTTCTGGCATTACGCCGGTTGGAACGGCATCGGCCTGTTCATCGGCGGTCTGCTGGCGGTGGCGTTGCTGGTGGCGCTGCACCTGAGCAAGCTGGCACCTAAATCGGTGTGAGGCATTCGCGGCGGTTCGGGGCGCAGAACCACCGCGAAACGGTGTTCGTCAGTTGACGATCTCGACGATATCCACATCCACTTCACGACTCATCAGGTGTTTCTCCACCTCGCCGGTCAGCTTGACCTTGGTCTTGTCGTTGAACGGGGTTACCGGCAGGTCTTCGTTGTCGATCTCGACGGTGATGGTGCCGGTGTTGTCCTTGAACTCGTACTTGTCGTCGTTGTTGATCTTCTTGGTCACATAGCCTTGCAGCACTACCGGGGTGTCATCGGCGGCCTCCTTGGCGGCAGCGACGGTGGTCACCGGCTGGGCGCCCGGGCCTGTGTAGCCGGCAGCGAGAGCGGCGGTGCTGAACAGTGGGGCGAGGATCAGGGGCAGGTAACGGGCTTTCATGATGCAGGTCCTGTATGGGTTTCGATGGATACAGGCTAACAACGGCTGCTGAAGCCAAGCTTAATGGCAATCACCCATCATCCATGGCCAGGCCCAGATGCGCCTGCAGCTGGTCATCGACCGCCTGCAGCCTTATCCCGGTCAACTGCGCGCCATCCTGCTCCAATGCATGGAGCCAGAGCGTCAAGATATGCGGTCTACCCTGCAGCGTCATCGTCACCTGCGAGCCATTGCTATGCATGTCAACGATCTGCAGCCCATCGATCCGCGCCCTCTCATTCAGGCGTGCGGTCGTCAAGGCCTGCGCGGGCGTTGGCAGCGCTGCGGAAGTCGCCGAAAGGCGTCGCAACTGTTGAGCCAGCGCACGCTCCCGGTTCAATTGCACCTGCACCTGATCCAATCGTTGTTGAGCCGGCAAACAGAGCACCTGCCAGACCGTGATCGCGGCAAGGCCCCAGGCGACGGCCTTGAGCACCCAGCGACGCGGGGCCGGAATACCTCGCCACTCTCTGCCGATCCAATCAAGCAGGCCAACCATCATTGGGCTCCTGGCCATGTCAATGTGGCGCTTACCTGCTGTGCAGCCTGCTGCGCACGCTCGACCTGTAGCCCTGGCAGACGCTGACGAAATCGTTCCAGATCATCGAAGCCCTGGGCAAGAATCTCGATCCGCCATCCCTGACCAGCCACAACCTCTGCGCGCTCGATCCGCAAGTCGCCGCTTTCGACCAAGGATTCACTCAACACGGCCAGACGCTGCATCGCTGTGGGCGGAGCAGGGTGCTGCATCAATTCGTTTATCTGACGCGCAAGGTCATCACGCGGTACATGTCCCGGCGCCCAACGCTGGAATGCTCGCACATTATGCTGTTTCAACTGCGCGACCTGTCCTTGCAGCCACTCTACGTGCCAGTACTCGGCAATGCAGGCCAGCAATGCTGCCAGCAGGCATCCGCCCAGTAGCGCTTGCCAAGGCACTGACTTGGCGCGTCCGGGTGCGAAAGCACCCTGGAGCAGGTTGATGGCGTCAAAGCGCCCCTGCCAAAGCAACGCAAAGGCGTCGGTAACCAGCTCGACCTCGTCCCATCGTGACGCCTGCCCTGGTTCTGCCAGCCATTTGATTTCAGGCAACGATGTACTCAGCACTCTGGCTGCCGCGCAGTTGACCGCAAGACGCTGCTGCTCCCCGCCGCCAAACAGCCAACGCCCCTCCAGCCACAACGCCGTGGGGCCGGTCGAGGCGAGCATGTCTGCATCGACCAGCACTGCCTGCGGTTCGACTCCCTGAACGCGCAGACACGACAGCAGTTGCTCGAAGCACGCTCGGTCGATCACCAGACAAGGGCGCGATGACGCCTGGTTCGCCATGCCGAACGCGAGGTGAAGCGTCTCCAAGGCGGTGGCGAATTGATCCTCTACCGCAAAGGCAAGGGTATCGTAGGCAGGCTTGCGTCCCGGCAACGAGCCAGTTTGACAGTAGGAGAAAAGCTCCATCGGCAGCACCAGCGTCACCTTCTGTCCAGCCAATGCCTCCAGGTCACTCAGACGAGACTCCCGCGTGACGCCATCAGGCTGAAGAACGCGAACAGGCCAGTTCTTCGGAACCCCACCCACGCCCTCGGGCAGCAGGTAGGCAGCGTACTCATTCATTCAGCACCTGCTGGTCGTACCGTGGAAAACATACGTCGTGATACGCGCAGTCGATGACCATCCAGGTCCACCTCCACTTCGCTGTGCAGGTACGAGCGGCTCGTCTCGAGATCGGCCTGAAGGGTCATGCCGAACCATCGACTGCCAACCGCCAGACCGCGCCCCGTGGCGACCTGACCATCGAGCAACGGATCGCCAAGAAAGGCCTGCACGCTGGCATATCCATCCTTGGGGCGCTGCTCGACCAGGCGCTGAGCGATCGCCGGCGTCACGCCCTCCAGTGTGCCGAGGACGAATCGATCTGCAGTGTTGATGTTCAGCCCAGCCTGCGCAGGCAGTACCGCCACCCACGGCCTGAGGCGCTCCAATATTTCGGCACTCACATCCGGCAACTGCGCCAACTGGCTGACATCCACCAGTGGAACACCCTGCAACATGGCAAGATCCGGAGTAACCAGGCCAAGGGTCCGGCAAAGACGCTCCCAGCGCGCAAGCAACACGGAGTCGGGCTCGCGGCTGCGGACAAGCGCAGCGAGATTGATGCGCGCAGCCAAATCCTCGACTCGCCCTCGCAGGCGCACATCGTCCAGAGTGAACTCATAGGGTTTTGACCACGACTGCCCCGCATGAACGACACGCATGTCGAGCCTCAAGCGCTCGCGCAAAAGCGCCAGTGCCTGGCGCTCTGCGGCCATCAGCACCTGTAGCCCGCGCGAAGCCTCAGTCTGGCCGGATACACTGGCAATCAACTGTCGGTGGTCACGCAACATCGCGGCGATCAGCATCACCATCAGTGCCATGACCAACAACACGGTGATCAGCGCGAGGCCCTCTTGTCGTTTCACTCTCACAGGCTCATACCCGCCAGCGGGAGAACGCGGCGAAGCCGCTCTGCTCGTCCAATGGAAAAGGTAATTTCAAGAGCGATGGGCGGTTCGCTCGCAGTACGATCACCGGGCCAGTCGGCTTGCCAGCCCAGGCCAGGCACGAAGACTCGCCAACGCAGACTCGTGACACCTGCGAGCAAGTATTGCGCTCGCCCTGCGCCACTGACGAGACTGTCGCGTTGGCGCCATAGCACACCGTCTTCCAGCCAATATTGGATCACACGCAAGTCACTGCGCGGCTGCAGGTGGATGTCATACCCGCTACTCGACAGCCAACTAAGCCGTTGCTCCCGTAGCCTCAAGGCGAAGTGCTCTTTCTCCAATGCAGCTGGAAATACCCCTTGAAGGGCGTCCCGTTGCAGCATACCCATCGCCCTTGCCAAGCTACGAATTTCATCGGCCTGCGCCTGGCGCGCCGAGTCGGTACGCAGCAACGCATCGAACAAACGGGCAGCACCAGCAGCCAACACAGCGAAGATCGCCACAGCCAGCAGTAGCTCCAGGAGCGTGAAGCCACGCTGCCTGCGACCGACGCGAGACTCATTGCGTTTCATTCGAAATCTCCAGCCAGCGCTTGGCCTGATACACCGCCGGACCATTCGGGACGCGCGTGACCAGTACCTCGACCTCGAGCATTGCGTGCCTGCGTCTACGCCGCTCCTCCAGGTGCCAACGCCCCTGGGCAAAGTCGATCGTCAGTACGCGTTGTCCAGGGCCTGGCGTGGGCAGGAGAGTCATTTCGGTCAAGTGGTTGTCGGCAATCCAACTGCCATACATGCGCTCACGCAGTTGGTGGGGCTGTTGCAAGACCTGCTGCATTGCCATGCTTGCAGCACCTGCCAGTACCGCAAAGATCGCCAGAGCAACCATGACCTCCAGCAGGGTGAAGCCCCGCTCAGCAGCCGAATTGCACATTGATTCCGTCACTTGTCACACATGCCAGAAGCTCCCCGGCGTGGCTGAAATACAGGATGAATGGCGTGTGTTCTTCGTCACCGACCAGCACCAGTTGCACAAGGCCGTCCGAGACGACCGGCGACCAGTCGGTGTGCTTCAGGCGCAGGTCCAGCTCACTGGGCTGCAGATCACCACCTGCACCCCACCCCAGGTGCGTCAGCCTCATCATGCGGTAGCCATCCTGGTTGACCTGAATGCCAAGGGTCTGTCCCGAGATCAATGCGTGCGCACGGGCGTGCTCGAAGAACCGCAGGAACAACTGTGCCTCCTGTACGGCCAACCGTTGCGGGTTGTGCATGGATACAAACCCTGCCATGCCGATCACCACCCCGAGCACCGCCATTACCAGCAGCAACTCCAGCAGGGTAAATCCGCGGCTACGTCTCACTGGGGCCAGTTACCGATGTCGGCGTCCATACCTTCGCCTCCCGGCAGGTTATCTGCACCAAAGGAGTAGAGGTCGAAGCCCTGATTCGAGCGAGTACCAGGGCTCTGGTACTGGTATTCGCCTCCCCAAGGATCGACCGGCATGCTCTTGAGATAGCCCTGTTCGTTCCACATCCTTGGCGCAGGCGCCTGGGTGGGACGTGCTACCAAGGCTTGCAGGCCCTGCTCGGTGGAGGGATAGCGACCGTTGTCGAGCCGGTAGATCTCCAGCGCGGTTGAAATTGACTGCAGGTCGGTACGCACTGCCGTAGCTTTCGCATGGTCTGGCCGGCTCATGACGTTGGGCAGCACCAGCCCGCCAAGCACGCCCAGGATGATGATAACCACCATGATTTCGATAAGGGTGAAACCGCCGTTACGGCGACGACTGTTGCGTGGGGACATGATCAGGTAACCAGTTGATTGAGGTTGAGTATCGGCAGCAGGATCGCCAGCACGATGAACAGCACGATGGCGCCCATGAGCAGGAGCATCGCGGGTTCGCAAAGGCTGACCAGCAACGAGATGCGCGAGCTCAGCTGCTTCTCTTGCAGGTCTGCGGCGCGCTCAAGCATCGTGTTGACCTCACCGGCCCGCTCGCCACTGGCGATCATGTGCAGGGTCAGTGGAGGGAGCGCTGCGCAGCGCGTCAGGCTGCTGGCCAAGCTAGAACCCTCGGTCAGCTCTTCGGCGGCGCGGATCAGACGTTCGCGCAATGCCAGGTTGCTGGTAACCACGGCACCGATGCGCATGGCTTCGACCAGAGGAACGCCGCTGCGCCCGAGTGTGGCCAACGTGGCGACAAAACGCGCTGCGTTGCTGGCACGAATGAACTCACCCCACAACGGTATACGCAGAGCCAGTGCATCCCAGCGCCGTCGCCTGGCGGGCTGGAGCAGCGCCCAGCGAACGGCCACCACGCAGCACAGCACGGTCATGATGATCAAAAGCCCAAAATGCCCAGTGAACTCGCTGAGAGCGATCAACAACAAGGTCGCGTAGGGCAACTGCGCCTGATCGCGGGCGAAGGCCTGGACGACATCTGGCACCACATATCCCAGCAGGAACCCCACCACCAGCAACGACACCAGGAACAGGATCAGCGGATAGACCATCGCCAGTTGAACCTTCTGGCGCAGCGATTGCTCACGCTCGCCATGGTCGGCCAGACGCTCGAATACGCTCGACAGATGACCCGAGCGCTCGGCTGCCGCCACCGTTGCCCGGTACACCGCAGGAAAAGCCTGCGGATAATGGCCAAGGGCATCGGCCAACGTACGCCCTTGGGCGATCTGCTCGTTAACGGCACCCATCAGCTTGCTGGCCTGGCGATCTTCACTTTGCGAAGCGACCGCCAGCAACGCATCGCTCAACGGCATGCTGGCACGCAACAAGGTAGCCAACTGCCGCGTGATGATCGCCAGCTGTGTCGCTCCAAGCCGGACAGGCCGCAAGCGACTGTTCCATTGCAGTCGAACCGCGCGGACCGCAATGATGAGCAGCCCCTGCTCGCGCAACAACTGTCGAGCTTGCCTGGCGTCTCCGGCCTCGAGGGTGCCCCGCCTGCGCGCACCTTGGGGGTCTTGAACGAGATACCTGAACCTCATCATCTATCCCTGCCCCGCCACCCGCAGCAACTCCTCGACGCTGGTCTGGCCTTCGCACACACGTTGCACGCCGTGGTCAAACAAGCTTGGCGTGGATTGACGTACCCAATCGAGCATCTGCGCCTGCGAGGAGCGCCGATGAATCGCTTCGGCAAGTTCCGCAGTCACCAGCACCAGTTCATGCAACGCAAGCCGCCCACTGTAGCCATGCTGACAATGCTCGCAACCTTGCGCACGATAGATCCGCGCAGGCAGGTTTGCAGGGGAGCCGAGCGACTGCGCGGTGACGGCGTCGACCTCCATGGGCGTCTTGCAGCTGGGACACAACTGGCGGACCAGACGCTGGGCCATCACCCCCGACAGCGACGACGCGAGCAGGCAAGGATCCACTCCCATGTCGGTCAAGCGTGTGATCGCCCCCAATGCGCTGTTGGTATGCAACGTCGACAACACCAAGTGACCGGTCAGGGATGCTTGTACGGCAATTTCTGCGGTTTCGCGATCACGGATCTCGCCGACCATCACTACGTCCGGGTCTTGTCGAAGAATCGCCCGCAGCCCCCTGGCGAAGGTCATGTCGACCTTGCTGTTGATCTGGGTCTGGCCAATACCGGGCAAGTGATACTCGATCGGATCCTCAACAGTCAGGATGTTGCGCGTCACCTCGTTCAAGACCGACAACGCGGTGTAAAGCGTGGTGGTCTTGCCCGATCCGGTGGGGCCGGTAACCAGAAAAATGCCATGAGGTCTTTGCAGTAATCGCACAAACCCCGAGCGAGTTTGCGGCTGCATCTGCATGCACTCGACATCAAGACGTACCGCCTGCTTGTCCAGCAGGCGCAGCACGACCCGCTCTTCATGGGCCGCGGGCAGGGTCGAAACCCGCACATCCACCTCGTGCCCGGCCAGGCGAAGGCTGATGCGACCGTCTTGGGGAATGCGCTTCTGCGCGATGTCCAGCCGTGCCATCACCTTGATCCGGGATACCAGAAGGGCCGACAGCGCTCGTGGCGGCGACAGCACTTCACGCATGACACCATCGATGCGCATGCGTACACGCAGATGCTGCTCGAAAGTTTCCAGATGAATATCCGATGCACGCGACCTGACGGCCTCGCTGAGCAGTGCATTGAGCAAACGAATGATCGGTGCATCATCCTGCTGGTCGAGCAAGTCGCAGGTTTGCGGTAATTCCTCGGCCAGCCGCGCAAGGTCCAACTGCTGATCGATGTCCTGAACCACAGTCTGGGCAGCATCTTGTGTCCGACCATAGTAACTGGCGAGACGTTCGGCGAAGCGTTCGGCGTCCAGGCACTGCAAATCCCAACCAGCACCCACCAAGCGATACGCCTCCGAAAGCGACGACAGCGAGGTGTCCTTGCGCATGAGCATGACGGGCGGTTCGGCATGCTGGTCGAAGAGCACGCCGTAGCGTCTGGCGAAGGCAAACGGCAGAGACCCATTCATGGACGGTCACTTCTGATGGAGGGGGAATCGAACAGGTTTTGCACATCGTCCGGGAAGGAAGAGGCCGCAGGAGAGCGCACATCTCGATAGGCACGCTCGCCAGCTTCGGTCAGTTGCTGCCGGGTACGCAGGATGGTCGGACGCAGGAACACCATCAGGTTGGTTTTCTCATCGATGTCTCGCTGCCAGCGAAACAATCCGCCGATCAGAGGCAGACTTCCCAACAGCGGCACGCTGCGCTGCTCGGCACGCACACTGTCCTTGATCAATCCGCCGATCACGATGATTTCGCCATCGGCAGCGAGAATGGTGCTCTTGAGGGTGCGCTTGTTGGTAATCAGATCGTTCTCGACCACGCTGGGCGCAAGCTCCGAGCTTTCCTGCTCGACCTCCAGACGCAAGCTGCTGCCCTCATTGATATAGGGACGAATCTTCAGGCTGATGCCGATGTCCTTGCGCTCGACGGTGGTGAAGGGGTTTTCCGTGCCGCTGCCTGGGGTTGCATAGCTGCCGGATCTGAACGGCACGTTCTGTCCGACAAGGATCTGGGCCTCTTGGTTATCCAGTGTCACCAGGCTGGGCGTGGACAGCAGGTTGCTGCTGGAGTTGCTCGCCAACGCACTGACCAATGCAGCAAAACGATCAGATCCGATCGCCAGTGCGGCCCCTGCTGGTAGAGACTCACCGCCAAGCAGCGTCGACAATGAAGACCCGCTGTCAGGAAAGGTGATTCCGCCCCTCAGGCTGCCTCGATCGATACCCCACTGCAGCCCGAGGGCCTCGGAGATACTGCCACTGACTTCGACGATGGCCGCATGTATCAACACCTGGGCACGCGGCTGATCGAGCTGATGGATGATCTGCTCCAGACTGATCAACACTTCCGGCTCACCTAGCAATACCAGAGCGTTCTGGCTGATATCCGCCTTGACCGAGGTTTTTCCCGACAAGTTGTCGAAACCCTTGCGCTCCCCTGATGCTTTGCCGTTCAGGCCATCGCCAACTTCAGCCAGTACTTCGGCCAATTGCTCGGCATTGCTGTGCTGAAGCCTGATCACTCGCCAATTCTGTGAAGCCTGCGGCGTCGGCACATCCAGCGAACGTGCCAACTGCGCCAGACGTCGCCTGGACTGAATGGGGCCCAGCACCAGCACTGTATTGCTGCGAGTGTCGGCAAGTACCCGCACGCCAGTCTCCGTCCCACCCGCCGCCGCCTCGATCACCGCCAGCAATTCACTGGCCTGGGCATGACGCAGCACGACAACTTCATGGTCGTGTCGCTGACCACTGTCGAGTTGCGCAATCAATGTCGCAAGGCGTTCCAGATTCGTCCCCGAGTCGGTAACGATCAAGGCATTGGCCGAACTCGAAGGGCCGATGTAGCCATTGCTGGAAACCAATGGACGCAGAAGGCCTGCCAGATCGGCGGCAAGACTGCTCTGGAGGCTGAATACTCGGGTAGTGAAGGCTGTCGGCGCAGCGTCTAGTTGCTGATCTGCCCACGCCTTGGCCTCGCTCGCCGGCAGTACCAGTAAACGCCCATCATCGTTCACTGCAGCAAAGCCATGAGCATTGAGTACCGAGTAGAACAATCTGCGGATACCTTCACTGTCCAGCCGCTCATTGGATAGCACCGTAATCCGCCCCTGTACCCGAGGATCGAGAATGATCGGTTGGTCGAGGATTGCCCCTACCTCCCGTACCACATCGCGAACATCCGCATCGCTCATCGCCATTTGCCAGGTGGCCGGAGGCTGCGCGTGGGCAAACACGCCAGACAGGCACAAAAGCGCGCTCAGCGACGCTAACCGCAACATGAGCCGTATGTTCATCGGGGAGTCCGCAGGAAAAGACGATGGGAATCCGGTTTTGTTGGCGCATGGGAGGTTTCTCTCACCAGGTGCAGCAAGGAGCCCTTGGTCCCCTCAAGGGGCAGAACCTCCTCAACGCCATCAATCCATAGTGCAACTGCATGCGATTCGATGCGCCGGACGACAGCACCGCCCGCCAGACGGTCGCCAATGCGATACGCCGCAACCTTGCCATCCAGGGCAACCAGCGCGCGCGACCCTCCGGCACTGGAGGCGAAAGTGGCCTTGAGAATGATGTCCGAGCGCACGGAAGCTCTCGCATCCGCGGCCCGAAAACCGAACGCCAGCGCAAGCGTGGTAACCGCAAGGGAGCGGTCAACTTCGACGTCCTGCAATGTGGCGACCGCCGGTTCCTCGGTGCGCCAGTGACTGCGTAACCGGTCTTCTCGCCACACCAGGAACGACGCCAGCAGCACAGGCAACACCAGCCACGCCGCATGACGACGGTAATGTTCAGGTATCAAGGCAACCCCCGCTGGAGGATGACGAGCACCGATTGCCACGACAGCAGTTGCCAGCATTGTTTGTCGTAAGCCATGCCCATTCCCGCTTATGAAAAGGGGCACCCTGTTCGGATACCCCCTGTTCATCAATGCCTGTCCCAGGCGCTCTGCCAGTGAGAACCAATGCCGGGCTCATATTGGGTGGTGCTTTCGGTCCATTGGCGGCAATACCCCGAGTAGGGGAAAGGCTTGCATTCATAGACATCGCGAGTTCCCCTGGCATAGACCCGGGTACCCGCGGTGTAGCCTGCAATGCCTTCCGGGAAGGTGGGATAGGCTTCTTCGCCTTGCGCCTCAAGGGTCAGGTCGCGCTCCTGTTGCAGGAGGATCTCGTCATCTTCATTCTTGCCGACGACCTTGAGCACATGCCCACCCTCCACGCTGATGGCGTCGACGGCGAACGGCTTCGTGGTCGAATCCACCGGCTGACGCTGGTAGCCGACTTGCTTGTTGCTCGCATCGAACAGTGTTGCGGTGACTTCCATCGAGCGATTGGTCATCACCGAGAAGTCGATGGTGGCTTTACCGTCTATCAAACTGTATTGCGGCTTCACCCCGTGCAAGTGCATATAGGCGTCCGGCGGGCTGCCTTCGAAGCCTAACTCGTAGCCCGTAACGCCGCTTTCCTGCTTGGCAAAGATGATATTGGAACCGCGCACCGGCGCGACGTTGCCCTCGGCGTCCTTTTGTCCTGCGCTGACCAACACCTGTATGGCGTTGATCTGTTTGGCCAGTTTGTAGGCCCAGTTCGGCGCCCCACCCTCCTCGGCGGTTTCGATAACGATGCTGGCGCTGAACTGCTCGGACTCATGACCGCCGACAAACGCTCTGGCCTTGACCTTGTCGCCTTTCTTAAGATTGCGATGCGGATTGATGCTGCCGACCTGGCGCCATTCGGGTGCAGGCCCGCCGTCAACCTGGATATCGACATCGACAGCCTTGTAGAACGCATTGCTGGTGTCACCGACAGTCCATACGCCAAGGATGATGTGATGTCCCAAGCGATCGGCAGGAATTGCGCAGGTGTGCTTGGGATGCGAGGGATCATCGGCTTTCTTGCCGCCACCATCGACGGAACAGAATGGCGTGCTCTCGAACGATGCGCGCTCCAAGGCAGCGTTGGGATTCCAGTCTCTCCTGGTGATGAAATATTCCCATCTCTTGGTTACATGCGCTGCTGTGTAGAGCCACTTGAATTCGATTTCATGCTTGTCGAGCGGGACACGATGCCAACGGTTGGCACTCTGCTCGTCAAGGACAGGAAATATGTGACCACCAATCAATTTGCCATCAGCTGGACCATCACTTGGGAATCCCTGGGCGAACTCTCCGGCACTGGGTGGCCAGTTCACCGAGTCACAGCCAGTGTTCTGCTTCTGCTTGCACAGGATGTCGCGCGAAGGCGGGTCTTGCAGGTAACCATGGGCATTTGCCAACTGCGGCAACAGGGTCGTACTGACAAGCGCAGCGCATACGCTGCTCGCCAGAAATCCTTTTCGTGGAGCTACTCGTTTCATACAAAATCCTCGTGGCAAAGCCCAAGTCCGCTCGGTCATCTGCATGGACGACCGATACGGCTTGAGCCGAAAGAGCACGAAGATTAAGAAAACGCTGGAGCGCGGACTGTAAGGCTAGTCCGAGAGGAAGCGCCGTCAATGCACACTGGCCTGTGAGATCCGAAGCCCATTGCAGACCCGGATCGCTCACAGGTCGCCTTAGCCGTGATAGCCCGCCGAGAACTCGTGCACGGCGTTGATGAACACACCGGCATGTTCCGGGTCCACCTCCGGCGTGATGCCATGGCCCAGGTTGAACACATGGCCGCTGCCCTTGCCGTAGCTGGCCAGGATCCGCTGCACTTCGTTGCGGATCGCCTCGGGCTTGGCGTACAGCACGGTCGGGTCCATGTTGCCCTGCAGCGCAACCTTGTCACCGACACGGCGACGGGCGTCGCCGATCTCGCAGGTCCAGTCCAGGCCCAGTGCGTCGGCACCGGCCTCGGCGATGCTTTCCAGCCACAGGCCGCCATTCTTGGTGAACAGGATGACCGGCACCTTGCGCCCTTCATGCTCGCGAATCAGACCGCTGACGATCTTGCGCATGTAGGCCAGGGAGAATTCCTGATAGGCCGCTGCCGACAGTGCACCGCCCCAGGTATCGAAGATCTGCACCGCCTGGGCGCCGGCCTTGATCTGGCCATTGAGGTAGCTGGTGACCGATTGTGCCAGCTTGTCGAGCAGCAGGTGCATGGCCTCGGGCTGGTCGTACAGCATCGCTTTGGTCTTGCGGAAGTCTTTCGACGAGCCGCCCTCGACCATGTAGGTCGCCAGGGTCCAGGGGCTGCCGGAGAAGCCGATCAGAGGCACGCGCCCGTTGAGCTCACGGCGGATGGTGCTGACCGCGTCCATCACATAGCCCAGGTCCTTGTGCGGATCGGGAATCGGCAGCGCCTCGATATCGGCCAGGGTGCTGACGACCTTCTTGAAACGTGGGCCTTCGCCCGTCTCGAAGTACAGGCCCTGCCCCATGGCATCGGGGATGGTGAGGATGTCGGAGAAGAGGATTGCGGCGTCGAGCGGGTAGCGGTCCAGCGGCTGGAGCGTCACCTCACAGGCGAACTGCGGGTTCATGCACAGGCTCATGAAGTCGCCGGCATTGGCGCGGCTGGCGCGGTACTCCGGCAGGTAGCGGCCGGCCTGGCGCATCATCCAGACCGGGGTCACGTCTACGGGTTGCTTGAGCAGTGCACGCAGGAAACGATCGTTCTTCAGGGCAGTCATGTCGGCATCCAGCAAAAAAGTGCGGGCATTTTCTCAGACGCCAGCGCAAAAGGCACGGCCAGGGCCATGCGTTTTGTCTATCGGGTGCCGTGGATCAAGGATTTTTGTATACAAAATGCATCGCGGGGCAAGTCGGAACGGCGGTTCGACGCTCCGACCTGCCCCGCGAATAGCCAGGATCAGACTTCGAGGTAGTCCAGGATCCCTTCAGCAGCGGTACGCCCTTCGAAGATCGCCGTCACCACCAGGTCAGACCCGCGCACCATGTCGCCACCGGCGAAGACTTTCGGGTTGCTGGTCTGGTGCTTGAACTTGCCCTTCTCAGGAGCCACCACGCGGCCCTGGCTGTCCATCTGGATACCATGCTGTTCGAACCAAGGCGCCGGGCTCGGGCGGAAGCCGAAGGCGATCACCACGGCATCGGCCGGCAGGATCTCTTCGGAGCCCGGGATCGGCTCGGGGCTGCGGCGGCCACGGGCGTCTGGCTCACCGAGACGGGTCTCGACCACCTTGACGCCTTCCACCTTGTCCTCGCCGACAATGGCGATGGGCTGGCGGTTGTAGAGGAACTTCACGCCCTCTTCCTTGGCGTTCTTCACCTCTTTGCGCGAGCCAGGCATGTTGGCTTCGTCGCGACGATAGGCGCAGGTCACGGCCTTGGCGCCCTGGCGGATGGAGGTGCGGTTGCAGTCCATCGCGGTGTCGCCACCGCCCAGCACCACGACCTTCTTGCCCTGCATGTCGATGAAGTCTTCCGGCGACTTCTCGAAGCCCAGGTTGCGATTGACGTTGGCGATCAGGAAGTCCAAAGCATCGTGCACACCCGGCAGGTCTTCACCCGGGAAACCGCCTTTCATGTAGGTGTAGGTGCCCATGCCCATGAACACTGCATCGTACTCGGCGAGCAGTTGTTCCATGGTGATGTCCTTGCCCACCTCGGTGTTCAGGCGGAACTCGATGCCCATGCCGGTGAAGACTTCGCGGCGATTGCTCAGCACGGTCTTTTCCAGCTTGAACTCGGGGATGCCGAAGGTCAGCAGGCCACCGATCTCGGGATTCTTGTCGAACACCACCGGCGTTACTCCGGCACGCACCAGCACGTCGGCGCAGCCCAGGCCCGCAGGGCCTGCACCGATGATCGCAACGCGCTTGCCGGTGGGCTTGACCTTGGACATGTCCGGGCGCCAGCCCATGGCGAAGGCGGTGTCGGTGATGTACTTCTCCACCGAGCCGATGGTCACTGCGCCGAACCCATCGTTCAGGGTACAGGCACCCTCGCACAGACGGTCCTGCGGGCATACGCGGCCGCACACTTCCGGCAGGGTGTTGGTCTGGTGCGACAGCTCCGCTGCCGCCAGGATGTTGCCTTCGGACACCAGCTTCAACCAGTTGGGGATGAAGTTGTGTACCGGGCATTTCCACTCGCAATAGGGGTTGCCGCAGCCCAGGCAGCGGTGTGCCTGCTCCACGGACTGCTGCGGCTTGAAGGGTTCGTAGATCTCGACGAACTCCTTCTTGCGCTGGCGCAGCAGCTTTTTCTTCGGGTCCTTGCGGCCCACTTCGATGAACTGGAAGTCGTTGCTCAGACGTTCAGCCATTTTTCAAAACCTCTCAACAGCAGCTGCAAGCTACACGCTGCAAGCCGCAAGACGATCACTTAAGCCGGGCGAACCGTACGCTGCCTCTACGTGCAGCGTGCAGCTCGCCACTTGCAGCTGCTCTTACTGCGGGTTGGCACGGGTGCTGGACAACAGTTGCTTCAGATTGGCCGCCTTCGGCTTCACCAGCCAGAAGCGCCGCACATAGTCGTCCAGGTTCTCGGAGAGCTCACGCCCCCACTCGCTGCCGGTTTCTTCCACGTACTCGCCCAAGACGCGCGCCAGGTGGCTGCGGTAGGCCTCCATCGCCTCACCACTGATACGCTGGATTTCCACCAGCTCGTGGTTGAGTTTGTCGAAGAAGGTGTTGTCCATGTCGAGCACATAGGCGAAGCCGCCCGTCATGCCAGAACCGAAGTTGTAACCGGTCTTGCCCAGGACGCAGACAAAGCCGCCGGTCATGTATTCACAGCAGTGATCACCGGTGCCCTCGACCACAGCGTGGGCGCCGGAGTTACGCACAGCGAAACGCTCGCCCGCGGTACCGGCGGCGAACAGCTTGCCGCCAGTGGCGCCGTACAGGCAGGTGTTGCCGACGATGGCGCTGTGCTGGGTTTCGAACGGACTGCCGGCTGGCGGCACGATGGTGATCTTGCCACCGGTCATGCCCTTGCCGACGTAGTCGTTGGCGTCACCTTCCAGGTGCAGGTTCAGGCCACCGGCATTCCATACGCCGAAGCTCTGCCCCGCCGTACCCTTGAAGCGGAAGGTGATCGGGTTAGCCGCCATGCCCTGGTTGCCATGCAGGCGGGCGATCTCGCCAGAGATACGCGCACCGATGGAACGATCGCAGTTGCAGATGTCGAGGGCGAACTCGCCACCGGCCTGGTCGCGGATCGCCGGCAAGGCCATCTCGACCATCTTCTCGGCCATCTCGCCCTTGTCGAACGGCGGGTTCTTGTCGACTTCGCAGAATTGCGGCTTGTCGGCCGGAATGTGCGAGCTGCCCAGCAGCGGCGTGAGGTCCAGGTGGTGCTGGCGCTCGGTGTCGCCCGGCAGCACTTCGAGCAGGTCGGTACGACCGATCAGCTCGCCGAGGCTGCGTACGCCCAGCTTGGCCAGCCACTCGCGGGTTTCTTCAGCGACGAAGGTGAAGAAGTTGATCACCATGTCGACAGTGCCGATGTAGTGGTCCTTGCGCAGCTTGTCGTTCTGGGTGGCGACGCCCGTGGCGCAGTTGTTCAGGTGGCAGATACGCAGGTACTTGCAGCCCAGGGCGATCATCGGCGCGGTACCGAAGCCGAAGCTCTCGGCGCCGAGGATCGCGGCCTTGATCACGTCCAGGCCGGTTTTCAGGCCACCGTCGGTCTGCACCCGCACCTTGCCGCGCAGGTCGTTGCCACGCAGGGTCTGGTGGGTTTCGGCCAGGCCCAGTTCCCACGGGGCGCCAGCGTACTTGATCGAGGTCAGCGGCGAGGCGCCGGTGCCACCGTCGTAGCCGGAGATGGTGATCAGGTCGGCATAGGCCTTGGCCACACCGGCAGCGATCGTGCCGACGCCGGCTTCGGCCACCAGCTTGACCGACACCAGCGCCTGCGGGTTGACCTGCTTGAGGTCGTAGATCAGCTGCGCCAGGTCTTCGATCGAATAGATGTCGTGGTGCGGTGGCGGCGAGATCAGGGTCACGCCCGGCACCGCGTAGCGCAGCTTGGCAATCAGGCCGTTGACCTTGCCGCCTGGCAACTGGCCGCCCTCGCCGGGCTTGGCGCCTTGGGCCACCTTGATCTGCAGCACTTCGGCGTTGACCAGGTATTCCGGGGTCACACCAAAGCGGCCGGTGGCCACCTGCTTGATCTTCGAGCTCTTGAGAGTGCCATAGCGGGCCGGGTCTTCGCCGCCCTCACCGGAGTTGGAGCGCGCGCCCAGGCGGTTCATCGCCTCGGCCAACGCTTCGTGGGCCTCCGGCGACAGCGCGCCCAGGGAGATACCAGCGGAGTCGAAGCGCTTGAGGATGGCGTCCAGCGGCTCGACCTGATCCAGTGCCAGGGCCTGATCGGCCACCTTGACCTTGAGCAGGTCGCGGATCATCGACACCGGACGCTGATCGACCAGCGTCGTGTATTCCTTGAACTTGGCGTAGTCGCCCTGCTGCACTGCAGCCTGCAGGGTGTTGACCACGTCCGGGTTGTAAGCGTGGTATTCACCGCCGTGGACAAACTTGAGCAGGCCGCCCTGCTGGATCGGCTTGCGCGCGCTCCAGGCTTCGGCCGCAAGCAGCTTCTGGTCGCTCTCCAGGTCTTCGAAACGCGCACCCTTGATACGACTGGACACGCCCTTGAAGCTCAGGCCGACCACTTCGTCCGACAGGCCGATGGCCTCGAACAGCTGCGCGCCGCGGTAGGACGTGATGGTGGAGATACCCATCTTCGACAGGATCTTCAGCAGGCCCTTGGAGATGCCCTTGCGGTAGTACTTGAACACTTCATCCAGATCGCCCAGCACTTCGCCGGTGCGGATCAGGTCGGCCAGCACTTCGTACGCCAGGTACGGGTAGACCGCCGAGGCGCCGAAGCCCAGCAGCACGGCGAAGTGGTGCGGGTCGCGGGCGGTGGCGGTTTCCACCAGGATGTTGCTGTCGCAGCGCAGGCCCTGCTCGGTCAGGCGGTGATGCACTGCACCAACGGCCAGCGAAGCATGTACCGGCAGTTTGCCCGGGGCGATGAAGCGGTCGCTCAGCACCAACTGGGTCTTGCCGCTGCGCACCGCTTCTTCGGCCTGGTCGGCGATGTTGCGAATGGCCGCTTCAAGGCCGACATCCTGCTCGTAGTTGAGGTCGATCAGGTGACGGTCGAAGCCTTCGCGCTCCAGGGCCATCAGCGAGCGCCACTTGGCAGGCGAGATCACCGGCGAGCTGAGGATCACTCGGGAGGCGTGCTCAGGGGATTCCTGGAAGATATTGCGCTCGGCGCCCAGGCAGATTTCCAGGGACATCACGATGGCTTCGCGCAGCGGGTCGATCGGTGGGTTGGTCACCTGGGCGAACTGCTGGCGGAAGAAGTCGTACGGCGAGCGCACACGCTGCGAAAGCACGGCCATCGGCGTGTCGTCGCCCATCGAGCCGACCGCCTCCTGGCCTTGTTCGCCGAGCGGGCGCAGCACCTGGTCACGCTCCTCGAAGGTGACCTGGAACATCTTCATGTATTGCTTGAGCTGGTCGGCATCGTAGCTGGCCACGCCCTGGTCGTCGGTCAGCGTCGCCTGGATGCGGGTGGCATGCTGACGCAGCCAGCGCTTGTAGGGGTGGCGCGACTTGAGACGGTTGTCGATGGCGTCGGTGTCGAGGATCTGACCGGTCTCGGTGTCCACGGCAAAGATCTGGCCCGGGCCAACACGGCCCTTGGCGATGACGTCCTCGGGCTTGTAGTTCCACACGCCGATTTCCGAGGCGAGGGTGATGTAGCCGTTCTTGGTGGTCACCCAGCGCGCCGGACGCAGGCCGTTGCGGTCGAGCAGGCACACGGCGTGGCGGCCTTCGGTCATGACGATACCGGCCGGGCCGTCCCACGGCTCCATGTGCATGGAGTTGTACTCGTAGAAGGCGCGCAGGTCGGCGTCCATGGTCTCGACGTTCTGCCAGGCTGGCGGCACGAGCATGCGCACGCCACGGAACAGGTCGATGCCGCCGGTGACCATCAACTCGAGCATGTTGTCCATGCTGGAGGAGTCGGAGCCGACACGGTTGACCAGCGGACCGAGCTCTTCCAGATCGGGAATCAGGTCGTTGGCGAACTTGGTGCGACGGGCCATGGCCCAGTTGCGGTTGCCGGTGATGGTGTTGATCTCGCCGTTGTGGGCGAGGAAGCGGAATGGCTGCGCCAGCGGCCATTTCGGCAGGGTGTTGGTGGAGAAGCGCTGGTGGAAGACACAAATGGCGGTCTGCAGGCGCTCATCGCCCAGGTCCGGATAGAAGGCGGTGAGATCCGCCGGCATCATCAGGCCTTTGTAGATGATGGTCTTGTGCGAGAAGCTGCAGATGTAGTGGTCGGCGTCGTGGGCGTTGGCCACGGACGAACGGCGACGGGCACTGAACAGCTTGATGGCGAATTCCTGGTCGGTGAGACCTTCACCACCGATGAACACCTGCTCGATCTGCGGCAGGCGCTCGAGGGCCAGGCGACCGAGCACGCTGGTATCGATCGGCACTTTGCGCCAGCCGACCAATTGCAGGCCGGCAGCGAGGATCTCGCGGTCCATGTTGGCGCGCGCAGCCTCGGCTTTTACCGGGTCTTGATTGAAGAACACCATGCCGACGGCGTACTGCTTGGGCAGCTCGGCGGCAAAGTGCTCCAGGGCCACGGCACGCAGGAACTGATCGGGCTTCTGCATCAGCAGGCCGCAACCGTCACCGGTCTTGCCATCTGCGTTGATCCCACCACGGTGGGTCATGCAGGTCAGGGCCTCGACGGCAGTTTGCAGAAGGTGGTGACTCGGCTCGCCCGTCATGTGGGCGATCAGGCCAAAACCACAGTTATCCTTGAACTCTTCGGGATGGTACAGACCTGTTTTCATAGACACTTTCTCACCAGGTTCGCCTCTCAACCAAGGCAAATCTCTTTTTAGTACAACCACTTACCATCCACGCCGATCGAATGCCAGCTTTTTTGCGGTGGGTATAGGGAAACCATTGTTGCACAGCGACACGGAAGCTCACAAATTTTCACGACGAATCGTTGAAAGTTTATGTCGCATTTTTGAATGTTTTTGCGTCATGCGCCGTGGTAACGGCTTGAGCAGAGTCTGAAGCGTTTCAGCCGTGACTGCAACAGAAGGCTTGTGGCCGGCAGTCTGGGACAGAAAAGCCTGCCGCGCATCAGCACAGCAGGCTTTGTCGAGTCCGGGATTCGCTCAGCAACTGGGCGGCGGGGGTAGTGCCGCCCGGAAGGATCAGCGGGCCGTGGCCAGCTCTTGTTGAACGCTGCCGACGGTACGAGGCCAAGGTTTACCAGCCTGGACCTTCGCTGGCAAGTTCTTGATTGCCGCAGCTGCGGCATCGCGGCTGCTGAAATTGCCGTAGGTCACCACATACAGCGGCTTGCCCTGCAGGGTTTTCTTGAAGTAGCGATAGTCGCCACCCTGTTCCCTGACGAACGATTGGGCAGCGGATTCATTGCTGGTACCGAACACCTGAACCACATAGTTGCCCGGCTTCTGGCCGCTGTACCAGCCGCTGTTGCCTGCGCCACCGGCGGCGGGTTTTTCGGCAGGCTTGGCAGCGGGCTTGGCGGTCGCCACCTGGGTCGGGGCCGGCGCTGGTTTGGCGGCAGGCGCAACCGGCTTGACCGGCTGGGTTGCGACAGGTTTCTGCACAGGCGCAACCGGCTGGGCCGGAGCGGGTGCAGGACCGGCGGCGACACCTTGGGGCGGCGCAGTCGTGGTGACGGTGGGAGGAACGGCAGCAGAGGGCGCTGAAGGCTGCAGTGCAGTATCACCGGCAGGGCCCGCCTCGTCGCCATCTCCCATGCCTGCAGCCTGGGCCAGCGGCTCACGCATGACCGGCTGCGACTGCCCTACCAGCGGCAGTGGCATGGGCTGCGAAGAACCGGAGAATTCGACGGTCGGTCCGCCATTGCCCGACTGTCCCAGTGGCAACTGGGCCTGGGCCGCAGGTGCTTCGGTCGGTGCCTTGTCCCCTTTCTTGGGCATCAGGACCGCGGCCGCGACAGCGACCACAACGACAGCGGACAACGCGAGCACATGTTTCTTAGGCATTTTGAACCCCATGGATGGTCGCTTTTCCGTACTGCGGGTAGCGATCATGGCTTCGATCAAGGTATCGCGGGCAACCTGGTTGATGTTTCCTGGCCAGCCGTCGGAGTTTTCGTGGATATCGGCGATCTGCTCGGCGCTGAATACTTCAAGGCCCCGGCCAGCACCTTCCAGGCGCTGCTCCAGATACTCACGAGTCTCTTCTTCGCTGTAGGGGGCGAGCTCGATGATGTGGAAGCGCTCTTCCTCGACACTGAGTTCGTCCAGCCCGGCAATCAGCGAAGGTTCACCGAACAGGAACACATGCGGGCGCCCTTCCGGAACGCCTGCCGCCAGCTCCAGCAACGCTTGGAGTGCCGACTCGTCGAGTTGTTCCGCATCGTCCACCAGCAGATAGACTTCCTGCCCGGTCAACGCCAGCTGGACGACCTGGGAAAGGATTGCCTGCACTTCCGGCTGGGCGACGTTCAACGCCTGGGCTACTTGGCCCAGCACGCTGGCAGCATCGCTTGCGCCGCGCGCGGAAACGACCACGCTCTGCACCGACTGCTTGTTGGTGCTGGCCACCAGGGCCTGGCGCAGCAGGGTCTTGCCGCTGCCAAGCGGGCCGGTTACCACCAGCATCAGGTGGCTGTAACGCGCCAGGTGATGCAGTTGGCCCAGCACCGGCTTGCGCTGGGCAGGGAAGAACTTGAATCCGGGCACCCGAGGTGCGAACGGATCGTGACTCAACTGGTAGTGATCGAGGAACGCCTCATCGGCATGCAAACTGGTCATTGCGCTGTCACAACCTCAAAGCTGCGCCACGATCGCGCGATAATCCGCTGCAAGCGTGGCCTGAAGAATCTCTTTCGGATAGTCGTCGGTGATCACGGCCTCGCCCATCTGGCGCAACAGCACCAGGCGCAGGCGTCCGTCGAGCACCTTCTTGTCGACCGCCATATGTTCCATGAAATGCGCCGGGGTCATTTGCTGTGGAGGCACCACCGGCAAGCCTGCATCCTGCAGCAGGCGAATTCCGCGATCACGCGCCGACTGGTCGATCCAGCCCAGACGCATGGACATCTCCAGGGCCATGACGGTCCCGGCAGCGACGGCCTCGCCATGCAACCATACCCCGTAACCCATGTGGGTTTCGATGGCATGACCGAAGGTGTGGCCGAGGTTCAGGGTGGCGCGCACGCCAGACTCGCGCTCGTCGGCACCGACCACGGCCGCCTTCGCCGCGCAGGAGCGGCGGATGGCTTCGGTCAGAGCCACGGAATCGAGCCCGCGCAGGGCTGCCATGTTGTCTTCCAGCCAGCCGAGGAATGGCTCGTCGCAGATCAGGCCGTACTTGATCACTTCGGCGAGGCCCGCCGACAACTCGCGGGCTGGCAGGGTGCGCAGGCTGGTGGTGTCGATCAGCACCGCGTTGGGCTGATAGAAGGCACCGACCATGTTCTTGCCCAGTGGGTGATTGATGCCGGTCTTGCCACCAACGGACGAATCCACCTGGGACAGCAGCGTGGTCGGCACCTGGATGAAGTCGACGCCGCGCTGGTAGCAGGCCGCGGCAAAGCCGGCCATGTCGCCGATCACCCCGCCGCCCAGCGCGACCACAGTGGTGCGCCGATCATGGCGGGCCGTGAGCAGGGCATCGAAAATCAGCTGGAGGGTTTCCCAGTTCTTGTGGGCTTCGCCGTCAGGCAGCACCACCGGCAGCACCGACCAGGCGCCGAGTGTCTTGCTCAACCGCTCGAGATACAGGGGCGCGACGGTTTCGTTGGAGACGATGGCGACCTGCCGCCCGGCAATGTGCGGCGCCAGCAGCTCGGGCTGGTCCAGCAGGCCCTCGCCAATGTAGATCGGATAGCTACGTTCGCCCAGATCGACCTTCAATGTCTGCATGTATCCCCACAATGTGCTTTGGCGCGGCCTTGCCTGAGCGGCCAGCGCGGTAACGTTCAACGTCGCCCCGGCGTTGGTCGCCGAGGATAGTCCCGGCTCAGCGGGGCGGCAACTGCTGCAAACGCTCGAGAATATCGAGCACTACCATGCGCGGCGGCCGTTCGTCGGTTTCCACCACGAGGTCGGCGATTTCGCGATAGAGCGGGTCGCGCGTTTCCAGCAACGCACGCAGCGTGGCTTCCGGGTTGGCGGTCCGCAGCAGTGGACGGTTGCGATCACGTGCAGTACGGCCGACCTGCTGTTCCACCGAGGCATGCAGGTAGATGACACGCCCGCCCCTGTGCAACGCCTGGCGATTGGCCTCGCGCATCACTGCGCCGCCACCTGTTGCGACAACCACGCCGTCGAGCTCGCAGAGTTCGGCAATCATCGCCTGCTCACGATCACGGAAGCCCGGCTCGCCTTCCTTGTCGAAGATCCACGGGATGTTGGCGCCGGTTCGCAGCTCGATTTCCTTGTCGGAATCCTTGAACAGCAGGCGCAGCTCTTTGGCCAAAAGGCGCCCGATGGTGCTCTTACCGGCGCCCATGGGCCCTACAAGTATCAAATTTCGCACAGAATCAACGACTCACAGCAATCGCCCGGTCACTCATGATACGCGGAGTCAGGAAGACCAGCAGCTCAGATTTTTTCTCTTGTAATACATCGCGTCGAAACAGCCGTCCAACATACGGCAGATCGCCAAGAAATGGCACCTTGTCCACTCCATTGTTATGCGACGTCGAGTACACGCCACCAATCACAATCGTCTCGCCATCGGCCACGCGCACCTTGGCATTGACCTCGTTCTTGCGGATCGGTGGCACGTCGTTGAGGGCATTGACGTAGTCTGGCTCGTCCTTGGTCACCCGCACCGCCATGATGACCTTGCCATCCGGGGTGATCTGCGGCGTGACCTCCAGTGACAGCGATGCCTCGCGGAAAGCCACCGAGGTGGCGCCGCTCTTGCTCGACTGCTGGTACGGCACTTCGGTGCCCTTGAGAATACGCGCGGTTTCCTTGTCGGCAGTGACCACCTTGGGCTGGGAGATGACCTCGCCATTGCCGCTTTTCTCCATGGCACTGAGCTCCAGATCAAGCAGCACATCGCCGCGCACCACCCCTACGCCCACGCCAGAGGTCGCCCCCTGCGCGCCAAGATCGACAAACAGCTCACTGCCTGACCGCGCTGGCATACCGCCCAGCTTTGCACCCCAGCGAATGCCGAGCACATTCTCGTAATCGACGTTGGCCTCGACGATCCGGGCCTCGATCATCACCTGGCGCACCGGCACATCCAGATCCGCAACCAGTTGCCGCAACTCAGCCAGGCGCGCGGCCGACTGGGTGGCGATCAGGGTGTTGGTCCGCGAATCCACGCTCAAACTGCCGCGCCCTGCCGCAGGTTCGTCATCCGCGAGGCTCTCCAACAATAGTTTCGCCAGGTCGGACGCATCGGCATGATGAATCGGCAGCAACTCCCGATGCAGCGGCTGCAACTGCGCCTCGAGCGCCTGGTCGACGCGCGCCTCGCGCGACTGCTCGGCGAGCTCTGCGGCGGGGGCGACCAACAGCACATTGCCCTCCTCACGCTTGGCCAGCCCGCGGCTGCGCAACACCAGCTCCAATGCCTGATCCCAGGGCACTTCGTGCAGCCGCAGGGTGATATTGCCCTGAACCGTGTCACTGGCCACCAGGTTGATGCCGGTATAATCGGCGAGCACCTGCAGCACTGCACGAACCTCGACGTCCTGGAAATTCAGCGAAAGCGGCTCACCTTTGTACAGGGGCTCCGCCATTGCCCATAGCGTCAGCAGCATCGCCACGACGCCGATCAGCAGTCTTTTCACGTTCGCTCCTTGCGCCTGCGGGCCGGCTCAACGTCAGGTAGCTTGAGCGCTCTTGCCACTCGCCACCGTTGAACAGCCGCTCCCTGATCTCGACCTGATCCTGGTCGACCTTTATGACTTCACCCTCTTCACGCCCCAGGCGCTCCCCCTTGGCAACCCGGTAAACACGCCCGGCCCAGCGCACCAGCGCCTGGGATTGCCCCGCGCGGGACAGGCTGCCCACCATCTCCAACTGCTCCAGCGGCACCCCCGCCAACCCCTCCGTATGCCGACGCGACGACCAGGCTGCAAATGGGTCCAGCGCGGGCGTCCGACCGATGGGCCGAGCGGGCTCATCGGCCAGCGAAGCCGGCATTGGCAGTGCCTCGCCGGCATGAAATGCCTGCACCCACACATGAAGCTGCAGCAACCCCGGCCGTTCTGTTGCAGGCTCCAACTGCAAACGGGTCACCCGCAGCAGGCGCAACTGGCCCAGCCACTCGTCCAGCCAGGGTCGCAGGGCGGCATAGCGCCCACTCACCTGCATCTGCAAGGACACCTGGCGGTAACCCGGCCCCTCGACTTCTTCCTCCACGTCGAGGCGCTCGAAGACCAGGCCGTAGGTGCGCCCCGACACGGCCAACTGGTCGAGCAGATCGCTCATGCCCTCGCCGCCCGACAATCGCCAACGCGCATCCCGCAGCCGCTTCGCCTCGCTCGCCAGCGCCACCTCGGCGTCATCCAGCGCCAGCACCTGTTGCTCCCGCGCCTGCAACAGCTTCCGCTGCTCGACTTCGCTCGCCACGCCTTGACGGTAGGCTGCGCGCACCTCCTGCAGACGGAACTGATAGCCGCAGGCAAGCACCAGCGACACACCAATGACTACAACCGCGCCCCTGTACATACGCGAGCGCCCCGCCATCTCGTGCCAGACGAGCATCTCAGCGATACGCATGTTCAAGAGGCCACCACCCGGGCCACGAGTGAGAACGCATCGCCACCGGCCCGCGCCAAGACGTGCTTGAGTTCAAGGTCCAGGAGTATCGGCGAGCGCTGCAGGTCGCGCATGAACTGGGCCAGCACCGCAGGAGAAACCGCTAGGCCATTGATCTGCAGCCGGTCGTCCTGCACGTCCAGGCGGGTCAGTTGCATCCCATGCGGAATCGCCAGTTCGATCTCGATCAACAACTGCGGTACTCCTTGCTGCGAGGAGCGCAGCGCACCGAGCGCATCGACCTGCCTACCCAGGCCCGCGCGCGCCTCACGCAGTTGCTCGAGGCGTGCTACTTGCCCATCCAGCAACCGGAGCTGTTGCTGACGCTGCAAACCGGCAGCGGCTTGCTGCTTCAGGCGCAGATGGGCGAACCGATCAACCAGCATGACTACGACAAACGCTGCGAACAGACTGCCCAGAAACACCAGTCTGAAGTTGCGCAGCTCCACCAGACGCTGGCGCTCACGCCATGGCAGCAGGTTCAGGCGCAGGCTCATTGCGTACCTCCCAGGGCGAGGCCGAGGGGCAGGACCATGGCGCCGCAGCGGTCTGGCAGCGAAGCCGCATGAACACCCTGCGGACAAACCCGCTCACAGGGGAATCCGAAATGCCGCGCCAGCGACCGCACGCAAGCGTCCGTCGCCGCCCCGCCGCCGACCATCAACCCTGCGCTCAGCTCGAACGGAGGATCCCCCTCCAGCAAGCTCTCGAGATGCGCCAGAAACTCGGCCGAACCCACGCCAGGCTCGATCCTCTGCGCCTTTCGCCAAGGCAGGGGTCCATCGGGCCAGCCATGCAGGGTCAGGCTGTCGGCTTCGACCTGCAGCAGCGGCCGGCAGCTGTCGGTGGCCTGCAAGCGACGCAGCGCCAGACTGTCCACCTCGACGACAACCACCTCCAGGCCTGCCGCCTCGAACGGCTGCAACAGCGGCGCCAGAACGCTCTGGCGAGCGGCCCCGACCAGCACATCGAGCATGTGGGGTGCCTGCTGGGAGATGCCCAGCACCTGAAAGTCCAGGGCCAGATCGTCAATCGGGAAAGGGAAAAGGCGCTCGGCATCGGCAAGCAGATGCGCTTCTCGTTCAGGCTCCGCCAGTGCGGCGGGCAACTGGCCCACCTTGCAGATCACCTGCGAGCCCGGCACCGCCAACGCAACCCGTCGAGACCGGCTGCCACAACGGCGCCACGCCTGACGCAGGGCCATGGCCTGCACTTCGGTATCGCCACCACCCCGCAAAGCCCCCCGGATTGGCTCGACCACCCAGGCAGCCACCTCATGGCGCCCTCGTCGCCGCTGCAACTCAAGAATCCTCACGGAATCGGAGGCAATTTCCACCCCCAATACTGAACCGGCATCCCTGCCAAAGCGTCCAAGCATCGCTGCTCCTTATCATGACCGTGGCAAACCCTTGCCATCCGGGGCGATTGCGCCCATTGCCCCGACCGACCGATGACCCGGCGGGGCGAAAATGCTTATAATGCCCAGCGTTTTTTCCCGTCCGCCGGGCCTGCGTGCACTCCACTTCTCAACCTGGACACCCAAAAGCCTTGATACGTCTGCTGAAGTTCTTCTGGTGGTCTTTCGTCGCCGTCATCTGCGCGCTCGTGCTCGGTCTGAGTGGTGCGTTTCTGTATCTTAGTCCCAGCCTGCCTTCGGTCGACTCGCTCAGAAGCATCCAGTTGCAGATCCCCCTGAGGGTGTACAGCAGCGACGGCAAACTGATTGCCGAGTTTGGCGAAATGCGCCGCTCGCCAATCCGTTTTGCGGAAATTCCCCCACAGTTCATCCAGGCGCTTCTGTCAGCCGAAGACGACAATTTCCTCAATCACTACGGGGTCGACCCGAGCAGCCTGATGCGCGCTGCGACCCAACTTGTGAAGTCTGGTCATATCCAGACCGGCGGCAGCACCATCACCATGCAGGTGGCGAAGAACTTCTTCCTCACCAGCGAGCGCAGCTTCTCGCGCAAGACCAACGAGATCCTCCTGGCGCTGCAGATCGAACGTGAGCTGACCAAGGACGAGATCCTCGAGCTGTACGTCAACAAGATCTACCTGGGCAACCGCGCCTACGGCATCGATGCCGCCGCGCAGGTGTACTACGGCAAGTCGATCCGTGATGTCAGCCTGGCGCAGATGGCGATGATCGCCGGCCTGCCCAAAGCCCCTTCGCGCTTCAATCCGCTGGCCAACCCGGTGCGTGCCAAGGAGCGCCGCGACTGGATCCTCGGCCGCATGTACAAGCTCGGCAAGATCGATGAGGCAAGCTACCAGGCCGCCCTCGCCGAGCCGCTGAACGCCAGCTATCACGTACCGACACCTGAGGTGAATGCACCGTTCGTCGCCGAAATGGCGCGCGCCGAGATGGTCGGACGCTACGGCAGCGATGCCTATACCGAAGGTTTCCGGGTCACCACGACCGTGCCCAGCGACACGCAGGAGATCGCGAACAAGGCAGTTCTCAACGGCCTCTCCCAATACGACGAGCGCCATGGCTACCGCGGCCCCGAAGCGCGCTTCCCGGGCAAGACCCGCACCGCCTGGCAGCAGGAACTGGGCAAGCAACGCACCCTCGGCGGCCTGGAACCGGCCATCGTCACCCAGGTGGACAAGACCGGCCTGAAAGTCATGACGCGCGGCGGCCAGGACGAAGACGTGGCCTGGGACACCATGAAGTGGGCCCGTCCGTTCATCAACAGCAATGCCCAGGGGCGCGCGCCTCAGTCGCCGGCCGATGTCGCGCAGATCGGCGACCTGGTGCGCCTGCAACGCCTGGACGACGGCAAGCTCAAGTTCAGCCAGGTGCCGGGCGCCCAGAGCGCACTGGTCACGCTTGACCCGAACAGCGGTGCAATCCGCGCCCTGGTCGGTGGCTTCTCGTTCGAGCAGAGCAACTACAACCGCGCCATGCAGGCCAAGCGCCAGCCAGGCTCCAGCTTCAAGCCCTTCGTCTATAGCGCCGCACTGGACAACGGCTACACCGCCGCCAGCCTGGTCAACGACGCACCGATCGTGTTCGTCGACGAATACCTCGACAAGGTCTGGCGTCCGAAAAACGACACCAACACCTTCCTCGGTCCGATCCGTATGCGTGAGGCGCTGTACAAGTCGCGCAACCTGGTCTCGATCCGCCTGCTCCAGGCGATGGGGGTCGACCGCACCATCGACTACATTGCCAAGTTCGGCTTCAACAAGCAGGACCTGCCGCGCAACCTGTCGCTGGCACTGGGTACCGCAACGCTCACCCCGATGGAAATCGCCACCGGCTGGAGCACCTTTGCCAACGGCGGGTACAAGATCAACCCCTACCTGATCGAGCGCGTCGAAAGCCGCAACGGCGAAACACTGTTCACCGCCAACCCGGCGCGCGTTCCCCAGGGCAATCAGGACCAGGCCGGAATCGCCGCGCCCGAAGAGCCGATCACCACGCTCCCGCAGCCGGGCACCGCACCTTCGGCACTGGGCCAGATCGCCCCGCCGCCGCAGACGCCGGCCATTGCCGAGCGCATCGTCGATGGCCGTACCACCTACATCCTGACCAGCATGCTGCAGGACGTGATCAAGCGTGGCACTGGCCGTCGCGCCCTGGCCCTGGGCCGCAGCGACATCGCGGGCAAGACCGGTACCACCAACGAATCCAAGGATGCCTGGTTCTCCGGCTACAACGCCGACTACGTGACCACGGTCTGGGTCGGTTTCGACCAGCCTGAAACACTTGGTCGCCGAGAATATGGCGGCACCGTTGCACTGCCGATCTGGATGGACTTCATGGGCCCGGCACTCAAGGGCAAGCCTGAACACGCACCGGCAGAGCCGGAGGGTATCCTCAGCCTGCGCGTGGATCCGGTCAGCGGTCGCGCGGCGACACCAAGCACGCCGAACGCCTACTTCGAGCTGTTCAAGGCCGAGGATTCACCACCATCGGTAGATGAGCTGGGCAACGGCTCAGCACCAGGCAGCCCGCTGCCGGCCGATGAGGCGGCGCCGATGGATCTGTTCTGAGTAGCGATCTGAACCTGTAGCAGCGGCCTTGTGTCGCTTCTACAGGTGGAGCGGTCATCTGTAGAACAGCGGCCAACAAAAAGCCCCGACTCTTGCGAGCCGGGGCTTTTTCATGTCGCTACAACGGGATCAGCCGTTGAACACGTCATCCACGCTCTTGAGCGGGTAGTGCTTCGGATACGGCAGGGTCGCCACACCGGATTCGATGGCGGCCTTGGCCACGGCATCGGAAACGACGGTGATCAGGCGAGCGTCCAGCGGCTTCGGAATGATGTACTCACGGCCGAACTCCAGACCTTCAACACCGTAGGCCTCGCACACTTCCTTCGGAACCGGCAGCTTGGCCAGGTCTTTCAGGGCGATAGCAGCGGCAATCTTCATCTCTTCGTTGATGCGCTTGGCGCGAACGTCCAGGGCACCACGGAAGATGAAGGGGAAGCCCAGAACGTTGTTGACCTGGTTCGGGTAGTCGGAACGACCGGTGGCCATGATCACATCGCTGCGGGTGGCGTGGGCCAGCTCTGGAGCGATTTCCGGATCCGGGTTCGAGCAGGCGAACACGATCGGGTTGGCAGCCATCGACTTCAGGCCTTCCGGGCTCAGCAGGTTCGGGCCGGACAGGCCAACGAACACGTCAGCGCCTTCCAGCGCATCAGCCAGGGTGCGCTTGTCGGTGGCGTGAGCGAACTGCGCCTTGTACTGGTTCAGGTCGTCGCGGCCAGCGTGGATGACGCCGCTGCGGTCGATCATATAGATGTTCTCGACCTTGGCGCCCATGCTGACCAACAGCTTCATGCAGGAGATGGCGGCAGCGCCGGCACCCAGGCAGACGATCTTGGCGTCTTCGAGCTTCTTGCCTGCGATTTCCAGGGCGTTGATCATGCCGGCGGCCGTCACGATGGCGGTGCCGTGCTGGTCATCGTGGAAGACCGGAATGTCGCACTGTTCGATCAGGGTACGCTCGATCTCGAAGCACTCAGGTGCCTTGATGTCTTCGAGGTTGATGCCACCGAAGGTGATGGAGATGCGGCGAACGGTGTCGATGAAGGCCTGTGGGCTTTCCGACTCGACTTCGATGTCGAACACGTCGATACCGGCGAAACGCTTGAACAGAACACCCTTGCCTTCCATGACTGGCTTGGAGGCCAGCGGGCCGAGGTCACCCAGGCCGAGGATGGCGGTACCGTCGGAGATCACAGCGACCAGGTTACCCTTGCCGGTGTATTTGTAGGCCAGCTCTGGATCACGGCCAATTTCGCGTACCGGCTCGGCGACGCCTGGGCTGTAGGCCAGGGCAAGGTCACGGGCGGTGGCGGTTGGCTTGGAGAGTTCGACGCTCAGTTTCCCCGGGCGAGGTTGAGCGTGATATTCGAGAGCGGCGGTTTTCAAGTCTGACATGGTGGGCATTCCGCTTGTTTACTGTTCTGACGGACCGCCGAGGATACGCAAAGAGCCGGGAGGCGACAAGACTGCCCGGTCACATGTGTCAAGGCCCTTGGCCTACGACTTTACGCTACAACCCGCGGGGCTTACGGCCTTGAGTGTGTACAATCCAAACCAATAATGTCTACAACTATTTTTTCACCGAAACCTGCTCCAACATGCTCGGATCGCTCAGCGGCAACAGCCAGCGTCGCTGCCCAGGCTTGAGCCCGCCCTTGCGGGAACGGTCCAGCACCCAGCCGCGCGCCTCGACCTGACGCCCCTTGAGATTATCGAAGAAACCGTCGGGGAAGGCGCGTTGCAGACGAGCGGGAACCTGCAGCACCACAGCCTCGTCAAGCTCCAGCCAGACGCCTCCTCGATTGCGATCGATCGCGCTCACCCTGCCGCCGATCACAGCGAACCCGGATTGCCTCAGGCGCCCCGCTGCGATGACCGGCGACTGCCGCCAGAGCCCGAGCCTACCTGTGCGTGCGGCCTGTTCGGCCTGTTGCTGGCAACCAACCAGACGCACGTTGGGTGCCACCGCAACGCGATAGGCCAAGCCTTCACTGAGCAACCGTGCCTCAAGATTGTCGCCATTGCGGCCATAGAGGTGCGCCAAGGTGCGCCCGTACTTGTCCCTGGGTTCCACACCCGGCACCAGCCCCACCCGGCCATCACTGGCCTGCACCAGTGCCTCCAGCCGTCGCCTGGCCGCTTCGGCATAGGGTTCACTGGTGCGACCTTTGCGCCCGATCTCAGGTGCATTGATGCCAATCAGCCGCACGCTGCGGCCATCCCCCAGACGCACGGTATCGCCATCGACGACCTGACGCACCGTCACTGGCTGCACGGCCTCGGGCACCGGGCAGAAGGCCTGCGCGGGAACATGCCAGATTGCGCCCACAAAAAAGGCGCCCACGAGGGGCGCCTTCTTTTGCAGCAATGCGAAACCCGAAGGGCTCGCCGTGCGCATGATTACTTCTTGGTACCGAACATACCGAAGCGATCGGCGAACTTCTGTACGCGACCACCGGTGTCCAGGACTTTCTGCTTACCGGTGTAGAACGGGTGGCAGAGGTTGCAAACGTCGATCGCCAGGGTGTTGCCCAGGGTCGAACGGGTTTCGAATTTGTTGCCGCAGCTGCAGGTGACAGCAACTGCTTCGTAGTTCGGATGAATATCGGCTTTCATGGTCACTTCCTCGAGCTGCGTGCCGCCACCCAACACCAATTGTTGAATACCGCACGTAATTAGGCGGCGAATAATACCAGACCGCCAGGCCAGCGCAAGTTGTCGCTTGCACCGGCCGTCGTCTGCTAGGCTCGTGCGATTCCCGACCAGCTACGAAGACCTGCCGCGTGTCCGACGTCATCCTGCGCCTTGCCCTGCCCTCGCCCCTGCGTCGCTTGTTCGACTACCGGGCCCCGGCCGCCATGGCACGCCAGCAACTGACACCCGGCATGCGCATCCGCGTACCGTTCGGCCGTCGCGAGATGATCGGCGTGCTGGTGGAGGTCTGCGAGCAGAGCGAAGTCCCCGCCGACAAGCTCAAGCCAGCGAGCATGCTGCTCGACCCGGTCTCGCCGCTGCCTCCGGCACTGTTCAAGCTGTGCCTGTGGACCGCCCACTACTATCAGCACAGCCTGGGCGACACCCTGAGCTGGGCATTGCCGGTGTTGCTGCGTCAGGGCGAAGCAGCCGAAGTGCGCCAGGAGCGTTTCTGGCATGCGACCCCCGGCGCGCGCCTGGACGACCCACGTATCGCCCGGGCACCGCGCCAGAAAGAGGCCTTGCAGACCCTCGCCCAGCACCCTCATGGCGTAGCCCACAGCGTGCTGGCCAAACTCGGGCTGAACAAAGATAGCCTCGACCTGCTGCTGGCCAAGGAACTGGTGCAGGTCGAGGTGCGCCGGCACCTGCCGGCGCCACGCCATGACCGCTGGCTGGCCCAGCCGGAACTGCCGCTCAACGAGGAGCAGAGCGCTGCCTTCCAGGCCGTGCGCGCAGGCTTCGGCAGCTTCCACGCCTTCCTGCTGGCCGGTGTCACCGGCAGCGGCAAGACCGAGGTCTACCTGCAGCTGATTCGCGAAACCCTGGAGGCCGGCAAGCAGGCACTGATCCTGATCCCCGAGATCAACCTCGGCCCGCAGACCCTGGCGCGCTTCGAGCAGCGCTTCAATGCCCGCATCGCCCTGCTGCACTCGGCCGTCAACGACCGCGAGCGCCTGGATGCCTGGCTCGCTGCCCGCGATGGCGAGGCCGACATCATCATCGGCACACGTTCGGCACTGTTCACGCCCATGAAGAACCCGGGCCTGATCATCATCGACGAAGAACACGACGGCTCCTACAAACAACAGGAAGGGCTGCGCTATCACGCCCGCGACCTGGCCGTGGTCCGCGCGCACCAGGAGAACATCCCGATCCTGCTGGGCTCGGCGACACCTTCGCTGGAAAGCCTGCACAACGCCCACAGCGGGCGCTACGGCCTGCTGCGCATGAACCAGCGCGCCGGCGGCGCCCGCCCGCCGCGCTTCATGCGCCTGGATGTACGCAGCCTGCCGCTGGACAGCGGCATCAGTGGCCCACTGCAGCAGGCGATCGGCCAGACCCTGGCAGCCGGTCAGCAAGTGCTGGTGTTCCTCAACCGCCGCGGCTTCGCCCCGACGCTGCTGTGTCACGACTGCGGCTGGCTGTCGGAGTGTCCACGCTGCGATGCACGCATGACCGTGCATCAGCGCTCAGGCGTACTGCGCTGTCACCACTGTGGTTACGACGAACGCCTGCCCCTGCAATGCCCGCAGTGCGCCCACGTCGACCTGCGCCCGGTCGGCGCCGGAACCGAGCGCGCCGAAGAGCGCCTGAAGACCCTGTTCCCCGATTACCCCGTCCTGCGCGTGGACCGCGACAGCACGTCGCGCAAGGACGCCATGCACCACCTGTTCACCACCATCCAGCGCGGCCAGCCGAGCATTCTGGTCGGCACCCAGATGCTGGCCAAGGGGCATCACTTCCCGCGGGTAACCCTCGTGGCCATTCTCGATGCCGATGGCGGACTGTTCTCGGGTGATTTCCGCGCCAGCGAGCGAATGGCGCAGCTGATCGTCCAGGTCGCAGGCCGCGCCGGGCGGGCCGAGGAGCCTGGAAAGGTGATCGTGCAGACCCACCTGGCCGAGCATCCACTGCTGGTGCAACTGACCGAGCAAGGCTATTTCGCCTTCGCCGAGCAAGCCCTGAGCGAGCGGCGCGCCGCCGGTCTGCCGCCCTTCTCGCACCTGGCCCTGCTGCGCGCCGAAGCGCACAAGCCAGGGCAGGCGGAAGCCTTTCTCGACGAAGCCTGCGCCGCCGCCGAAGGTGTGCTGGCAGAGCAGGGCTTGAGCGGCATCGAGCTGCTCGGCCCGGTACCTGCCCCCATGGAGCGCCGTGCCGGCCGCTTCCGCGCGCAGCTGTTGATCCAGGCCAATGCCCGGGCGCCGCTGCATCGACTGATCAGTAGCTGGTTGCTAGTGTTGGAACAGATGCCGTCGGGACGGCAGGTGCGCTGGTCGCTGGATGTGGACCCGGTCGATCTCTACTGAATCCATGAAAGCCAGCGCAATCCTGCGCGAGCCGTAAAGGTTGGCAATCAAGCCCCGGCCACGGATAATGTTCCGTTTTTCCACCTGCGCATCGAAGCGCTGCACCGCGCTTGCGGTCGAAAAGAGAACCCGATGAAAGACACCATTCGCCAGCTGATCCAGCAAGCCCTCACCCAACTCGTCAACGAAGGTGTGTTGCCTGAAGGCCTGACGCCGGCGATCCAGGTGGAAAACGCCCGCGACAAGACCCACGGCGACTTCGCCAGCAACATCGCCATGATGCTGGCCAAGCCGGCAGGCATGAAGCCGCGCGACCTGGCCGACAAGCTGATCGCCGCCTTGCCTGCCAGCGCCGACATCAGCAAGGTCGAGATCGCCGGCCCCGGCTTCCTCAACTTCTTCCAGAACACCGACGCCCTGGCCAACCGCCTGGAGGCGGCACTTGCAGATGCCCACCTGGGCGTGCGCAAGGCCGGCGCAGCGGAAAAAGTGGTCATCGACATGTCGGCGCCAAACCTGGCCAAGGAGATGCATGTCGGCCACCTGCGCTCGACCATCATCGGCGACAGCGTCGCGCGCGTGCTGGAATTCCTCGGCGACGAGGTGATCCGCCAGAACCACGTGGGCGACTGGGGCACCCAGTTCGGCATGCTGCTGGCCTACCTGGAAGAAAACCCCATCACCAGCGACGAGCTGTCGGACCTGGAAAACTTCTACCGCGCGGCGAAGAAGCGCTTCGACGAATCGGAAGACTTCGCCAACCGCGCCCGTGGCCTGGTGGTCAAGCTGCAAGCCGGCGACCCCGAGTGCATGGCGCTGTGGACGCGCTTCAAGGATATCTCGCTGTCGCACTGCCAAAAGACCTACGAACTGCTCAACGTCAAGCTGACCATGGCCGACGTGATGGGCGAAAGTGCCTACAACGCCGACCTCGCCAACGTGGTCGCCGACCTCAAGGCCAAGGGTCTGCTGGTCGAAAGCCAGGGTGCGCAGTGCGTGTTCCTGGAAGAGTTCAAGAACACCGAAGGCGAGCCACTGCCGGTGATCGTGCAAAAGGCCGACGGCGGCTATCTCTACGCCACCACCGACCTGGCTGCGGTGCGCTACCGCAGCAATGTGCTCAAGGCCGATCGCGCCTTGTACTTCGTCGACCAACGTCAGGCGCTGCACTTCAACCAGGTGTTCGAAGTGGCTCGCCGCGCCGGCTTCGTCGGGCACCCGATGAAAATGGAGCACATGGGCTTCGGCACCATGAACGGCGCCGATGGCCGTCCGTTCAAGACCCGCGACGGCGGCACCGTGAAGCTGATCGACCTGCTGAGCGAAGCCAAGGAGCGCGCCTACGCGCTGGTCAAGGAAAAGAACCCGAGCCTGGCCGAGGACGAACTGCGCCACATCGGTGAAGTGGTCGGGATCGGCGCGGTGAAGTACGCCGACCTGTCCAAGCACCGTACCAGCGACTACAGCTTCAACTTCGAACTGATGCTCAACTTCGAAGGCAACACCGCGCCCTACCTGCTTTACGCCTATACCCGCGTGGCCGGCGTGTTCCGCAAGCTGGGCAAGGGCTTCGACGAAGTCGAGGGCGACATCGTGCTGCAGGCTGCCCACGAGCAGGACCTGGCGGCTCGCCTGGCACAGTTCGGCGAAACGCTGAACAACGTCGCCGAAAAAGGCACCCCACACGTGCTGTGCAGCTACCTCTACGACCTGGCCGGCCTGTTCTCCAGCTTCTACGAGAACTGCCCGATCCTCACCGCCGAAACCGTGGAACAGCAGCAGAGCCGCCTGCGTCTCGCCGCGCTGACCGGCCGTACTCTCAAGCAGGGCCTGGAGCTGCTCGGCCTGGAAACCCTGGAGCGCATGTAAGTTGGCTGCCAAGAAAAAACCCGCGCCCAAGCGCGGCGCCAGCCGTCACCAGCCACCCGCCAAACAGCCGATCCCGGGTTGGGTTTGGCTGGCGGTCGGCCTGACCGTAGGCGCATTCATCGTTTTCCTGATGAAGCTCGAGCCCGGCGGCGACGACATCAAGCGTGCCAAGCCTGAACAGCAGAAGCCCGCCAAGGTCGCCGAGGCGGCCAAAGGCAGCACGCCGACCACGCCGCAGCCGATCAAGCCCAAGTACGATTTCTACACCCTGCTGCCAGAGTCGGAAGTGATCGTGCCGCCTGAAGCGGTGCCGGAGAAGACGCCGCCCGTGCCGGCCCAGCCGGTCACGCCGGTCACTCCTGCCGAAGCCGCGAAGATCGACACGGCCCGAGCCCAGGCTGCGCTGTCGGGGCAGACGCCGCCACCGGCTCCACCAGTGATCAAGCCTGCAGCGACCACGCAGTTCTTCCTCCAGGCCGGTTCGTTCCGCAAGGAAGCCGATGCCGACAAGGTACGTGCGCAGATCATCCTGCTCGGCCAGGTGGTCAAGGTGGAATCGGGGACGGTGAAGGAAGAAACCTGGTACCGCGTACTGGTCGGTCCGTTCAGCAACCGTGAACAACTGACCGTGGCACAGAAGCAGCTGGCTGGAGCAGGTTTCAGCAACCTGCTGCTGCAGCAGCGACAGACCCGCCAGTAACGAAAAAGGCCTTGCCGCACTGCGACAAGGCCTTTTTTCTGAGGGAGTCAGCGCTGCTTGCCATTGACCTCGGAAACCTGGGTGTTGAGGGTCCAGAAGTCATACAGCACGCCAATCAGGAACAGGCCGCCGGTAAACAGGTAGATCAGTGCGCTGATCCACTTGCCCTGGTAAAGCCTGTGAATGCCGAAAATACCCAGGAACGTCAGCAGCACCCACGCCACGCTGTAGTTCACCGGCCCTGGCTGGAACCGCAGGTCAGCCTCGCGGTCCATGGACGGGATCAGGAACAGGTCGATCAGCCAGCCGATACCCAGCAAGCCCAGCGTGCAGAACCAGATCGTCCCGGTGATCGGCTTGCCGTAGTAGAAACGGTGCGAGCCGGTGAAGCCGAAGATCCACAGCAGGTACCCGATGACCTTGCTGTGCGTGTCATGAAGCGGCGCACCCTGTTGATACGTATTCATTCAAAACCCTCGTGGGATAGCCGAAAATTTTCTAACGAAAAATGTGACTTTTTCGTTTTGCCCCGACGTATGGTACCCAGCCACACGACCAACGGATCAGATTTTGATCAAAAAGCTGTTATAAAGTTGCGCGCCAACATCTATAAACATCCATAAAGAGCTTCAACTATGCCGCCTTTCTTCAAGACATGGCTGACCCTCTGCCTATTGTTACCCCTGGCCGCCCACGCCACCAACCGTGAGCAACGACTCCCCAACGGATTCACTGGCTACACCTCCAACGCCGATGTTTCCGTGAAACGCACCCCCGCCAAGCAGGTCAGCCTGCGTGCGCGTCCGGCAAATGCCGCGAAGAACCACGCGCTGAAAGTGGCGGCGATGTCGCCCAAGCAGAGCAGCGAAGTACTCAGCCGCGCCGTCAACGTGCTCGGCACCCCCTACCGCTGGGGCGGTAGCACGCCTGGCAAGGGCTTCGACTGCAGCGGCCTGGTCAAGTACGCCTTCAACGATGTCGCCGACATCGATCTGCCACGCACCTCGAACGCCATGGCCCAAGGGCATGGCGTGAAAGTGGCGCGGGATGACCTCAAGCCCGGCGACCTGATCTTCTTCAACATCAAGAGCCGTCGGGTCAATCACGTTGCCATCTACCTTGGCAACGACCGCTTCATCCACGCGCCGCGCACCGGCAAGCGGGTGAGCATCGACAGCCTCGAGAAGCCGTACTGGCAGAAGCATTATGTGGTTGCCAAGCGCGTGCTGCCCAAGGAGCAGGAGGCGCTGCGGCTGGCCAAGCGTTGAGGTAGGTTTCTCTCTCTGGCTTCTTCGCGGGCAAACCCAAGAAGAGGCCAGCAGTTTCACCCTGCCCCGTCGATCACTCCCCGCTTCATCAACGCCTGCATCGCCCCTTCCATCGTCACCATCCCCTGCGCCGTGCCGGTCTGCATCACCGACTGCAACTGCGCCATCCGCCCTTCGCGAATCAGGTTGCGCACCGCTGGCGTCGCCACCAATACCTCCCGCGCCGCCACCCGGCCACCACCCACCCGACGCACCAGCACCTGCGCCACCACCAGACGCAACGACTCGGCCAACATGGCGCGCACCAGCGGCTTCTCTTCGGCGGCGAACACGTCCACCAGGCGATCGATGCTGCTCGCCGCTGTTCGCGTATGCACCGTGGCCAGCACCAGATGCCCGGTCTGCGCCGCTCGCAGCGCCAGGCGAATGGTCTCCAGGTCACGCAATTCCCCGATCATGATCACATCCGGATCCTGGCGCAGGGCACTGCGCAACCCCTGGGCAAAATCGCGACTGTGGCGGCCGATCTCGCGCTGGGTGATCAGGCAGCGCTCGGCGCGGTGCACGAATTCGACCGGATCTTCCAATGTGAGGATGTGGTTTGAGCGCTCACGATCAAGCTGCGCGATCAACGCAGCCAGTGTGCTGGACTTGCCACTACCGGTCGGACCACCTACCAGCACCAGGCCATCACGGCACTCGGCAATGGCTCGAAACACTTCCGTGAGGTCGAGTTCTTCGACCGTCGGCACCTGTGCAGGTATCAGCCGCAAGCTCGCGGCCAGCCCTCGATACTGTCTGTACAGGTTCAGACGAAAACGCCCAAGCCCAGGCAAATCAAGGGCCAGGTCGATTTCGTCACCCGCCAGCCATTGGTGCAAATGAGGCGCATCGAGCCAAGCCGCCATGCCTTGCTCGATCATTTCACTTTGCAGCACGGGCAACGCCAGGCGCTGCAATTCGCCATCCAGGCGCCACAGCGGCGCCTCGCCCGCAGCCAGGTGCAGGTCCGAAGCCCCCGCCGCCACGGCTCGGGCCAACAGGTCGGTCACATCCATGAGACTCCCCAAAGGCCATCAAGCAGGTAGAATGCCGCACACCACTGAGCTGCCGGCATCGATCCATGTCCACCCTAGCAGACAACCTTCGCGCTATCAGCGAACGCATCGACAACGCGGCCCGAGCCGCTGGACGCGACACCGCCAGCGTACACCTGCTGGCCGTGAGCAAGACCAAGCCCGCCACCGCCATTCGCGAAATCCACGCCGCTGGCGTACGCGACGTCGGCGAGAACTACCTGCAGGAAGCCCTGGCCAAGCAAGATGAATTGCGCGACCTGCCCTTGATCTGGCACTTCATCGGCCCCATCCAGTCGAACAAGACCAAGGCCATTGCCGAACACTTCGACTGGGTACACAGCGTGGATCGCCTGAAAATCGCCCAACGCCTGAGCGAGCAGCGCCCCAGCGGTCTGCCAGCGCTGAACGTCTGCCTGCAGGTGAACGTCAGCGGCGAAGACAGCAAATCCGGCTGCACCCCGGCCGATCTGCCGGCACTGGCCCAGGCCGTGGCCGAACTGCCCAACCTGCGTCTGCGCGGGCTCATGGCGATTCCCGAGCCCAGCGACGACCGCGCTATCCAGGAGGCCGCCTTCGCCCGCCTGCGCCAGTTACAGGAAAACCTGGGCCTTGGCCTGGACACGCTGTCCATGGGCATGAGCCACGACCTGGAAGCGGCCATCGCCCAGGGTGCGACCTGGGTCCGTATCGGCACCGCCCTGTTCGGCGCCCGCGACTACGGCCAGCCCTGATTCCATGCTTTACTCACTCTCTCCTTCAAGGACCTGACATGAGCAAGACTCGTATTGCCTTCATCGGCGCCGGCAACATGGCCGCCAGCCTGATCGGCGGCCTGCGCGCCCAGGGCCTGGACGCCGCGCAGATCCGCGCCAGCGACCCGGGTGCCGAGACCCGCGCCCGGATCAAGGCCGAGCACGGCATCGAAACCTTCGAAAGCAACGCCCAGGCCATCGATGGCGTGGACGTGATCGTGCTGGCGGTCAAGCCACAGGTCATGAAAGCCGTGTGCGAGACCCTGAAACCAACCCTGGCGCCGGGCCAACTGGTGGTCTCCATCGCTGCCGGCATCACCTGCCAGAGCCTGCAGAGCTGGCTGGGCGAAATCCCGGTGGTGCGCTGCATGCCCAACACGCCATCGCTGCTGCGCCAAGGTGCCAGCGGCTTGTACGCCACCGCTCAGGTCTCCGGCGAACAACGCCAGCAGGCAGAGCAACTGCTGACTGCGGTCGGCACCGCCCTGTGGCTGGAACAGGAGCAGCAGCTGGACGCCGTGACCGCGGTCTCCGGCAGCGGCCCGGCGTATTTCTTCCTGCTGATCGAGGCCATGACCGCTGCTGGCGAGAAGCTCGGCCTGCCGCGTGAAACCGCCTCGCAACTGACCCTGCAGACTGCCCTGGGCGCCGCGCACATGGCGGTTGCCAGCGATGTCGATGCCGCCGAACTGCGCCGCCGCGTCACCTCGCCGGCCGGCACCACCGAAGCGGCGATCAAGTCGTTCCAGGCCAACGGTTTCGAGGCCATCGTCGAGCAGGCGCTGCAGGCTGCGGCCACGCGCTCCGCCGAGCTGGCCGAACAATTGGGCAAATAAGGAGCTGTCGATGAATGCACTGTCCGACGCCGCGATCTTCGTGGTGCAAACCCTGGTCAGCCTGTACCTGGTGATCGTCCTGCTGCGCTTCGTGCTGCAACTGGTCAAGGCCGACTTCTACAACCCGCTGAGCCAGTTCGCCGTGCGCGCCACCCAACCGCTGCTCAAGCCAATCCGCCGGGTCATTCCCAGCATCGCTGGCCTGGACACCTCTTCGCTGCTGCTGGCGATCGTGATCCAGGCGCTGCTGATGGCCTTCGTGCTGATGGTCACCTACGGCACCTTCGGCGACATCCTGCACCTGCTGATGTGGGCGATTCTCGGCATCACCTCGCTGTTCCTGAAGATTTTCTGGGTCGCGATGATCGTCATGGTGATCGTCTCGTGGGTCGCGCCGAACAGCCACAACCCCGCCGCCGAACTGGCCTACCAGATCAGCGAGCCAGTGCTGGCGCCGTTCCGCCGCCTGGTGCCCAACCTCGGCGGCATGGACATTTCGCCGATCTTCGCCTTCATCGCCATCCAGGTGATCCAGTCGTTCCTGATGCCACAACTGGCTGCCTATGCCGGCATGCCGGAACAGCTGTGGCGGATGATCTGAACCACCGCGTCATCCAGCGGCAGCCTTTGCTTGCCGCTGGGGGTAGCGCTCTTTAGACTTACGCTTCCGTCAAGCGTGAGCAGGGTCGATGTCCACTGTCTTTCCCGAAGATTCCGTCGGTCTGGTAACCCCCCAGATCGCCCGGTTCGATGAACCGCTGGCCCTGGCCTGTGGCCGCGCGCTGGCCTCGTACGAACTCATCTACGAAACCTATGGCCAGCTCAACGCCAGCGCCAGCAATGCCGTGCTGATCTGCCACGCACTGTCCGGTCACCACCACGCCGCCGGCTACCACGCTGCCACCGACCGCAAGCCGGGCTGGTGGGACAGTTGCATCGGCCCGGGCAAGCCGATCGACACCAACCGCTTCTTCGTGGTCAGCCTGAACAACCTCGGCGGCTGCAATGGCAGCACCGGCCCGAGCAGCCTCAACCCGGCTACCGGCAAGCCCTATGGCGCGGACTTCCCGGTCCTGACCGTGGAAGACTGGGTACACAGCCAGGCCCGCCTGGCCGATCGCCTCGGCATCCAGACCTGGGCCGCCATCGTCGGCGGTAGCCTGGGCGGCATGCAGGCGCTGCAGTGGACCATCACCTACCCCGATCGCGTGCGCCACTGCGTGGACATCGCCTCGGCGCCCAAGCTGTCGGCACAGAACATCGCCTTCAACGAAGTGGCACGCCAGGCCATCCTCACAGACCCCGAGTTCCACGGCGGTTCGTTCCAGGACCAGGGCGTGATCCCCAAGCGCGGGCTGATGCTGGCGCGCATGGTCGGGCACATCACCTACCTGTCCGACGACTCGATGGGCGAGAAATTCGGCCGTGAGCTCAAGAGCGACAAGCTCAACTACGACTTCCACAGCGTCGAGTTCCAGGTCGAGAGCTACCTGCGCTACCAGGGCGAGGAGTTTTCGGGGCGCTTCGATGCCAACACCTACCTGCTGATGACCAAGGCGCTGGACTACTTCGACCCGGCCGCCGCCCACGATGGCGACCTGGCCGCCACGCTGGCGCATGTCACGGCGCATTACTGCATCATGTCGTTCACCACCGACTGGCGCTTCTCGCCAGCACGCTCGCGAGAGATCGTCGATGCCCTGATGGCTGCGCGCAAGAACGTCTGCTACCTGGACATCGACTCGCCCTACGGCCACGACGCCTTCCTCATCCCGACCCCGCGCTACATGCAGGGTTTCGCGAACTACATGAACCGCATCACCCTCTGAGGACCGCATGAGAGCCGACCTGGAAATCATCCACGACTGGATCCCCGCCGGCAGCCGGGTACTCGACCTGGGCTGCGGCAATGGCGAACTGCTGGCCTCGCTGCGTGATCGCAAGAACGTCACCGGCTATGGCCTGGAGATCGACGCCGACAACATCGCCGAGTGCGTAAACAAGGGCGTCAACGTCATCGAGCAAGACTTGGACAAGGGCCTGGGCAACTTTGCCAGCAACAGCTTCGACGTGGTGGTCATGACCCAGGCCCTGCAGGCCGTGGAATATCCCGACCGCATTCTCGACGAGATGCTGCGGGTAGGCCGCCAGTGCATCATCACCTTCCCCAATTTCGGCCACTGGCGCTGCCGTTGGTACCTGGCCACCAAAGGACGCATGCCGGTGTCGGACTTCATGCCCTACACCTGGTACAACACCCCGAACATCCACTTCTGCACCTTCGAAGACTTCGAGAACCTGTGCCACGAGCGCAATGCCAAGGTGCTCGATCGCCTGGCCGTCGACAACCGTCACCGCAACGGGTGGGGCGGTCGGCTTTGGCCTAATCTTCTGGGAGAGATCGGCATCTATCGGGTCAGTAGTCCTGGGCTGCAGGAGCACCAGGTCGCGGTCTGATCCACCTATCGGAGGAATGGCACCATGCGTCGTCTCGCTCTCTTGCTGATCAGCCTGTGCCTGGCCTGGCCAGTGCTGGCTGCCGACGCCGCCCGTCCCGAGCGCAAGCAGGACTTCGGCGACGTCACGGTGCACTACAGCGCCTTCACCTCGAGCATGCTGCAACCGGGCATCGCCGCAGCCACCGGCCTTGTCCGCAGCAAGAATCAGGGCGTGCTCAACATCGCTGTGCTCAAGGCCGGCAAGCCTGGCACGGCGGTGGTCAGCGGCACCGTCAAGGACCTCACCGGCCGCAGCAGCCCGCTGTCGTTCAGGCAGATCACCGACCAAGGTGCGGTGTACTACATCGCCCAGTTCAAGATCGCACAGGCTGAAACCCTGACCTTCGACCTCAATATCGAAACCGGCGGCCTCAGCCACACACTCAGCTTCAACCAGGAAGTGTTCCCAGGCGAATGATGAATTTCCAGCAACTCGTATTGGCCAGCCACAATGCCGGCAAACTGAAAGAGCTCCAGGCCATGCTTGGCGGCTCCGTGCAACTGCGCTCGATCGGCGAATTCAGCCAGGTCGAGCCGGAGGAGACCGGCCTGTCGTTCGTCGAGAACGCCATTCTCAAGGCCCGTAACGCTGCGCGCCTTTCCGGTCTGCCGGCACTGGCCGACGACTCGGGCCTGGCGGTGGACTTCCTGGGCGGCGCACCGGGCATCTACTCGGCTCGCTACGCCGACGGCAAGGGTGATGCGGCGAACAACGCCAAGCTGCTCGGTGCCCTGAAGGACGTGCCCGAGGAGCAGCGCGGCGCGCAGTTCGTCTGCGTCCTGGCCCTGGTGCGCCATGCCGACGATCCTCTGCCGATCCTCTGCGAAGGCCTGTGGCACGGTCGCATCCTGTTCGAGGCCAGCGGCGACCATGGCTTCGGCTACGACCCACTGTTCTGGGTACCGGAGCGCAACTGCTCCAGCGCCGACCTCGCACCGCTCGAGAAGAACCAGCTCAGCCATCGCGCCCGCGCCATGGCCCTGCTGCGTCAGCGTCTGGGCCTGGCATGACCGAACAGCCGTCCCTGCAGCCGGCGGGCCTGATCCTTCCAGAGCGCCCGCCGCTGTCGCTGTACATCCACATCCCCTGGTGCGTGCGCAAGTGCCCCTATTGCGACTTCAACTCGCACCAGGCCGGCCCGACGCTGCCCGAAGACGACTACATCGACGCCCTGCTCGCCGACCTGGACCAGGAGCTGCCCGCGGTGCAGGGCCGCCCGATCAGCACGATCTTCTTCGGCGGCGGCACGCCAAGCCTGTTCAGTGCCGCCTCGCTGGGGCGCCTGCTGCAAGGCATCGAGCAACGGATCCCGTTCGCCCCGGACATCGAGATCACCCTCGAAGCCAACCCCGGTACCTTCGAGCAGGACAAGTTCAAGGCCTACCGCCAGACCGGCATCAACCGTCTATCCATCGGTGTGCAAAGCTTCCAGCCGAGCAAGCTCGAAAAGCTCGGGCGCATCCACAACGGCGACGAGGCCGTGCGCGCTGCAGACATGGCCCGCGCAGCAGGTTTCGACAACTTCAACCTGGACCTGATGCACGGCCTGCCGGACCAGTCGCTGGACGAGGCGCTGGGTGACCTGCGCCAGGCCATCGCACTCGCGCCTACGCACTTGTCGTGGTACCAGCTCACCCTGGAACCGAACACCGTATTCTGGAACCAGCCGCCCGAGCTGCCCGAGGACGACATCCTCTGGGACATCCAGGAAGCCGGCCAAGCGTTGATGGCCGAACATGGCTACCACCAGTACGAAGTTTCGGCCTACGCCCAGCCAGGACGCGCTGCACGGCACAATCTCAACTACTGGCGCTTTGGCGACTTCATCGGCATCGGCGCGGGGGCGCATGGCAAGCTGTCGTTCCCGGACGGGCGTATCCTGCGCACCTGGAAGACCCGCCTGCCCAAGGACTACCTCAACCCGGCGAAGCCCTTCAAAGCCGGCGAGAAGCTGTTGCCCGCCGATGAGCTGCCGTTCGAATTCCTGATGAATGCCCTGCGCCTGACCGATGGCGTGGAGGCCGAACTCTTCACCCGACGCACCGGCCTGCCGCTGGCACAGTTGGCAGAAGCACGCCGTGCAGCCGAACAAAAGGGCCTTCTGCAGGTCGAACCCGATCGACTGGCGGCGACACCGCGGGGCCAGTTGTTCCTCAACGACCTGCTGCAGTACTTCTTGAATTAAGGATGACCCATGGACCTGGTACTTGACCTGCTCTCGACCGTTTCCCGCTGGAGCCGCAGCAACCTGTCAGAAATTTCGCTGGCGCTCGTGGGGTGCTTGCTGGTGTTGTTCGGCACCGACCTCAAAGGCTGGGTCGATCAGCGCCTGGGTGGCCTCGCTGGCGCCCTGCGCGTGCCTTTCATGGCGCTGCTGGTGATGATCGGCAGCGGCGCGGCGCTGATCTATGCCACGCCCTGGGTGGTGAAGGCGCTGGCGCAATTCAACAACTATGCGCTGGCGCCGGTGCTGCTGGTGGTGCTGGTGCTCATCGGCGTGGTGGCGGATCGTCGCGGTTAACCCCACGCGTACAGGCCAGCCAAATGAAAAACGCCCTTCTCAGGGCGTTTTTTCGATCAGTACAGCTTCTCGAACTTCAAATCCCAGACGCCATGCCCGAGCCGCTCGCCGCGACGCTCGAACTTGGTGATCGGCCGCTCTTCAGGCCGCGGCACATAAGCGCCGTCAGCCGCCTGGTTACGGTAGCCCGGCGCGACCTTCATCACGTCCAGCATGTGCTCGGCATAGGGCTCCCAGTCGGTGGCCATGTGAAACACACCGCCGACCTTGAGTTTGCGCCGTACCAACTCGGCGAACTCGGGCTGGACGATGCGGCGCTTGTGATGGCGCGCCTTGTGCCAAGGATCGGGGAAGAACAGCATCAGGCGATCGAGGCTGTTGTCGGCCACGCAGCGGTTGAGCACCTCGATGGCGTCGCAGTCGTACACCCGCAGGTTCTTCAGACCTTGGGTCAGCACGCCGTTGAGCAGCGCGCCAACACCCGGGCGGTGCACTTCCACGCCAATGAAGTCCAGCTCAGGCGAAGCAGCGGCCATCTCCAGCAGGGAGTGCCCCATGCCGAAGCCGATCTCCAGGGTGCGCGGCGCCGAGCGGCCGAACACCTGGTCATAATCCACCGGGCTGTCGGCCAGGGGCAGGATAAACAGCGGGCCACCCTGATCAAGGCCACGTTGCTGGCCTTCGGTCATGCGGCCTGCGCGCATCACGAAGCTCTTGATGCGGCGGTGCGGGCGCTCTTCGCCTTCAGCGGTGATCGGCGTTTCTTGCGATTCAGTCATCAGGGGCTCTTACTTGATCAGACCATCCAGCGGCGACGAGGCGCTGGCATAGAGTTTTTTCGGCATACGCCCGGCCAGATAGGCCATGCGACCGGCGACGATGGCGTGCTTCATCGCTTCGGCCATCAGCACCGGCTGCTGGGCGTGCGCGATAGCGGAGTTCATCAGCACGGCTTCGCAACCCATTTCCATGGCGATGGTGGCGTCGGAGGCGGTACCTACACCGGCGTCGACCAGTACCGGCACCTTGGACTCTTCGAGAATGATCTGCAGGTTGTAGGGGTTGCAGATCCCGAGCCCGGTACCGATCAGGCCCGCCAGGGGCATCACGGCGATACAGCCGGCTTCGGCCAGTTGACGGGCGATGATCGGATCGTCGCTGGTGTAGACCATCACGTCGAAACCGTCCTTGACCAGCACTTCGGCAGCCTTGAGGGTTTCGATCACGTTGGGGAACAGAGTCTTCTGGTCGGCCAGCACTTCAAGCTTCACCAGGTTGTGGCCATCGAGCAGCTCACGGGCCAGGCGGCAGGTGCGCACGGCTTCGACGGCGTCATAGCAACCGGCGGTGTTCGGCAAAATGGTATAGCGGTCCGGCGGCAGCACATCGAGCAGGTTCGGCTCGCCCGGGTTCTGGCCGAGGTTGGTGCGGCGCACGGCGACGGTGACAATTTCAGCACCCGAGGCTTCGATGGCCAGGCGGGTTTCTTCCATGTCACGGTACTTGCCGGTGCCGACCAGCAGGCGCGACTGGAAAGTGCGTCCGGCCAGGGTGAAGGGCTTGTCGCTACGAACGTTGCTCATCGTTGTTCCTCTGGAAAGGTTGCGGGACTTGCGGGTGGGGCACGGCAGAAGCGTCAGCCGCCACCGATGGCGTGGACCACTTCGACCTGGTCACCCTCGTTCAACAGGGTGCTTTCGTGCTGGCTGCGCGGCACGATGTCCAGGTTCAGCTCCACCGCCACACGACGCCCGACCAGCTCCAGCCGACCCAGCAGGGCCGCGACGCTCTCGCCCGCAGGCAGTTCGTAAGGTTCACCGTTCAGTTGAATGCGCATGCGCACGGCCACCATCGTTCATTGGGGCCCGCATTCTAGCCCCGATCAGCCTTGCAACCCAAGGGCGACACACGCCATTAGTCGCGATTCCCGACCGCTTGGTCAGCCCAGGCGCCAGGCTGCCAGCCCCAGGCACAGCCAGCCGGCGAGGAAGCACAGGCCGCCGATGGGGGTGATGATGCCAAGCTTGCCCAACCCGGTGAGGGTCAGCACGTAAAGGCTGCCGGAGAACAGCAGGATACCGACTGCGAACAGCCCGCCCGCCCAGCCGACCAGACGCCCCTGCAAGTGCACCGAAAGCAGCGCGACCGCCAGGATCGCCAGGGCATGGACCAGTTGATAAGTGACGCCGGTGTGGAAGATCGCCAGGTAATCGGCGGTAAGACGGTTCTTCAGGCCGTGTGCGGCAAAGGCACCCAGGGCCACACCCGTAAAGCCAAAGAACGCGGCGAGCATCAGGAAGCTGCGAAGCATGGGACGACTCCTCGAGAGGGGTCTGTATAATGGCCGGTTCCATCGGTCCGGCCAAGCTATCGACATGCTGTCATCCCTGATCCGCCGTCTCGCCCGCGCACTGCTCTGGTTCGCCGCCGGCAGCATCGTGCTGGTGCTCGTGCTGCGCTGGGTGCCACCACCGGGCACTGCGTTGATGGTCGAACGCAAGGTGCAGTCCTGGTTCAGCGGCGAGCCGATCGACCTGCAGCGCGACTGGACGCCCTGGGACGAGATCTCCGACGAGCTCAAGGTGGCCGTTATCGCGGGCGAGGACCAGCACTTCGCCAACCACTGGGGTTTCGACATTCCCGCGATCCAGGCCGCACTGGCACATAACGAGCGCGGCGGCAGTATCCGCGGCGCCAGCACGCTCTCCCAGCAAGTGGCGAAGAACCTGTTCCTGTGGTCGGGGCGCAGCTGGTTTCGCAAAGGTCTCGAAGCCTGGTTCACTGGCCTGATGGAGCTGTTCTGGTCGAAGGAGCGGATCCTCGAGGTCTACCTCAACAGCGCCGAATGGGGGCCAGGCGTATTCGGCGCCCAGGCAGCGGCGCGCTATCACTTCGGCGTCGATGCCAGCCGTCTCACTCGCCAACAGGCCAGCCAGCTCGCTGCAGTGCTGCCCAGCCCGATCAAGTGGAGCGCCAGCCGCCCGAGCACCTATGTCGCCAGCCGGGCGGGATGGATTCGACGACAGATGAGCCAGCTCGGGGGAACCAGTTACCTGATGCAGTTGGAGAGCGCACGCAAGCCTTGATCCGCTTGCCGCCCCATGCGAACAACAAAAAGCCGCCTGCCCCGCGAGGGACAGGCGGCTTTTCAGTCAGGGCGCCGATCAGATCGTGATCAGTGCCTTGACCTTGCTCATCGCGTTCTTCTCGAGCTGACGAATCCGCTCGGCCGATACACTGTACTTCTCTGCCAGCTCGTGCAGCGTGGCCTTTTCCTCGGCCAGCCAGCGCTGATAGAGAATGTCGCGGCTGCGCTCGTCCAGGCCACTGAGTGCCTCGTGCAGGTTGCTGTTGGAGTTGTCGTTCCAATCGGCATCTTCGAGCTGCAGGGCAGGATCGTAGCGGTGATCCTCAAGGTAGTGCGCAGGCGACTGGAAGGCGCTGTCGTCGTCCGCATCGGCTGCCGGATCGAAGGCCATGTCCTGACCGCTCAGGCGGCTTTCCATCTCGCGCACTTCCCGAGGCTCGACGCCCAGGCTTTCGGCGACACGGTGCACTTCATCGTTATTCAGCCAGGCCAGACGCTTCTTCTGGCTGCGCAGATTGAAGAACAGCTTGCGCTGCGCCTTGGTGGTGGCGACCTTGACGATGCGCCAGTTACGCAGGATGAACTCGTGGATCTCTGCCTTGATCCAGTGCACGGCGAAGGACACCAGGCGCACGCCCATCTCGGGGTTGAAGCGCTTGACCGCCTTCATCAGGCCGACGTTGCCTTCCTGGATCAGGTCAGCCTGGGCCAACCCGTAGCCGGCATAGCTGCGGGCGATATGTACGACGAAACGCAGGTGGGCCATCACCATTTGCCGAGCGGCCTCAAGATCCTGCTCATAATAGAGACGCTCGGCCAGTTCACGCTCCTGCTCGACCGTCAGCAGCGGAATGCTGTTGACCGTGTGCACGTAGGCTTCCAGGTTCGCACCGGGCACCAGGGCATAGGCAGGTTGCAACGAAGTGGTCATTCAAGTACCTCCGACTCACTGGACTCGTGCCTTGTGGGCACTGCCATCATTGACCCCGGAACCATGAAAGAAGTTCCTGGATGAAAAAAAGTCAATGCTGGCAAGAAAGCATTATCGCGGTGCAAGCTCGTTCAGGTGGCGAGCGACCGCAATCCAAGCACCGATATACCCCAAGAGCACCGCACCAATCAAGAGTGACAGACCATCGGACCCCGGTACCCCGCCCAGGGCGAAGTCACTGTTGTACAGCCCGGAAAGCCCGACAACCGCGTCGTTCAGCCAGTTCAGGCCAAACGCCAGGATGCCCCATGCCAACACGCCCGCACCCAGGCCGTACAAGGCTCCCATGTAGAGGAAGGGGCGCCGCACGTAGCTGTCGGTACCGCCGACCAGCTTGATCACTTCGATCTCGACACGGCGGTTCTCGATGTGCAGCCGAATTGTGTTACCAATTACCAAAAGCAGTGCGGAAATCAGCATGACCGCCAGGCCGAAGACGAAACGGTCACCCAACTTGAGGATCGCCGCCAGGCGCTCGACCCAGACCAGGTCCAACTGAGCCACTTCGACCCGCGGCAACTCCGACAGGCGCTGACGCAAGGCTTCGAGCGCCGGCTTGTCGACTTCGGTCGGGGTCACCACTACCACGCCGGGCAGCGGGTTGTCGGGCAACTCGCGCAAGGCCTCGCCCAGGCCGGATTGCTGCTGGAACTCCTGCAGCGCCTGCTCGCGGCTGACGTAGGTCGCCTCGGCCACGCCGGGCATGCCCTTGATCTCATCGCGCAGCGCTTCTCCTTCCTTGCTACCCGCATCGAGCTTGAGATAAAGCGAAATCTGCGCTGCGCGCTGCCAGGAACCCCCAAGCTTCTCGACGTTCTTCAGCAGCAGCGACAGGCCCATGGGCATGCTCAGTGCCACTGCCATCACCAGACAGGTGAAGAAGCTGCCGATTGGCTGCTTGCCCAGGCGGCGAAGGCTGTCGGCGAGGCTGGCGCGATGGCTTTCCAGCCAGGCGTTCAACAGGGTGCGGAAATCCGGACCATCGTCATCATGGCCACCACGCTGTTTTTCCGGCTTCGGGTCGGCGGCCTTGGGCGCAACGCGCTCGGAAACCTTTGGCGTACGCGTAGTGCTCATTGTCCGGCCTCCCCATCGCCGATCAGTCGTCCGCGCTGAAGCGTCAGCATGCGGTGACGCATGCGCGCGATCAGCGCCAGGTCGTGGCTGGCGATCAGCACCGTGGTGCCCAGGCGGTTGATGTCTTCGAACACGCCCATGATCTCTGCGGCCAGCCGCGGGTCGAGGTTACCGGTGGGTTCGTCCGCCAGCAGCAGCGCCGGCTGGTGGACGATGGCACGGGCGATGCCCACGCGCTGCTGCTGCCCGGTCGACAGGTCAGCGGGGAACAGCTCGCCCTTGTCCGACAGCGACACGCGCTCCAGCGCCGAATCCACGCGCTTGGCGATCTCCGCCTTGGACAGCCCGAGGATCTGCAGCGGCAACGCGATGTTGTTGAACACGGTGCGATCGAACAGCAGTTGGTGGTTCTGGAACACCACGCCGATCTGGCGGCGCAGGAACGGGATCTGCGCATTGCTGATCTGACCCAGGTCCTGGCCGGCCAGCAGCAGCTTGCCGCTGGTCGGGCGCTCCATCGCCAGCAGCAGGCGGAGCAAGGTGCTCTTGCCCGCGCCGGAGTGGCCGGTGACGAACAGGAATTCGCCCCGGCGTGCCCGGAAACTCAGCTCATGCAGGCCGACATGGCCATTGGGGTAGCGCTTGGCGACCTGCTCGAATCGGATCATGGGTGCTCACGCTCGGCAAACAGGGCTTTGACGAAGGGTTCGGCCTCGAAGGTGCGCAGATCGTCGATACCCTCACCGACCCCGATGAAGCGGATCGGCAGGTTGAACTGCTTGGCCAGGGCGAAGATCACACCGCCCTTGGCAGTGCCGTCCAGCTTGGTCAGGGCCAGGCCGGTCAGCTCCACGCTCTGGTTGAAGTACTTGGCCTGGCTGATGGCGTTCTGTCCGGTGCCCGCGTCCAGCACCAGCAGGACCTCGTGCGGCGCGTCAGCGTCGAGCTTGCCGATGACCCGACGGACCTTCTTCAGCTCTTCCATCAGGTTGTCCTTGGTGTGCAGACGTCCGGCGGTGTCGGCGATCAGCACGTCGGCGCCACGGGCCTTGGCGGCCTGCACGGCATCGAAGATCACCGAGGCCGAATCGGCACCGGTGTGCTGGGCGATCACCGGGATCTGGTTGCGCTCGCCCCAGACCTGCAACTGCTCTACCGCAGCCGCACGGAACGTATCGCCGGCAGCGAGCATGACCTTCTTGCCTTCGAGTTGCAGCTTCTTGGCCAGCTTGCCGATGGTAGTGGTCTTGCCTGCGCCGTTCACGCCGACGACAAGGATCACATAGGGCTTGCTCTGGGATTCGATCTTCAGAGGCTGCTCGACCGGACGCAGCAGCGCGGCCAGCTCTTCCTGCAGCGACTTGTACAGTGCATCGGCGTCTGCCAACTGCTTGCGGGCAACCTTCTGTGTGAGATTCTGGACGATCAGCGAAGTGGCCTCGACGCCTACGTCGGCAGTGAGCAGGCGAGTCTCGATCTCGTCGAGCAGGTCGTCGTCGATGACCTTCTTGCCCAGGAACAGGCTGGCCATGCCTTCGCCAATGCTGGCACTGGTCTTGGACAGGCCCTGCTTGAGGCGGGCGAAGAAGCCGGGCTTGGACTGCTCGGCAGCGGCAACCACGGCAACCACGGGTTCTGGCTCGACAAGGGCAGGCTCGGGCTGAGGCTCCACCGGTGCAGGCGCAGGCGCCTCGGCCACGGGCGTGACAACCACCGGCTCAGGCTCGACGACAACCGCGGCCACAGGCTCAGGGATCGCGACAGGGCGCTCGGGAATGACTGGCGGTTCGCTCGGTTCCAGGTCAGGGACCAGCGCCACGGGCTCCTCGGCGACAGGCAATACCAGATTGCTGACCGGCGCAGCCACCGGGGCCTCAGCCACCGGAGCCGGGATTTCGACCTCGACGGGCTGCGCAGGTATGGCCTGGGAAGCCTCTACCGACGGCGGCACTTCATCTGGCACAACCGGCGCATCGGCGGCAACCGGCTCGAGCGGAGCGACAACGGCCTGCTCGACGGGCGTGGCTGGCGCTACCGGCTCGTTAACGGGCTGCTCGGGGGCTTGCGGCTGTTCGGCGACAGGTTGCTGCGGCTTCTTGCGAAACCAGCCGAACAGGCCTTTCTTTTCACCGGCCTCGGCCGGCGCTTTCTTGTCGTCGTTGGAACCAAACATGGAAGACGGCTATCTCAGGGTAGCGATGCACCATCATTGGGCATCGGGAATTCTCTATACGCAGAACAGACTCTCTTGAAGCCGGCTGGTTCATGCGCAACGTTTTGTCGTAGTGTCCTGTGGGCCAGAACGGCGACAGGCATGGTCGCCAGGCAACCGGATCAGTATCCTAGCACCTCCTGGCCCGCCTACGCTAAACCCCGCGGGCCGTCGTACAGGTTATCCATCGTATGAATGCTCTAGCCCGCCGCGCCGCTGGCCTGTTGCTCGGCACGCTCTGCCTGCCGCTTGCGGCCCTGGCCGCCGATACGCAACCGACCCACGAATTCATCCTCGACAACGGCCTGAAGGTCGTAGTGCGCGAAGACCATCGCGCGCCAGTGGTGGTATCGCAGATCTGGTACAAGGTCGGCTCCAGCTACGAGACGCCAGGCCAGACCGGTCTATCGCATGCGCTTGAGCACATGATGTTCAAGGGCAGCGCCAAGGTCGGTCCGGGCGAAGCCTCGCGCATCCTGCGCGACCTCGGCGCCGAGGAAAACGCCTTCACCAGCGATGACTACACCGCTTATTACCAGGTGCTGGCCCGCGACCGACTGCCGGTAGCCCTGGAACTCGAGGCCGACCGCCTGGCCAGCCTGCGCCTGCCGGCCGACGAGTTCAGTCGTGAAATCGAAGTCATCAAGGAAGAGCGCCGCCTGCGTACCGACGACCAGCCCAACGCCAAGGCTTTCGAACTGTTCCGCGCCATGGCCTACCCGGCCAGCGGCTACCACACACCGACCATCGGCTGGATGGCCGACCTCGAGCGGATGAAGGTCGAGGAACTGCGCCACTGGTACGAATCCTGGTACGCACCGAATAACGCCACGCTGGTGGTGGTGGGCGATGTCACCGTCGATGAGGTCAAGGGCCTGGCGGACAAGTACTTCGCCGCCATCCCCAAACGCGCCATTCCTCCCGCCAAACTGCCACTGGAACTGGCCGAACCCGGCCAGCGCCAGCTCACTCTTCACGTACGCACCCAACTGCCCAGCCTGATCTACGGCTTCAACGTCCCAGGCCTGGCCACTGCCAAGGACCCACGCAGCGCCCAGGCCCTGCGCCTGATCTCGGCGCTGCTCGACGGCGGCTACAGTGCGCGCATGCCGGCACGCCTCGAGCGCGGCCAGGAGCTGGTGGCCGGTGCCTCGAGTAGCTACAACGCCTTCACCCGGGGTGACAGCCTGTTCCTGATCTCCGCCACCCCCAACGTGCAGAAGCAGAAAACCCTCGCCGACGTCGAGAAGGGCGTCTGGCAGTTGCTGGACGAGCTCAAGAACACGCCACCCACTGCAGAAGAACTGGAGCGCGTGCGTGCCCAGGTCATCGCCGGCCTGGTCTACGACCGCGACTCGATCAGCAGCCAGGCCACCACCATCGGTCAGTTGGAAACCGTGGGTCTCTCATGGAAGCTGATCGACAGCGAGCTGGACGACCTCAAGCGCGTCACTCCACAGGACATCCAGGACGCCGCACGCACCTATTTCACCCGCGAACGCCTGAGCGTTGCCCATGTTCTGCCCGAGGAGTCCGCTCATGAGTGATCGCAGCGCCCCCCGCTATACCCTGTTCGGCCTCGGCATCCTGGCTGCGATCGTGGCGCTGGCCCTGCTGCTGGCCCGCCCGGCGCAATCGGATAATGCCGCCGGCCAGGCCGACAGCAACGCCGCCCGCCCGGCCAACACGCTGCAGTCGTTGGCAGAGCTCGACGGCAAATCCCCCAGCCGACGCCAGCTGAACATCCAGAACTGGACCACCGCCGAAGGCGCGCGGGTCCTGTTCGTCGAAGCCCGCGAGCTGCCGATGTTCGACCTGCGCGTGACCTTCGCCGCAGGCAGCAGCCAGGACGGCAACGTCTCCGGGCTGGCCACCCTGACCAACGCCATGCTCAACGAGGGTGTGGCCGGCAAGGACGTCACCGCGATCGCCCAAGGCTTCGAGGGGCTCGGTGCCGACTTTGGCAACGGCTCGTACCGCGACATGGCCATCGCCTCGTTACGCAGCCTGAGCGCCCCGGACAAACGCGACCCGGCGCTGAAACTGTTCGCCGACGTGGTCGGCAAGCCGACCTTCCCCGAAGATGCCCTCAAGCGCATCAAGAACCAGCTGCTGGCCGGCTTCGAGTACGAGAAGCAGAACCCTGGCAAGCTGGCCGGCAAGGCGCTGTTCGCCAACCTCTACGGCAGCCATCCCTACGCCCACCCCAGCGACGGCAGCGCCGAAAGCATCCCGGGTATCAGCCAGGCACAACTGCGCGACTTCCACGCCAAGGCCTACGCTGCCGGCAATGCCGTGATCGCCCTGGTCGGCGACCTCAGCCGCAGTGAAGCCGAAACCATCGCGACGCAGCTCTCCGCCACCCTGCCCAAGGGTCCGGCACTGGCCAGCCCTGGCGAACCAGCAGAGCCCAAGCCGGGCGCGACTCATATCGATTTCCCGTCAAAGCAGACCCACCTGATGCTCGCCGAACTGGGCATCACTCGCCAGGACCCTGACTGGCCAGCACTGTCGCTGGGCAACCAGATCCTCGGCGGCGGCGCCTTCGGCACGCGCCTGATGAGCGAAGTGCGTGAAAAACGCGGCCTCACCTACGGTGTGTACTCGGTATTCAGCCCGATGCAGGTGCGCGGCCCGTTCATGATCAACCTGCAGACGCGCGCCGAACTCAGCGAAGGCACGCTCAAGCTGGTCCAGGACATCCTCACCGACTACCTGAAGAACGGCCCGACCCAGCAAGAGCTGGACGATGCCAAACGTGAGCTGGCCGGCAGCTTCCCGCTCTCCAATGCCAGCAACGCGAGCATCGTTGGCCAACTGGGCGCCATCGGCTTCTACAACCTGCCGCTGACCTGGCTCGAAGACTTCATGCAACAATCCCAGGCGCTGACCGTCGAGCAGGTCAAGGCGGCGATGAACAAGCACTTGGCGGTGGACAAGCTGGTGATCGTCACCGCAGGCCCGAGCGTGCCGCAAAAGCCGCTGCCACCGCCCACAGACAAACCTTCCGAGCAACCGCTCGGCGTACCGGAGCACTGATGGCAAGACCCTCCAACCCCGCCCAGCCCCAAAGCAAGGGAGCTGGGCATCTGCGCATCATCGCCGGCGAGTGGCGCAGCCGTCGCCTGGCGGTGCCCGAGGGCGAAGGCCTGCGCCCGACACCCGATCGCGTGCGTGAAACCCTTTTCAACTGGCTGGCCCCCTACATCGAAGGCGCCCGTGTGCTGGACGCCTTCACCGGCAGCGGCGCACTGGTGCTCGAAGCCCTTTCGCGCGGCGCCGACGATGCGGTGGCACTGGACAGCAACCCTGCAGCCATCGCCAACCTCAAGCACAACCTCGAATTGCTGCGCTGCCCCCGCGGGCAGATCCTGCAGACCGACGCCCTGCGCTATCTCGGCGGCCCCGCCAAGCAGCAGTTCGATGTGGTGTTCCTCGACCCGCCCTTCCACAAGGACCTGCTGGCAGACGTCTGCAACCTGCTGGAAGAGCATCAATGGCTGCGAGAACAGGCCTGGATCTATACCGAAAGCGAAGCCTCGCCCTCCAGTTTGCCGATGCCCGGCAACTGGCGCTTGCACCGGGAAAAGAAAACGGGTCAGGTGAACTACGCCCTGTGGCAGCGTGGCTGACACCATGAGCGCCAGATATAGATAACACCTGTCGGCAAGTACTCTGATCGAAGCTGCTCCGCTCTCAAACCCCGCCGGAGCAGCTCGACGATGCCAGCATCCACTGTCAAACCCACCAACCTGATCACCCCGCCAAGCACGCCGCTACAGCACTTTCGCCTGGAGAATGGCCTGAAGGTCTACCTCCAGCGTGATCAACGTAGCCCGCTTGTTTGTGCACAGCTTCATTATCACGTGGGTTCCAGCCACGAACCGCCAAGCCATAGCAATCTGTCCCATGTGATCGAGCACATGGTGTTCGAGGGCAGCGGCAAACTCGCAGCCGGCCAGTACCTTCGGATAATCAATTGGCTGGGCGGCACCGGCGGCGCCTCTACATTCAACGATGCAACGGTCTACAGGATGACCCTGCCCGCCTCGCGCCTGGAGGTAGGCCTGGAGATCATGGCCGACGCCATGATCAATGCTCGCCTTGGTGGCGAAGCCTTTGAAAAGGCCAAGACCGCAGTACGCGATGAGCGTCGACTGAAAATCGACAATCAGCCGGTACAACAGGCCCTCGAAAGCCATAAACAGCTTGCTCACCAAACCAGCCCCTACGCCACTCCCAACTACGGCGACCCGCAAGACCTCGAAGACATGAGCCTTATCACGATTCGCACGTGGTACAGGAATTATTACGCCCCCAACAACGCCACCCTGGTAGTCGTTGGCGACATCGAACTGGCTCGTCTCGAAGAATGGGTGCAGCGGCACTTCGCAGGTTGCGAGGCCATCCCCCTGCAACCGACCCAGACGCCTCGCCATCCTGAGCAATTGGCGTACCGCCAACAGGCACTGACACTGCCCAACCTGCGCGACGGCCTGCTGATGTCCTTCAATGTGCCAAGCCTGGCAACGGCAGAGTCGCCCCGTAGCGTGCACGCTTTGAGAATTGTCGCGGAATTGCTGGGCAGAGGTGCGGCGTCTCTCCTGCATGACAAACTGGTGCGCAAACGGCAGGTCCTGATAGGCGTCGGCCCGTCCTATGAATACCAGGTGCGCGGCGATACTCTGCTGACGTTCTCTGGCTATGTCGCACCCGGCAACACACCAGCGAGCGCCGAAAAGGCGGTTTTGGACATCATCAAAAGCCTCCAGTTGACCCCCTTCACCGCGCAGCAGATCGAAGATGCCAAGCTGCACCTGCTGGCGCAGCACGCAGAAGCCCAGGCCAACCTCACCGGCCAGGCAGATGCGCTCAGTTGGAGAGTGATCGGCGGCCTGGACCCCACGCAGCTGCATGATGAATTTCAGACCCTGGCATCGCTCACCGAGCAGGACATCCAGCTCGCGATCAAGACCTACCTCACCCGTGAACGCCTTACCGTCACTCATATGTGCGCGCCCGAGGCAACGGTAATAGAGACTCCCGTACTGACTTGCGTCGACTTGCCCACTGGTAGCGCTGCGCTGGACCTGTCCGGCCTGACCTCGGCACAAGGCCTTTCAGAGGCTGCCCTGGACACCCCAGTTCAGGAAATACAGCAGTGGCATACCGAGCTGGGCAGCAAGGTGTGTTTCGTTCCGGTACAAGGTGCTCCTGCAGTCGACCTGCAACTACGCTTCAAGGCTGGGGCCTATCATGACGGCGACACGCCCGGCTTGGCCGCAATGACGCTGTATATGCTCAACCAGGGTTGTGACCAACTGGATGCCGTGCAGCTAGCCAGTCAACTCAAGTCGCTTGGTGCCACACTCGAACACAACGTGACGCACGACGACGCCATCTTGCGTCTGCGCAGCCCATTCACCAACGGCCTTTACAAGGAAGCCGTGGCGTTGCTGGTTGCCATGAGTGCGCGTCCGAGCTTCGAGGCCACGGCGCTAGAAGGCATACGCACTCGCTTAATCAACTATCTACGCCGTCGCGAAGCCAAACCTGAACACCGGCTCAAGGTGGAAAGGCTTCGTAACGTTTATGACAGCCACCCTTACACGCGGGACAGTCATGGCACTACGAGCAGTGTCATGACGATCAGCCGACAGCAGATAGTGGACTTTCACCAACGAGCCTACTGCGCCGCAAACCTGGAAATCACCTTGGCCGGGGACCTGTCTCGAGAGGACGCCGAAACACTGGTCAACGACCTTTGCCAGGCCCTGCCGATTACCCAGCTTGCGCTTCCCGCCCTGGAAAAAGCCCGGCCATACAACCAGGCCAGGACTTTGCACATCGAACAGCCAAGCAATAACCCAGACACCGACAACGTAAAGGTCAGCCTGGCGTTTGCGGTAGAAATCCAGCCCGGCGATGAGCAGTTTCCTGCGCTGACCATGGCCAACCAGATTCTGGGCGCCAGCTTCGAGTCGCGCCTGGTATCCGAACTGCGCGAACGGCGATCCCTCACTTACGCCATTCGCAGTTACTTCGACGACTACCGTGGCGCCCTGGTGCTGCTCGTCGAATGGGATATCAAGCCCCACTATCTGCAAGCATCCATCGATCTCGTCAAACTCGTGCTGCGCTGCTTCATCGAGCAAGGCCCAAGCGAGTTCGAGATGAAGCTGGCACGCAGCCAACTGTGCGGTGACCTGTTGCGCACCCTCGCCGACGACCAAGAGCTTGCAGACCTGCTGGCACAGATCAACGCATCCGGATTGCCGGCGGATCATTTCCAGCGCTACCAGGAACAACTCGCGCAAACCACGGCAACACAAATCCAGACGGTCGCTCGGCAGGTCTTCGACAGCAACCGTTGTGTCGTGACCTGCGTCGGACCCAAGGTGGCTCAGCAGCCCCTGCCTGCACTGCCAATAGCCGACTGATAACACAACCACAGGTGCGGTGTTTCGTGGCACTCTAGGCAGGCACACCAAGAGCCGCCGAGCATGTCCAGTCTCACCGCAACCTTCAGCCCAGCCACCGGCCTGTCAAACCCTCACCTGCAGACACTGTGGGGCCCACTCTGGCGCAGGCTTCCAAGACTTGAGCGCAGCCGCGAGCGCCTGTGGCTGGCCGACGGCGACTTCCTCGACATGGACTGGCACGGCCCGCATCAAGCTGACACGCCGCTGGTGCTGGTCTTGCACGGCCTGACCGGCTCCTCCGACTCCCCTTACGTAAAAGGCCTGCAGCAAGCGCTGCAGGCGCGTGGCTGGGCCAGCGTCGCGCTGAACTGGCGGGGCTGCTCCGGCGAGCCGAACCTGCTTGCTCGCAGCTACCACTCCGGCGCCAGTGAAGATCTTGCCGAAACCATCCGCCATCTGCGCGCGCAACGACCGCTGGCGCCGCTGTATGCCGTGGGCTACTCGTTGGGCGGCAACGTGCTGTTGAAGTACCTGGGCGAAAGCGGTTCGGCCAGCCAGCTTGAAGCAGCGGTGGCAGTGTCGGTGCCGTTTCGTCTGGATCAGTGCGCCGATCGCATCGGCATAGGCTTCAGCAAGGTCTACCAGGCGCACTTCATGCGCGAGATGCTGGCTTACGTGCAAAGCAAGCAGAAGCACTTCCAGGCTTTGGGCCACAACGAAGGGTTGGCTGCGCTGGAGCGCCTCGGGCCGCTACGCAACCTGAGGACCTTCTGGGATTTCGATGGCCGAGTAACCGCACCGCTCAATGGCTTCAGCGATGCCCACGACTACTACCGCCACGCCTCGAGCCGCTATTACCTGGGGGAAAACCGTACACCGACACTGATCATCCACGCGCAGGACGATCCGTTCGTGTTCGACCACAGCCTGCCAGCACCGCAGGAGCTGGCGCCGCAGACGCACTTCGAGTTGCACCGCCGCGGCGGACATGTGGGCTTTGTAGAGGGCAGCCTGCGCAATCCGGGCTACTACCTTGAGCGCCGGATTCCGCAGTGGCTGCTGGAGGGCCGCTAGCGCTTCGCTGCCTCAATCGCCAGTGGCGACACCGTGCCTGGAATCGTTGATCCACTCGCTCCAGGACCCGGCATACAGGCGCCCCAACGGGTATCCTGCCAGCGCCAGGGCAAACAGGTTATGGCAAGCCGTCACACCGGATCCGCAATAGGCGACCAGCTGCTCCGGCTCACGCCCTGCCAGCTTCTCGGCGAAGCGCTGTTTCAGCTGCTCGGCTGGCAGGAAACGCCCATCCGCACCCAGGTTGTCAGTGAACGCTGCACACTGCGCACCAGGAATATGCCCAGCGACAGGATCGATCGGCTCGACTTCGCCGCGAAAACGCGGCAAGGCGCGGGCATCGATCAACGTCAGGTCGGCGCTGCCCAGACGCTTGTTCAGGTGCTCGGCATCGATCAGCAGCTTCGCATCGGCCTCGCCCGTGAAGTTGCCCTCGCGCTGCACCGGCGGATCCAGGCTCAGCGGCAGATGCGCCGCGTGCCAAGCCTTGAGGCCGCCGTCGAGGATGAACACCGCGTTGCGCTTGCCCAGCCAGGCCAGCAACCACCAGGCGCGGGCAGCGAAGGCACCGGGACCGTCGTCGTACAACACCACCTGGCTGTCATTGTCCAGGCCCCACTCGCGCAAGCGCTCGACCAGACGGCGCGGCTCAGGCAATGGATGACGCCCAGTCTGCCCCTTGACCACAGGCCCGCTCAGATCGCGCTCCAGGTCCGCGAAATGCGCACCGGCGATATGCCCCTCGGCATAGCTGCGCTGGCCGTAATCCACGTCTTCCAGGGCAAAGCGACAGTCGAGGATCACCAGCCCCGGCGAGTCCAGACGCTCGGCCAGCTGCTGCGGGGTGATCAGTTGCGCAAGGGGCATGACAATCTCCTATCGATGGCACGAAAGGCCCGGATCAGTGTTCCAGGGCCTGGTTGAACGGAACATGAAATTCATCGCATAGCGCATCCACCGCAGCGCGGGAGCCAGCGGTGACGAACCCTAGCTCCAACACCAACACCTGATAGACCCCACGCTTGAAGGCTTCTTCACCCAGGTGCGCGGAATGCTCGCGGGTGGTGCTGAGAAAACGCACCCAGGAGGTGAGCACGATCCAGGCATTGATGGTCAGCGACTCGATCTGGGTCGGCAGCATGTCCAGGATGCCCGCTTCGACGAAGCCACGATAGATCGCCTGGCCCTGCTGCAGGCAGCGCTGGGAGAAGCGCCGGTAACGTGCGGCCAGCTCAGGATCGCTCTCCAGCAGATGCTCGAGATCGCGGTGCAGGAAGCGGTAGTTCCACATCGCTGCAAGCAGTGCCTTGAGGTAGAAGCGTTTGTCCTCGACCGTGGCTGCACGGCCTTGGGGCGGGCGCAGGAAGCTGTCCACCAGCTCTTCGTACTGGCTGAACAGCAACGCGATAATCGCTTGCTTGTTGGGGAAGTGGTAGTACAGGTTGCCGGGAGAGATTTCCATGAACGCGGCAATGTGATTGGTGCTGACGCTGCGCTCGCCCTGCTGGTTGAACAGTTCGAGGCTGCTTTGCACGATGCGCTCACGGGTCTTCATGCGCGGGGCCATGCGGGTATCCAGGTCTGCGGGCTTCGGATGACGAGCCATCTTACGGTTTATTCCACGGGCGGTGCACCCCGCGGACGTTCACAGATCAAGGCCGATTAGAGTATAAGCTCAACAACTCGCCCCTCTGCGCGGAGCTGCCATGCGTTCGTCCACAGCCATGCCTCTTGAGCCATCCGACCTTGTTCTCGAGCGGTTGTTCGCCGAACAACGTCAGGCCTTCGCAGCCAACCCCATGCCGCCGGCCGCGCAGCGTATGCAGTGGCTGAAGAGCCTGCGTGAGGCCCTGGTTGCACACCAAAAGGTGCTGATCGAGGCCATCGATGCCGACTTCAGCGGACGCAGCGCCGATGAAACCCTGCTGGCCGAGCTGCTGCCGTCAGTGCAGGGCCTGCGCCATGCCGAGCGCCATGTTCGGCGCTGGATGAAACCTGCCCGGCGCAGCGTCGGCCTGGCCTTCCAGCCGGCCAGCGCGCGAGTGCTGGCGCAACCATTGGGGGTGGTGGGCATCATCGTGCCGTGGAACTACCCGCTGTTTCTGGCTATCGGCCCGTTGACCGGTGCCCTGGCAGCGGGCAACCGGGTCATGCTCAAGCTCAGCGAAGCCACGCCGCGCGCTGGCGAAGCCCTAAAGCAGTTACTCGAGCAGGTATTCCCCGCCGACCTGGTGAGTGTCGTGCTGGGCGAGGTCGAGGTAGGCCAGGCCTTTGCCCGTCTGCCGTTCGATCACCTGCTGTTTACCGGCGCCACCAGCATCGGCCGCCAGGTCATGCTCGCGGCAGCGCACAACCTGACGCCGGTCACGCTCGAGCTGGGCGGCAAGTCGCCCGCCATCGTCTCCCACGACGTGCCACTGGCCAGTGCCGCCGAGCGTATTGCCTTCGGCAAGACCCTCAATGCCGGACAGACCTGCGTGGCTCCCGATTACGTGCTGGTCCCGCGTCAACGCCTGGACGACTTCGCCCAGGCCTACCGACGGGCGGTGCAGCGCCTCTTCCCACGCATCGCAGACAACTCCGACTACAGCGCGATCATCAATTCGCGCCAGTTGCAGCGCCTCGAACGCCTGCTCGCCGACGCCCATGACAAAGGCGCCCAAGTGCTCGACCTGTACCCCGACGAGCCGCGCCAGGGCCGCAGGCTGCCCCCACATCTACTGCTCGATGTAAACGACGACATGCAGGTGATGCAGGACGAGATCTTCGGCCCAGTGCTGCCGCTGGTCGCCTATGACGAGCTGGATGAGGCGCTGGCCTACATCAATCAGCGCCCACGCCCGCTGGCGCTGTACTACTTCGGTTACGACCGCAGCCAACAGGCGCGTGTGCTGCAGCACACCCACTCCGGCGGCGTATGCCTGAATGACACCCTGCTGCACGTCGCCCAGGAGGACTTGCCTTTCGGCGGCATCGGCCCCTCTGGCATGGGTCATTACCATGGTCGCGAAGGTTTCCAGACCTTCAGCAAGGCCAGGGCGGTACTGGCCAAACAGCGCATCAACGCCGCCCGGCTGATCTACCCGCCTTACGGAAAAGCCCTGCAGCGCCTGGTATACAAGCTGTTCATCCGCTGAGCGCAGAGGGTGCATGACAGCCAATAGCCGCACTGTCTATAGTGCCATCATCCGGTCGCATGACTTGGCCGGGCAGCAGTCGCTGCGCTACCATCCGACTCCCCAACGCACTCCAGCCAGGATGACGCGATGAACCGAGTGTTGTACCCGGGTACTTTCGACCCCATTACCAAAGGCCATGGCGACCTGGTCGAGCGCGCCTCGCGGTTGTTCGATCACGTGATCATCGCCGTGGCGGCCAGCCCCAAGAAGAACCCCCTGTTCCCGTTGGAGCAACGGGTCGAGCTGGCCCGCGAGGTCACCAAGCACCTGCCCAATGTCGAAGTCATCGGCTTCTCCTCTCTGCTGGCACACTTCGCCAAGGAGCAGGGCGCCAATGTGTTCCTGCGGGGGCTGCGCGCGGTGTCCGACTTCGAGTACGAGTTCCAGCTGGCGAACATGAACCGCCAACTGGCGCCGGACGTCGAGAGCCTGTTCCTCACGCCGTCGGAGCGCTACTCGTTCATTTCCTCGACGCTGGTTCGCGAGATTGCGGCGCTGGGCGGGGATATCACCAAGTTCGTCCACCCGGCGGTGGCCGAGGCGCTGACCGTACGCTTCAAAAAGTGATCGCAGCGGCCTGAGTTCGGCTTTGTACGCCACGTCGCCAACCGGCACTTGCGCGACAAAGCCTCGCGCCCGCGTGCACTGCGGGCGTTAATGCGGCACAATTGTGCCCATTGCTTTGATACATGCCCGGGCGCCGAGCCCCGGCCGGAGTCCCAATGTCCCTGATCATCACCGACGATTGCATCAACTGCGACGTCTGCGAACCCGAGTGCCCGAACGCCGCCATCTCGCAAGGCGAAGAGATCTACGTGATCGACCCGAACCTCTGCACCCAGTGCGTGGGCCATTATGACGAACCCCAGTGCCAGCAAGTTTGCCCGGTCGACTGCATCCCGCTGGATGAAGCCCATCCGGAAACCGAAGACGAGCTGATGGCCAAGTACCGCCGGATCACCGGCAAGGCCTGATGCCGTTCGTCGCCGCGATTCGCCGCGCATTGCTCGGCGCCGCACTGGCGCTGCTGGCTACCGCCGCCCTGGCGGACGGGCCCGGGCGCGCTGCCATAGCCAGCCCCCATGCCGAGGCCACGGCAGCGGCGCGACAAGTTCTGGAACAGGGCGGCAACGCCTTCGATGCCGCCATCGCCATCAGCGCCACGCTGGCGGTGGTCGAGCCCTATGGATCGGGGTTGGGCGGCGGCGGTTTCTTCCTGCTGCGCGAACAGTCCGATACTGCGCACTACCGCTTCCTGGATGCCCGCGAGCGCGCGCCAGGTGCCGCCACCCCGGACATGTACCTGGAAGACGGCAAGGTCCGGCAGGGGCTTTCGATCAACGGTGCGCTGGCGGCCGCCATCCCGGGTCTGCCCCAGGCCCTGGCAGACCTCGCTGCAACCCACGGCAAATTGCCGCTCAGGGACAGCCTCGCGCCAGCCATCCGCCTCGCCAACCAAGGCTTTGCCGTCGACCGCATCTACCGCGATCGCGCGACCATGCGCCTGAACGCGCTGCGTGACGACCCGGAAAGCGCCCGGCTGTTCCTGCGCGAGAACCAGGTCCCTGCCCTGGGCACCCTGATCCGCCAGCCGGAACTGGCCGCAACGCTGCAGGCGATGGCGGATCAGGGGCGGGACGGTTTCTACCGCGGGGTGGTTGGCCGCAAGCTCGTCGAGGGTGTGCGCCGCGCTGGCGGTGTCTGGACCCTCGACGATCTCGCAGGCTACCGCACGGCCTGGCGCCAGCCACTGCGCTATCCGCTGGCAGGCCAGCGCGAACTGATCAGCAGCCCACCGCCGTCTGCCGGCGGCGTGGCCTTGGCCCAGAGCCTGGCGATGCTCCAGCGCCTGCCGTGGCAGGGCGCAGAGCCCGTGCAACGCACTCACTACGTGGTAGAAGTCCTGCGCCGCGCCTACCGCGATCGCGGCTTGCTCGGCGACCCGGACTACGTCACCAATCCCATCAACCGCCTCCTGGCGCGCCAGTACCTGAGCGGGCTTGCCGACAGCATCGACGTGCACGATGCCACGCCCAGCAGCGCCCTGCCCCCCGCACCCGCGTGGCGCGAGGGCGACCACACCACCCACTTCAGCGTGATCGACGCTGCGGGCAATGCCGTATCGGCCACACTGTCGGTCAACCTGCCCTTTGGCGCAGCCTTTACCGTACCCGGCAGCGGCGTGGTGCTGAATAACGAGATGGACGATTTCGCCGCCGACCCCACTGGCAGCAACAGCTACGGCCTGGCCGGCAGCCAGGCCAATGCGGTGGCCGCGGGCAAGCGTCCGCTGTCGAGCATGAGCCCAAGCTTCATCGAGAGCCCGTCACAGTTCGCCAGCTTCGGCACGCCCGGCGGTAGCCGGATCCCGAGCATGGTGCTGCTGTCGATGCTCGGCTTCCTCGAAGGGCGACCAGTGAGCGAATGGCCAGCGATCCCGCGCTATCACCATCAGTACCTGCCAGATGTGATCGAGCACGAGCCCAACACCTTCGACGATGAGCAGAAGGCCGCGCTGCGTGCACGCGGGTACGCACTCAAGGACGTGCAGCGCAGCTATGGGAACCAGCAGGTGTTGTACTGGGACAAACGGGCCGGGACGCTCGAGGCAGCCAGCGACCCGCGTGGTGTCGGTGAGGCCGCAGTGCTGGAGTGACCAGCAAAGCTGGCGGCAAATGGGTGTTCGCAGAACGACTATCAGCGCTGACAGCGCGGGCAGAACACGCTTGCGCGCTGCCCCAGCTTCACGTCCCGCAGCTCGGTCCCGCACACCTTGCAAGCCTCGCCACCCCGTCCATAGACGAACAACTCCTGCTGGAAGTACCCCGGCTGCCCGTCGCCGCCGATAAAGTCGCGCAACGTGGTGCCACCACGTTCGATGGCCGCCGCCAGCACGCGCTTGATCTCGATCGCCAGCTTCAGATAACGCGCCCGGCTGATCCCGCCCGCTTCGCGGCGTGGATCGATGCCCGCGGCGAACAGCGCCTCGGTGGCGTAGATGTTGCCCACCCCCACCACCACGGCGTTGTCCATGATGAACGGCTTGACCGCCATCGACCGCCCGCGTGACAGCTGGAACAACCGCTCGCCGTCGAACAGGTCGGTCAACGGCTCCGGCCCCAGGCGCACCAGCAGCTCGTGACCAAGCGGATCCTGGCTCCAGAGCATGGCGCCGAACCGACGCGGGTCGGTGTAGCGCAGCATCAGCCCCGACTCCAGCTCGATGTCCACATGCTCATGCTTGGCCGCCGGCAGGCCGAGCTCGACCAGCCGCAGGTTGCCAGACATCCCCAGGTGGCTGATCAAGGTGCCAACCTCGGCGTTGATCAGCAGGTACTTGGCCCGCCGCTCGACGCTGACGATGCGCTGCCCCGACAGGCGCACATCCAGATCCTCGGGGATCGGCCAGCGCAGGCGCCGGTCACGCACCACCACGCGGCTGACCCGCTGGCCTTCCAGGTATGGCGCGATCCCGCGCCGCGTGGTCTCGACTTCTGGCAACTCAGGCATGGATCAGTGGCCACTCATTTCACGGATATTCTGCTTGAGGCTCTCGAAGTCGTACTCTGACAGCCCGATGTAGTCCAGCACCAGCGGCCCGACGACATTCCACTCGTGGTCGACGCTCTGGTTGCCCAGCACGCGGTACGACGCACAGATGTGTTCGGCCATTTTCAGCACCGCCAGCAGATTCTTGAGCTGGGTCTGGGTGTTGCGCGAAGACTCGTCGCGGAACACCGCCAGGGCGTTGTGGTGGTTGGCGATGGCCGCGCTGATGTGCTCCGGCAGGCGCCACGACTTGGCGGTGAAGTAGCCGACCACCGAGTGGTTGGTGTTGAAGGCACGATTCTCGGTATCGACCACCCGTACCTCTTCGCCGGCCTTGGCGTAGGCGTCTTCCAGCACCTCCATGTACGTGGGGAAGCGCTTGAGCATCAGCGGCACGCCGCAGTCATGGAACAGGCCAAGGGTGTAGGCCTCGTCCACCGCCTGGATGCCGGTGCGCTTGGCCAGGGTCAGGCAGGTCATCGCGACGTCCTGGGCAGTGTCCCAGAAGCGGTTGAGGGTAACGATGGTTTCGTCGCTCATCTCGCCCTTGATCGACTGGGCATTGATCAGGTTGATGATCGAGCGGCTGCCCAACAGGTTCACGGCGCGCTGGATCGAGCCGATCTTGTTGGCCAACCCGAAATGCGGGGAGTTCACCAGCTTGAGCAGCGCACCGGCCAGGCCAGGATCCTGCGCTATCAGCTTGGCGATCGTCTCCAGGTCCGGGTCGGGCATGTATTGCTCGAACTGCAGGTCCACCATGATCTGCGGCTGCGGCGGGATGGTGATGCCTTGCAAGGCTTGCTGGATCTGTTCGGCGGAAAGTTCCTGGGACATGGGTACACACTCGGAAATGACGAGAGATTCTAACCCTGTACTCCTGCAGGGCACCAACCACTGGATCGTTCCCTGGACGGTTAACTTTAGCCGCGAGGGGGCCGACACTTCATCCACCCCACCAGCGAACCCCGGGCCAACGCGGTATACTCCCGCTCTTTTTTCCGGAGCGACGTCATGTCCCTGCCCAGCCTTCGCCTCAAAGCCAATGCCGACCGCCGCCTGCGCGCCGGCCACCTGTGGGTCTACAGCAACGAGGTCGACGTTGCCGCCACTCCGCTGCAAGGCCTGAAGGCGGGTCAACAGGCGATCCTCGAGGCCGCCAACGGCAAGCCACTGGGCGTGGTGGCGGTGAGCCCGAACAATTTGATCTGCGCGCGCCTGCTGTCGCGCGACGCCAAGCTGCCGCTGGACAAGTCGCTGCTGGTGCACCGCCTGAACGTCGCCCTGTCGCTGCGCGAACGCCTGTTCGACAAGCCCTGCTACCGCCTGGTCTACGGCGACTCAGACCTGCTGCCGGGCCTGGTGGTCGACCGCTTCTTCGACATTCTCGTGGTGCAATTGGCCTCGGCCACCATGGAAGCGCACAAGGATGATGTGATCGCAGCCCTGGTGCAGGTACTCAAGCCCGGCGGCATCCTGTTCAAGAATGACTCCGCCGCGCGCGACGCCGAAGGCCTGGAGCGCTATGTCGAGACTGTCTACGGCGAAGTACCCGACTGGGTCGCGCTGGAAGAGAACGGCGTGAAGTTCGAAGCGCCGGTGCGTGAAGGCCAGAAGACCGGCTGGTTCTACGACCACCGCATGAACCGTGCGCGCCTGGCGCCCTACGTCAAGGGCAAGCGCGTGCTCGACCTGTTCAGCTACATCGGTGGCTGGGGCGTGCAGGCCGGGGCCTTCGGCGCCAGCGAAGTGTTCTGCGTCGATGCCTCGGGCTTCGCTCTGGATGGCGTCGAGCGCAATGCCGCGCTCAACGGCATCGCCGAGAAGCTGACCTGCATCGAGGGCGACGTGTTCGAGGCGCTGCGCGAGCTCAAGGCCGCGGAAGAGCGCTTCGACGTGATCATTGCCGACCCACCCGCCTTCATCAAGCGCAAGAAAGACCTGAAGAACGGCGAGGCTGCCTACCGTCGTCTCAATGAGCAGGCCATGCGCATGCTGAACAAGGACGGCATCCTGGTCAGCGCTTCGTGCTCCATGCACCTGCCTGAAGACGACCTGAACAACATCCTGCTGACCAGCGCCCGTCACCTGGACCGCAACCTGCAACTGCTCGAGCGCGGCGGCCAGGGGCCGGATCACCCGGTGCACCCGGCGATCGCCGAGACCCGCTACATCAAGAGCATCACCTGCCGGTTGCTGCCCAACAGCTGACCCACCCAACCGGGGCTGGTCTACAGCCCCAAGTCATACGGCTTGCGATGATTGCTGACACTTGTATCGGCAATCAGCAAGCCCCTGGGAAGTCGGCAATGCTGCTGCCCCGTAGCGTCTCCTCAGATATCCAGCACCATCGACGCAATGCCAAAGTAGATCAACACCCCCACGGCATCGGCAATCGAGGTCACCAGCGGCCCGCTGGCCGTCGCCGGGTCAAGCTTCAGGCGACTGAGCATGAATGGCAGGCTCATGCCGATGAGGCTGCCGATCAGCACGATCACCAACATGCTGCTGGCCACGATCAGTGCGATTTCCGGGCCGCCGCGCAATACCCCCAACGAAGCGACAGCCACTGCCATGGTCCCGCCCAGGGCAAGCGCAACACCGCACTCGCGCGTGAGCATGCGCAACCAGTCACGCAGCACCACTTCGCCCGTGGCCAGGCCGCGCACCATCAGGGTTGCCGACTGGGCGCCGGCATTGCCGCCGCTGTCTACCAGCAACGGCAGGAAGAACACCAGGGCGATATGGGCGGCAATGGTGTCCTCGAACGCGGCGATTCCCGCACCTGAAAACAGGTTGCCGAATACCAGCAGCACCAGCCACAGCACGCGTTTGCGGTACATCAGGCTGACGGTTGCATCCTTGAGATTGCCGATGTGATTGGTGATCGATGCGCCCTTGTGAAAGTCTTCGGTAGCCTCCTCCACCATCACATCCAGCGCTTCGTCGCAGGTGACGATCCCCACCAGCCGCCCCAGCTCATCGAGCACCGGTACCGCCAGCAGGTCGTGATCGCCAATCAGCCGGGCAACCTCTTCCTGACGGGTCGCCGTGGTCACGCAGATCACCTGGCGCACCATGATGGCCTCGATCGGCTGGTCGGGCGGCGCCAGGATCAGTTCACGCAGCGATAGCGTGCCGAGCAGGTTGCGCTGGGCATCGAGGACATAGGATTGATAGATGGTTTCGGCGTCTGCGGCTTCGCGCCGCAGCATGTCGATGGCTTGGCGCGCGCTCAGGCCGCTGTCCAGGCTGGAGTACTCGCTGATCATCAGCGCACCGGCGCTGCCGTCTTCGTACAGTGCGTGCTGCAGGAGTCGATCGCGTCGGGCCTGGGCCGCCTGGCGCAGGTCGAGGGATTCGGCGAGGGTGTCGGTCGGTTGTTGCATGGTAGGTTCTCCAGGCGCCGAAGCAGGCGCCCGCAGACCTCAGCCACACGGGCTCAAGTCTCCGGATGCCCTGGCGACGGTTCGCTCAGTGCCAGATTGCAGGTTCGCGATGAACTGAAACTGGGAAGGTCCATTGAGGGCTTGGCTCGTGAAGCCGCACATGCGGCGCGGGGATGATAGGTGCAGCGAGATCCAGAAAATACCGCCAGGAGGGCATTTGGGAGATGTCCTACATCACCCTGCCCAAATGACGAAAAGCACCGTCCAGACACATCGTCATTCCCTCGTCGCGCCAGCGGTGTAGAATCGGCCTATTCATCGCCAGACATCCCCAGGCGGGTTTATGAGCTCTGGCCAAGCACGCGGCGATCCCGCGCTGTCTTCGGCCCCATCCGTGCCAGCGGCAACCGGCCTTCGGCGCAAAGGACAAGAGAAGCTCACTCCCCTTTCCAGAGACCTGATTAAGCCGCCAGGAGTGCTTCATGCCTGATTATCGTTCCAAGACTTCCACCCAGGGCCGCAACATGGCGGGTGCCCGCGCACTGTGGCGCGCCACCGGGATGAAGGACGAAGACTTCAAGAAACCGATCATCGCCATCGCCAACTCGTTCACCCAGTTCGTTCCGGGCCACGTGCACCTGAAGGACCTGGGCCAGCTGGTCGCCCGCGAGATCGAGCGCGCCGGTGGCGTGGCCAAGGAATTCAACACCATCGCCGTCGACGACGGCATCGCCATGGGCCACGACGGCATGCTGTACTCGCTGCCGAGCCGCGAGATCATCGCCGACGCCGTCGAGTACATGGTCAACGCCCACTGCGCCGACGCCATCGTCTGCATCTCCAACTGCGACAAGATCACCCCCGGCATGCTGATGGCTGCCCTGCGCCTGAACATTCCAGTGATCTTCGTTTCCGGCGGCCCGATGGAAGCCGGCAAGACCAAGCTGGCCAGCCACGGCCTGGACCTGGTCGACGCCATGGTCATCGCCGCCGACTCGACCGCCAGTGACGAAAAGGTCGCCGAGTACGAGCGCAGCGCCTGCCCGACCTGCGGTTCGTGCTCCGGCATGTTCACCGCCAACTCGATGAACTGCCTGACCGAAGCCCTGGGTCTCGCCCTGCCGGGCAACGGCTCCACCCTGGCCACCCACGCCGACCGCGAGCAGCTGTTCCTTACCGCCGGACGCACCATCGTCGAGCTGTGCAAGCGCTACTACGGCGAGAACGACGAGTCGGTACTGCCGCGCAACATCGCCAACTTCAAGGCGTTCGAGAACGCCATGATGCTCGACATCGCCATGGGCGGTTCGACCAACACCATCCTGCACCTGCTGGCTGCCGCCCAGGAGGCGGAGGTCGACTTCGACCTGCGCGACATCGATCGCCTGTCGCGCAAGGTGCCGCAGCTGTGCAAGGTGGCGCCGAACATCCAGAAGTACCACATGGAGGACGTCCACCGCGCCGGCGGTATCTTCAGCATCCTCGGCTCGCTGGCTCGTGGCGGCCTGCTGCACACCGACCTGCCGACCGTGCACAGCCGCAGCATGGAAGAAGCCATCGCCAAGTGGGACATCACCCAGACCGATGACGAAGCCGTGCACACCTTCTTCAAGGCAGGCCCGGCCGGTATCCCGACCCAGACCGCGTTCAGCCAGTCGACCCGTTGGGAAACCCTCGACGACGACCGCGAGAACGGCTGCATCCGCAGCTTCGAACACGCCTACTCGCAAGAAGGCGGCCTGGCCGTGCTGTACGGCAACATCGCCTTGGACGGTTGCGTGGTCAAGACCGCAGGCGTCGACGAGTCGATCCACGTGTTCGAAGGCACCGCGAAGATCTTCGAAAGCCAGGACAGCGCCGTGCGCGGCATCCTCGCCGACGAAGTGAAGGCCGGCGACATCGTGATCATCCGCTACGAAGGCCCGAAAGGCGGCCCTGGCATGCAAGAAATGCTCTATCCGACCTCGTACCTGAAGTCCAAGGGCCTGGGCAAGGCCTGCGCCCTGCTCACCGACGGCCGCTTCTCCGGCGGCACTTCGGGCCTGTCGATCGGCCACGCTTCGCCGGAAGCGGCCTCGGGCGGTGCCATCGGCCTGGTCAAGGACGGTGACAAAGTGCTGATCGACATTCCGAACCGCTCGATCAACCTGCTGGTCAGCGACGAAGAGTTGGCTGCACGCCGTGTCGAGCAGGACAAGAAGGGCTGGAAACCTGCCGAAGTGCGCCCTCGCAAGGTGACCACTGCACTGAAGGCCTACGCCCTGCTGGCGACCAGCGCCGACAAGGGTGCTGTGCGTAACAAGGCGATGCTCGACGGGCTGTGAGGCTTTCAGGGCATGAATGAAAAACCGGCGCCTTGAGCGCCGGTTTTTTTATGACTGTGGAAAAGTATCGGCCTCTTCGCGGGCAAGTCGGAGCGCCGAACCGCCGCTCCCACAGATACAGCGCAGCCTTGAAGACTATGAGACCCCTGTGGGAGCGGGTTTACCCGCGAAAAGGCCGGCACAGAAGCTCCAACGCTTACTGAATCTGCTCCGGCGTCACGATCACCCAGTTCTTGTCCGCCGTCACCGGCAGCCCTTCCTTCGCTTGCGCCGCCGCATGCTTGGCGATCATTCCGTTCAGCTGTTCCATGTACTTGGCCTTGCGATTTATCCACAGGTGGATACCGCCCTTGCCCACGTCGACCCCATGGAACTGCATGTAGCCGTCGCTGGTTGGCGTATCGCCGCCTACCAGCACTGGCCGCTTCCACTCATCGATGTAAGTCAGGATGGCCGCCTGCTTGCCGGCCATCCAGGTGGCCGGGGTCCACAGGTAGGGCGTCAACTCCAGGCCCTCGTTGGCCTTGGCATCGTAGTGGCCTTCGCTGATCTGCTTGCGCGCCGTGGTCAGCTTGCCGCTGGCGCGGTCCTTGAGCAGCAGGCTGACGCCGATCACGTTCTGCGGCTTGACGTTGTAGCCGTACTTGGGATCGGACGCGACCATGCGCACCAGTTCCTCGGACGCGGCCGAGATCACATAGACCTCGATGCCGTTCTCCATCAGCTTGTTGTACAGCTCGGCCTGGCCGGTGAAGACCTTCGGCGGCTGCACCTCGATGGTCTTGACCTGATCACCTTCGAAGTAGGTGCTGGGGACAGGCTTGTTCGAGGCCATCAGCTCATCGACCTGAACCTTCAGTTCCTTGAGCGTGAAACCGGAGAACACCTGCGCCACCCAGGGGTAGCAGACCATGTCATCGATTTCGCACAGGCGATAGTAGTAGCTGAACAGGCTCTCCTTGTGCTCGGCGGTATCCTTGAACGGGATCAGCTTCAACGAAGGGTCGAGCTTGTCGCGAGTCAGCAGGCCTTTGTTCTCCATGAACGGCAGCAGCGCTTCCTCGAGGTCGTAGCGATAGCTGGTGTTGTCCATGTCGAAGACCGCGTAGTTACCCTTGTGGGCATTGGCAGCGATCATCGTGTCGAGCTGTTTGGCGGCCTCGGCGGGCCAGTGCTTGAGTTCGGTTGCCGCCCAGGTGGTGGCGCTGAGCAGCAGGGCGAGACCGCCCGCGAGAAGTTTCGGAGCAGACATCATGTGCGTTCTCCAGAGACATGGCCGCTGAAGCCTAGACCGCCTGCATGACAGGCAGACGTCTGGCACCGACCTCGAGAGAGCCCGAAACGGCATGTTCATTGCCAACTGCGACAGCGCGTTATTCCATTAGCGACTATCTAAATTACCTTTAGATATAAATTCGTTTCTTTTCAGACTGTTAGCATTTCCGTTCGCAATCGCTCACAGAGGCGATCCCTATTTTTGCTTCACGGAGCTTCGATGAACCTGCCGCTTTCCCTCAACCTGCTGGCGTTCCTGGCCCTGCTGCTGGGCCTGGCGCAAACCCGCCGTACCGACTGGAGCCTGGCGAAAAAAGTGCTGCTTGGCCTGGTGCTGGGCGTCCTGTTCGGGCTGGTGCTGCACAGCCTGTACGGCGCTGGCCATCCGGTGCTCAGGGCAACCATCGCCTGGCTCGACCTGGTCGGCAACGGCTATGTCGGCTTGCTGCAGATGATCGTCATGCCGCTGATCTTTGCCTCGATCCTCAGCGCGGTGGCACGCCTGCACAATGCCTCGGCCCTTGGCCGAATCAGCGTGCTGAGCATCGGCACGCTGCTGCTGACCACAGCCATCGCCGCACTGATCGGCATCGCCCTGACCAACCTGTTCGGCCTCAGCGCCGAGGGCCTGGTCGCAGGCGTCCAGGAAACCGCACGCCTGCAAGCCATCAACAGCGACTACGCAGGCAAGGTCGCCGATCTCAACATCCCGCAACTGCTGCTGTCGTTCATCCCCAGCAACCCGGTGGGCGACCTGGCCCGGGCCAAACCGACCTCGATCATCAGCGTAGTGATCTTCGCCGTGTTCGTGGGCCTTGCAGCCCTGCAACTGATCAAGGACGACAAGGACAAGGGCGAGCGCGCGCTGTCGGCGATCGACGTGCTGCAGGCCTGGGTCATGCGTCTGGTGCGCCTGGTGATGAAGCTCACGCCTTATGGCGTCCTGGCGCTGATGACCAAGGTGGTGGCCAGCTCGAACCTTGATGACATCCTCAAGCTGGGCAGCTTCGTGGTGGTGTCGTACATCGGCCTGGGTCTGATGTTCGTGGTGCACGGGGTGATCCTGGCGATCACTGGCGTCAGCCCGCTGCGCTTCTTCCGCAAAGTCTGGCCGGTGCTGACCTTTGCCTTCACCAGCCGCTCCAGCGCCGCCAGCATCCCGCTTAACATCGAGGCGCAGACTCGCCGCCTGGGCGTACCGCAGTCGATCGCCAGCTTCAGCGCATCGTTCGGCGCAACCATCGGCCAGAACGGCTGCGCCGGCCTGTATCCGGCAATGCTGGCGGTCATGGTGGCGCCGGCCGTGGGCATCGACACCTTTGATCCGCTGTGGATCGCAACCCTGGTGGCCATCGTCACCCTGAGCTCGGCGGGGGTTGCCGGGGTCGGTGGCGGCGCGACCTTCGCCGCGCTGATCGTGCTGCCGGCCATGGGCCTGCCGGTCGAGCTGGTGGCGCTGCTGATCTCGGTCGAGCCGCTGATCGACATGGGCCGTACTGCATTGAACGTGAACGGCTCGATGACTGCCGGCGTGGTGACCAGTCAACTGCTCAAGCAGACCGACCAGCAAGTGCTGGCCGGAGACGAGCATGCCGAGCTGAGTCACTCCTGAGCAACACTTGCCCTGTGGGAGCGGACGAACCCGCTTCCACAGGAAAAGCTCTAGGGTCTGTCTGAAATGTGTCTGCGCGAAGGCCAGACAAGGCGAAACGGGGGGAGGAAGCGCAGTGTACTGGAGTACATGAGCCTTCCGAGCCCCGTTTCAACGCAGTATGGGCGAGTGCAGATACATTTCAGACAGAGCCTAACGCTTGTCCCACACCTCGAAGTGGTAGACCGGCTTGCCTTCCTCGACCTGCCGCTCGGTCGATGCCAGCGCCCACTGCGCCGCGTCGAACGCCGGGAACCAGGCATCCCCTTCAGGCGCCAGCTCCACACGCGTCAGGTACATCCGGCTTACCAGCCCCTTCTCCAGCGCCTGCCCGTAGAGCTGCGCGCCGCCGATCAGCATCAGCTCACCAACCCCCTGCTCGCGCGCCCACTGCTCGGCACGCACCACCGCTGCGTCCAGCGAGGCGAACACCTCGGCGCCCGCCAGCGTCAACCCGGGCTGGCGGCTGACGACGATGTTCAAGCGCCCCGGCAGTGGTCGCCCGAGCGAATCCCAGGTCTTGCGCCCCATGATGATCGGCTTGCCCAGGGTGGTGGCCTTGAAGTACTTGAAGTCCCCCGGCAGGTGCCAGGGCATGGAGTTGTCGATGCCGATCACGCGGTTCTCGGCGAGTGCCGCGATCAGACTGAGGGGAAGTGATGTGTTCATGACGGCGAGGATAGCACTCGGCACGTGGGTTATGCTTGGGCCTCGACCCGTGCAATGGAAGACCTTGTGACTGCACCGACCGAACTGGACAAACGCTGGCTCACCGAAGCGGTGCGGCTGCGTGAAGAACATGCCGGCCCCCTGGAAGACCAGGAAGCCAACCGTCGCGCGCGCCAGCAGGGCGGCGACCTGGCGGCACGCATCGAGCACCGCGCCCTGTGGCTGGCCGAGCGCGACGGCATGACCCAGGCCTTGCGCCATTGGAAGCAGGGTGCACGCCTGGCCCTGCTGGCCCTGATGATCGTCGCCGTGCTCAGCGGCGCCGGCCTCGGCCTTGCGGCGCTGGGTGACGGCCAACGCCCGGTGAATGTGTTCTGGGCGCTGGGCAGCCTGCTGGGCCTGAACCTGGTGTTGCTGGTCGGCTGGGCCCTGGGCTTCTTCTTCGCAGGTGAGCAGGGCGCAACCCTGGGCCGCCTCTGGCTGTGGCTCAGCGAACGCTTCGCCCGAGATGCCAAGGCCGTGCACCTGGCCCCCGCCCTGCTGGTGCTGCTGCAGCGCAAGCGCCTCAATCGCTGGCTGCTCGGCCTGCTGGTACATGGCCTGTGGCTGCTGGCGATGAGCGCGGCGCTGGGCATGCTGCTGGCGCTGCTGGCGACCCGGCGCTACGGCTTTGTCTGGGAGACCACCCTGCTCGCGGCCGAACCCTTCATCGCCCTGACCAACGCCCTCGGCGCCCTGCCCTCGCTGCTGGGCTTCAGCATTCCCGACGAGAGCATGATCCGCGCCAGCGGCGCGACCCTGCCGAGCCTGGACATCGCCCGCCAGGCCTGGGCCAGTTGGCTGCTCGGCGTGGTGCTGGTGTACGGCCTGCTGCCCCGCCTGCTGCTGGCGACCCTGTGCCTGTGGCGCTGGCGCCAGGGCCGCAGGCAACTGGCCCTGGATCTCAGCCTGCCAGGCCATGCACAACTGCGTGACGCGCTGATGCCGCGCAGCGAGCGCATCGGTGTACAGGACGCCGCCCCCGAGCACCTGCCACAGTTCGAGGCCGGCCAACTGGAAACTGGCAGCAGCGGCGCCCTGCTGGTAGGCCTGGAGCTGGATGACCAGCGCGCCTGGCCGCCCACGCTGCCGCGCACGGTGACCAACGCAGGCGTGCTCGACAGCCGCGAATCACGCAACAAACTGCTCGAACAACTCAGCCGCTTCCCACCGGCGCGCCTGGCCATCGCCTGCGACCCGCGCCGCTCGCCTGACCGTGGCAGCCTGGCGTTGCTCGCCGAGCTCGCGCGCAACGCAGGCGCCACGCGCATCTGGTTGCTCCAGGCCCTGCCCGGCCAGGCACTCGACGCCGCTCGCCTGGGCGACTGGCACGAAGCCCTCGACCGCCTTGGCCTGCACCACGCCGACACCTCGCCCCTGACCTGGCTGGAGCATGGCCATGACTGATCCGCTCAAGCTGGCCGTGGTCGGCCATACCAACGTCGGCAAGACCTCGCTGCTGCGCACCCTCACCCGCGATGTCGGCTTTGGTGAGGTTTCCCATCGCCCCAGCACCACCCGCCATGTCGAAGGCGCGCGGCTGTCGGTGGACGGCGAGCCCTTGCTCGAGCTCTACGACACCCCCGGCCTGGAAGACGCCATTGCCCTGCTCGACTATCTGGAGCGCCTGGAACGCCCCGGTGAACGCCTTGACGGCCCGGCCCGCCTGGAGCGCTTTCTCCAGGGTAGCGAGGCGCGCCAGCGCTTCGAGCAGGAAGCCAAGGTGCTGCGTCAGTTACAGGCGAGCAATGCCGGTCTCTATGTGATCGATGCACGCGAGCCGGTACTGGCCAAGTACCGCGACGAGCTGGAGGTACTCGCCGGCTGCGGCAAGCCGCTGCTGCCCGTGCTCAACTTCGTCGCCAGCAGCCAGCACCGCGAGCCAGAATGGCGCGAAGCCCTGGCCCGCCTGGGGCTGCACGCGCTGGTGCGGTTCGACAGCGTGGCCCCGCCCGAGGACGGCGAGCGACGCCTCTACGAGAGCCTCGCCCTGCTGCTGGAGACATCGCGCCCCGCCTTGCAGCGCTTGATCGACGACCAGCAGGCCCAGCGCCTGGCCCGCCAGCACAGCGGCAAACGCCTGATCGCTGAGCTGCTGCTGGACTGCGCCGCCTGTCGGCGCAGCGTCGAGGCAGAGCCTGCCGCTGAAGCCAAGGCCATCGAGGCGCTGCGTCAGGATGTTCGACAACGTGAGCAGCGCTGTGTCGAGGCGCTGCTCAAGCTCTATGCCTTCCGTCGTGAAGACGCCAATGCCGGCGACCTGCCGTTGCTGGACGGTCGCTGGGGCGATGACCTGTTCAACCCCGAGACCCTGAAGCTGCTGGGCGTACGCCTGGGCAGCGGTGTCGCCGCCGGAGCCGCGGCCGGTGCGGGTGTCGATCTGCTGGTCGGTGGCCTGACCCTCGGCGCTGCCGCGCTGGCGGGTGCCATTGCCGGAGGCGCCCTACAAACCGCCCGCAATTATGGATCGCGGTTGCTGGGCAAACTCAAGGGCCAGCGTGAACTGACCGTGGATGACAGCGTGCTGCGTCTGCTGGCGCTGCGGCAACAGCAACTGATGCTGGCGCTGGACAGCCGTGGCCATGCAGCACAGGAGAGGGTGCGGCTGGGCGAGCTGGATGAAAAGGCCTGGCGCGAGGGCAGATTGCCGGAGGCGTTGAGCAAGGCGCGGGCGCATCCGCAGTGGTCCACGCTCAATCCGGGCGCACGGTTGAACCAGGCCGAGCGCCTGGAGCAGCTCGAGGCGTTGGTGTCACAGATCTGAGGCTCTCCGTGTAGAAGCGGCGGTTCGGCGCTCCGACTTGCCAGCGAACACCGGCAAAGCCGGTGTCATTCACCATCGCATCGCCTGCTTCGCGGGCAAGCCCGCTCCTACGCGCTAACGAGTGCACCAATCTCAGATCAAGGCCAACGCCTTCGCCTTCAGCACCGCCATATCCAGCACCGGCATCCCGACTTCCTTGGCCATCTCATCCCACTCACGCATGCGCAGGCTCACCGCAAACAGCGGATCACGCTCGAAGGCATCGGCCTCGGCATCGCTCATCACGCCCCCCTGGTAACCCAAGGTGCGCCGACTCGCCTCGCTCAGTCGTTCGCAGTATCCCGGCTTGCGCAAGGTCAGGTAGCGCTTGGCCTCGACGTGGAACTCCACCAAACGCGCCATGCGTTCGCCGAAGCCGCAACGGCGCAGGTACTCGGCGCCGATACGCTCATGGCTGACCACACCATAACCGCCCATGCTGGCGTCGCCGCCGCACAGGTGGCCGATATCGTGGAAGAACGCAGCGAGCACCACCTCGTCGTCGAAGCCCTCGGCCATGGCCAGTTGCGCAGCCTGGGACATGTGCTCGATCTGGGTGATGGCTTCGCCGATGTAGTCGTCGGCGCCGTGGCGTTCATACAAGGCGAAGGTGTTGTCGATGATCTGGGCTGGGGTCGGCATCGCGGTAGGGTCCTGGTGTGGTGAGGATAGACCTGCTGAATGTCGTTCGACTTACTGCGCCGCCTTCTCCGACTTGCCGTCGTAGCGCTTGCGCCACTCGGCCAGGATCTGGTCGCGGTGCTTCGACGCCCAGGCAAAGTCGTTCTTGATCAGGCGTTGCTCGTAGTCGGCAGGCAGCTCTGTCTGCGGCTTGGCAATCCCAGGCGCGGCGAGTACGGCGAAGTTCTCCTTGTACAGCTCCATGGCCGCAGGGCTCGCCGAGAAATCGGCCAGGCGTCGCGCGGCATCGGCCTTAGGCGTGCCCTTGATCACCGCGGTGGCCTCGATTTCCCAGCCGAGCCCTTCTTTGGGCAGCACGATGTCCAGCGGCGCGCCCTGGCGCTTGAGCTGTACGGCCGGGTACTCGAACGAGATGCCGATCGGGAACTCGCCCGCCGCCGCCAACTTGCAGGGCTTGGAGCCGGAATGAACGTACTGGCCGATGTTCTGGTGCAGGGCATCCATGTAGGCCCAGCCCTGCGGTTCGCCGAACGTCTGCAGCCAGGCGCTGACATCGAGGAAGCCGGTGCCGGAGGAGGCCGGGTTGGGCATGACGATCTTGCCCTTGTACTCAGGCTTGGTCAGGTCCTGCCAACTCACGGGCTTGCTCAGGCCCTGCTTCTCGGCCTCGATGGTGTTGAAGCAGATCGTCGCGGCCCACACGTCCATCCCCACCCAGGCTGGCGGGTTGGCGGCGTCGCGGTAATTGGGTGCGATCTTGCCCAGGTCTTTCGGCGCGTAGGCATCAAGCATGCCGTTCTGATCGAGAATGGCCAGGCTCGAAGCCGCCAGGCCCCACACCGCGTCAGCCTGCGGGCGATCCTTCTCGGCCAGCAGCTTGGCGGTGATGATGCCGGTGGAGTCACGCACCCATTTGATCTCGATATCCGGGTTGGCCTTCTCGAAGGCCTGCTTGTAGCTCTTGAGCTGCTCGGCTTCCAGGGCGGTGTAGACGGTCAGCTGGGTGTCGGCCGCCGAGACCTGCAGGCTGAACACGGCAGATACGGCAGCAACAAGGGCCAGTGGCTTGAACATGAGGCAGCTCCTTTGAGGTGGACAGTCGGATCAGGATTTGGGCGCGCGCTGGCGCCAGGCCTGGGAACGGCGCAACAGGCCGCGTGAAGCCCCCGCCAGCAGCAGCGAGGCCGTGGCACTGGTGAGCAGGATCAGGGTGGACATCGCCGCAGCACCGCCAACGTTACCGGCATCGTCCATGTTCAGCACGGCGACGGCGGCCAGGATCGTGTCGGGGCTGTAGAGGAAGATCGCTGCCGACACCGTGGTCATCCCGGAAACGAACAGGTAGCGCACGATATCCAGCAGTGCAGGCAGGCAGATCGGTACGGTGACGCGCAGGTAATGCCGGTGCAGCGGCGCCTTGAGCGACAGCGCAGCCGCCTCGAACTCACCATCGAGCTGGCGCAGCGCAGTGCTTGCGGTCATCTGGGCGGTGGTCAGGTAGTGGGCGATGGTGCATACCACCAGCAGCGCCATGCTGCCGTAGAAGACATGCAACGGGTTACCGGCGAGGTTGAAGAAGAACACGTAGCCCAGGCCCAGGACGAGCCCTGGCACCGCCATCGGCACGAAGCTGAGCAGGCGCAAGGCTTGGTTGAGCAGGCGCTGGCCTTGGGTTTTCTCCATCAGGTAGGTGCCGGTGAAGATCACCACACTGCCGATCACGGCGCAGCACAGGGCCATGGTCACGCTGTTGCGGTAGGCCAGCCAGCCGCCACCGGCGGTCTCGTCGAACAGGTAGTGCTTGAACGAAAGCGTCAGGTTATAGGGCCAGAAGGTCACCAGCGACGAATACACCGCCATGCCGATCACACCCAGCAGCGCCGCGCAGACCAGCACCACGATGGCCAGGAAGCAGGCATCGCGACGACGCGAAGGCTGGGGCTCGAATACCTGCGCGCGCCCGCTCATCGCCTCGCCCTGGCGGCGGCGCAGCCAGGCATCGACGCTGAAGCTGAGCAGCGCCGGCACCAGCAGGACCATGCCGATCAGGGCGCCACGGCCGAACTGCTGCTGGCCGACCACCGCCTTGTAGGCCTCCAGCGCCAGTACCTGATAGTCGCCACCGACCACCACCGGCACGCCAAAGTCAGTAATGGTCAGGGTGAACACCAGGCAGAACGCGGCGAACACCGCCTGGCGCGTGGCCGGCCAGGTAATGCTGCGAAACACCCGCCATGGTCCGGCGCCCATGCTCGAGGCTGCGTCGAACAGCCGTGCATCGGCCAGCGACAGCGCTGACAGCAGGATCATCAAGGCATGCGGGAAGGTGTAGATCGCTTCGCCAAGCACGATCCCCCAGAACCCGTAGATGTTGTCGCTCAGCAGCCCGCGCAGCAGGCCCTGGTTACCGAACAGGTAGACCAGCGCAATGGCCGGCAGCATCGACGGCGCCAGTAGCGGCAGCAGTGAAATCCCGCGCCATAGGCCCTTGGCCGGAATCAGCGTGCGTTGCAGGGCATAGGCGAACAAGTAGGCCAGTGGCACGACGATCAGCGCTACGCTGAAGGCCACCGCCAGGCTGTTGCCGAGCAGCCAGCGAAAGTTGTCGCTGGCAAACAGCTCGGCGGCCGCCTGCAGGCCACCGCCCTGGCCCGCCTCGCCGCTGAAACCACGCCAGAAGATGGCCAGCAGCGGCATCAGCACGGCCAGCAACAGCAGAAGCAACAGCAGGCTCTTGCCGCCGACGACGAACAATCGATCACCCAGGGCGACGCCACTGCGTGGTACGGCCTTGGCGGCGCTCACCGATACGCTCATGGACGCGGCCATCTCAGGCGAACACCTGCAGGCTCTGCGGTGGCAGGGCCACCCAGATATCCTGCGAGCCCAGGCGCGGCATGGCTTCGGGCGCCAGCTCCGCGAGCAACGCGTGCCCCGGCAAGGCCTTGAGCTCGAAGCTCATGCGGCAGCGGTTGCCAAGAAAGGTGAGCTCACGCACCTTGGCCGGGAACAGGTTCTCCTCGTGCACCACCGGGTTGACCGTGATCGCCTCCGGACGGCAGAACAGCCGGCCACTGCGCGCACTCACCGCCCCCGGCGCCAGGCGCATGCTCATGCTGCCCACCTGGGCGTGGCTGTCGTCATGGCGCTGGAACGGCAGCCAGTTGCCCTGGCCGACGAACTCGGCAACGAACGGTGTGGCAGGCCGGTCGTAGATATCCTGCGGAGAGGCGTACTGCTCGACCTGCCCGTTGTTCATCACCGCGATGCGGTCGGCCATCAGCATGGCCTCGTCCTGATTGTGGGTAACCATCAAGGTGGTGATGCCCAGCTTGCGCTGCAGTTGGCGCAGCTCGGTACACAAGTGCTCGCGCACCCGCGCATCCAGCGCCGACATCGGCTCGTCGAGCAACAGCACCGATGGCGATGGCGCCAAGGCACGAGCCAGGGCAACGCGCTGTTGCTGGCCACCGGAGAGCTGGCTGGGATATTTCTTTTCGCTACCGGCCAGGCCAACCAACTCGAGCATTTCGGCGACCCGCTGACGCGACTGCTCGCGGCTGCCGCCCGTCAGGCCATAGGCGATATTGGCCTCGACGGTGAGGTTGGGGAACAGGGCATAGGACTGGAACAGGATGCCGTAATCACGGGCCTGGGGCGGCAGCTCGGAGATATCCCGCTCACCGATGTACAGCGAGCCCCGGTCCTGGCGTTCGAGGCCGGCGATACAGCGCAGCAGGGTGGTCTTGCCGCAGCCGGAGGGGCCGAGCAGGCAGACCAGCTCGCCAGCGGCGATGTCCAGGGACACGTCGTTCAGCGCGGTGAACACGCCGAAACGCTTGTGGATACCGCGCACGTTCATGTGTGCGCCCGGGGTTGCGTGGTTCATGGCTGGGCCTCATCGAAGAGATGAGGGCCATGCTAGGAAGGCTGTGCGAAGGTTCTGTGGCGATCAGGGCAAAGTGGGTGATAGTGGCATTGGCGGATTTTGGTTGAGAGCCTGGGAACACGGACATGGCACCGCGGTGTCTGTTTCGCGGGCAAGCCACAGGAAATCTAGAACCGAGCCCCCGCCACTTCCTGCGCCACCCCGAGAAACGCCGCCGGCAAGCGCGCCTGGCGCCGCTCCTTCAGGCAATACAGGTACTCGTGCATCAGCGGCGCACCCTCCAGCGCCAGCACCCGCAGCTCCGGGGTCAGCGGCACTTCATGGCGGGCAATGACACTGATGCCGATATTGCGCAGCACCGCTTCGCGGATCGACTCGCGGCTGCCGATTTCCAGCAGCGCACCAGCCTTCACCCCGGCCTCCTGCATCATCTGCTCGGTCAGCTTGCGCGTGGTCGAACCCGGCTCGCGCATCAACAGGCAATGCCCGCAGAGGGCTTCGATGCCCACCGCCTGGCGCTGCGCCAGGGGATGGCTACGGTGCACGGCCACGACCAGCGGATCGCTGCCCAGCACCCGGCGCACAAGGCGCGCATCCTCGACCAACTGCGACGAGCCGGCGATATCCACCCGGTACTCCTCGAGCATCTCCAGCACCTGTTGCGAGTTGCCGATCTCCACCGCCACCTCGACCTGAGGCAGGCGTTCACGGAACACCTTCACCAGGTCGAGAATGTAATACGGCGCGGTAGCGGCGACACGCAGGCTGCCCTGGGCCTGGCCACTGTTGCGCAGTTCGAACTCGATGTCCGCTTCTTGCTGCAACAAGGCCTTGACCCGCGGCAGGAGCCTGGCGCCCTCCTCGCTCAGCACCAGGCGTCGGCCGCCCCGATAGAACAGCTCGACCGCGTACTGGCTCTCCAGGTTGCGGATCTGCGTGGTCACCGTGGGCTGGCTGAGCCCAAGCTTCTTCGCCGCCAGCGTGATGCTGCCCAGGCGGGCCACCATGTAGAAGGCTTTGAGCTCCGAACCGAGCATGGCACCTCGTTATTTGCGCAACAGGCGCAAGCCGTTGAACACCACCAGCAGACTCACGCCCATGTCGGCGAACACCGCCATCCACAGGGTGGCCATGCCGGCAAAGGTGATGGCCAGGAATATCGCCTTGACCCCCAGTGCCAGGACAATGTTCTGGATGAGAATCGTAGCGCTCTGGCGCGACAGCCTGACGAACGCCGGGATTTTGCGCAAGTCGTCGTCCATCAGCGCCACATCGGCAGTTTCGATGGCGGTATCGGTGCCGGCCGCCGCCATGGCGAAGCCAATCTCGGCGCGGGCCAGGGCCGGCGCGTCGTTGATGCCGTCACCGACCATGCCCACGCGGTGGCCTTGAGCGTAGAGATCTTCGATGGTCTTGAGCTTGTCGGCAGGCAGCAGGTTGCCCTCGGCACGATCGATACCCACCTGAGCGGCGATGGCCTGGGCGGTGTGCGGGTTGTCGCCGGTCAGCATGACGGTCTTGATCCCCAGCTCATGCAGCTCGGCGATGGCCTGGCGACTGCTGTCCTTCACGGTATCGGCCACGGCGAACAGCGCCAGCGGGCCGGAGCGATCGAGCAGCAACACCACGGTCTTGCCCTGGCGCTCAAGCACATCGAGCTCGGCCTCGAGTTCCGGCGAGCACAGGCCCAGCTCCTCGACCAGACGATGGTTGCCCAGGTGATAGGCCTGGCCGTCGATCTCGCCGCGCACCCCGCGCCCGGCCAGTGCTGCAAACTCCGCTACCTCTGCGAGGGCAATGCCCTGCTCCCGGGCATGTTGGGCGATTGCACGCGATACCGGGTGGTCGGAACGCTCGCCGAGGCTTGCAGCCAGCGCCTGGGCCCGACCTTCGAACAACGGCTCGAGCACCTTGAAGTCGGTCTGCACCGGCTTGCCGTGGGTGATGGTGCCGGTCTTGTCCAGGGCCAGGAAGTCCAGCTTGCGCCCGCCCTCGAGATAGACACCACCCTTGATCAGGATGCCCTTGCGCGCCGCGGCGGCAAGGCCGCTGACGATGGTCACCGGGGTCGAGATCACCAGCGCACATGGGCAGGCCACCACCAGCAGCACCAGGGCGCGGTAGACCCAGTCGAACCAGGCACCGGCCATGAACAGCGGCGGGATGATCGCCACGGCCAGGGCCACGGCGAACACGGCGGGGGTGTAGATGCGGGAGAACTGGTCGACGAAGCGCTGGGTCGGTGCTCGTGCGCCTTGCGCTTCTTCCACTGCCTTGATGATGCGCGCCAGGGTCGATTGCCCGGCTGCGGCGGTGACGCGGTACTCAAGCGCACCGGCCTGGTTGATGGTGCCTGCGAAGAGCTTGTCGCCCAGCGCCTTCTCGACAGGCAGGCTTTCGCCGGTGATCGGCGCCTGATCGACGCTCGATTGCCCGCTGACGACCTCGCCATCCAGGCCGATACGCTCGCCCGGGCGCACCCGCACTCGCGCACCGATGGCCACCTCGCGCACCTCGACCTCGCGCCACTGGCCATCCGCCTGCTGCACGGTGGCCATGTCTGGCGTCAGCTGCATCAGGCCGCTGATGGCGTTGCGCGCACGGTCCAGCGAGCGCGCCTCGATCAGTTCGGCGATGGTGAACAACACCATGACCATCGCCGCTTCCGGCCACTGGCCGATCAGCACGGCACCGGTCACGGCGATGCTCATCAGTGCGTTGATGTTCAGGTTACGGTTCTTGAGCGCAATCCAGCCCTTCTTGTAGGTGCCCAGACCGCAGCCGAGGATGGCGGCCAGTGCCAGCAGGGCCACCACCCACTCCGGCGCCAGTTCGGAGAAGTGCACGATTTCGGCGCCAATCGCCGCAAGACCCGACAACGCCAATGGCCACCACCGGGTCTTGTGGGCGGCAGGGGCATTGGCACTGCCATCATCGTCTGCAGCCAGCGGCTCGGCCTTCATGCCAAGGCTGTCGATGGCGCGCTCGATCTGCGCGGTGCCGTCGAGAGTGTGGCGCACGCCGAGAATGCGGTTGATCAGGTTGAATTCCAGCTGCTCGATACCAGCGAGCTTTCCCAGCTTGTCCTGGATCAGGGTCTGCTCGGTCGGGCAGTCCATCGCTTCGATGCGAAAACGGCTGAGACGCGCCTGGTCACTGGCCTTTTCGGTCAGTTGCACGAAGGCCGGCGCCGCTTTGCTGGCACAGCAGCTATGGGCCTGGGTGTCGTGGCAGGAAGACTTGGCGCCATGATCATGGCCGTGATCGTGGCCATGATCATGATCGTGCTTGTGGTCGTGACTGACAGGCTGGTTCATAGGTTCGCCCTGATGGAGAGTGCCCACTGACGGGGGGTTGTTGCCAAGTGAACACCCTGTAGCCACTATAGGGTCAAGCGATCCCAGGAGATTTCGTCATGAAGATCGGAGAACTGGCCAAGGCCACCGACTGCGCCGTGGAAACCATCCGCTACTACGAGCGCGAGCAATTGCTGCCCGAACCCGCCCGCACCGACGGCAACTACCGCCTGTACACCCAGGCCCATGTGGAGCGTCTGACCTTCATTCGCAACTGCCGAACCCTGGACATGACACTCGACGAAATCCGCAGCCTGCTGCGTCTGCGCGATACCCCCGAAGGTGCGTGCGGCAGCGTCAATGCGCTGATCGACGAGCATATCGAGCATGTACAGGCGAGGATCGACGGCTTGATGGCGCTGCAGACGCAGCTGGTGGAGTTACGCAGGCAGTGCAATGCGCAGGGGGATGAGTGCGCGATTTTGCAGCAGTTGGAGGTCAATGGCGCAGTGTCGGTGCCGGAGACCGAGCATTCGCATGTGGGGCGTAGCCACGGGCATTGAGGCCGGTAAAGACCTTCGCGGGCAAGTCGGAGCGTCGGTTCGGCGCTCCAACTTGCCCGCGAAAAGAACGACGCGGTTCTGAGTCAGACCGCCATCGGCGCCGTCATAGGCGCATGATGCTCATACCCTTCCAGCCAGAAATCACTCGGCTCGATCTTTTCCAGCCACTCAGGCTCATACACACCGGTCTCGGCAAACGCCGGCACACGGTCGCTGATCACCAGCTTCGGCGCCTCCAGCGGCTCGCGCTTGAGCTGCTCGTTGAGCATGTCCAGATGGTTCTCGTACACATGGGCATCGCCGATGAAGTAGGTGAACCAGCGCGGGGTGTAGCCGGTCAGGCGCCCGAACAGCGACAGCAGCGCCGCACCTTCGGTGAGGTTGAACGGCGTGCCCAGGCCCAGGTCGTTGGAGCGAATGTAGAGCGTGAGGGAGATTTCCTTCGTCTCGACATTGGGGTGGAACTGGTACAGCAGGTGGCAGGGCGGCAGCGCCATCTCGTCGAGCTGGGCGCAATTCCAGCCGTGGAACAGGATGCGTCGGCTGCCCGGGTCGTTGGCGATGGTGTCCAGGCACTGGCGCACCTGGTCGATGGCTTTGTAGAGGATGACGAATGCCTGGCCGTCTTCCTCGTCCTTGGCGATCTGGCGGAAACCGGCTTTTTCCGCCATTTCAATGGCGGCCGGGTTGCTCAGCGGGATGCGCTTGTAGCCTGGCCACTGGCGCCATTGCACGCCGTAGATCTCGCCGAGGTCGTCATGGCCCTGACGGAAGGGGTTGGCCAGCCATTGGGCATTCTCGTTGGCGTTCTGGTCCCAGACCTTGCAGCCAAGGTCGCGAAACTCGCCGGCATTCTTCACGCCGCGCAAGAAACCGACCATCTCGCCGATCGCCGACTTGAACGCCAGCTTGCGCGTGGTGATGGCCGGAAAACCCTTCTGCAGGTCGAAGCGCAACATGGCGCCCGGCAGGCTGATGGTGCGGATACCGGTGCGGTTGCCCTGCAGCGTGCCGTTCTCGATGACGTCGCGAACCAGGTCTAGATACTGTTTCATGGCCTACCTGTGGCAAGCACGGCAGGGGGATCGCCCCTGCCGTGGAATTATCAGTGGGCGGGTGTCGCCGTGGGTTTGCGATTATAAGCCCACCAGATCAAGGCGAGGCCAGCGACGATCATCGGTATGCAGAGAATCTGACCCATGGTCAGCCAGCCCCACGCCAGGTAACCCAGCTGTGCGTCCGGCACGCGGACGAACTCGACGATGAAGCGGAAGATCCCGTAGAACAGCGCGAACATGCCGGAAACCGCCATGGTCGGGCGTGGTTTGCGCGAGAACAGCCAGAGGATCAGGAACAGCGCCACACCCTCCAGTGCGAACTGGTACAGCTGCGAAGGGTGACGGGGCAACTGCGCCGGATCGCTGAACGGCGGGAAGATCATCGCCCATGGCACGTCGGTCGGCTTGCCCCACAGCTCGGCATTGATGAAGTTGCCGATACGCCCGGCACCCAGGCCGATCGGCACCAGCGGTGCGACGAAGTCCATCAGCTCGAAGAACGACTTGTTGTTGCGCTTGCCGAACCACAGTGCCGCCAGCATCACGCCGATGAAACCGCCGTGGAACGACATGCCGCCTTTCCACACCTCGAAGATCAGCGTCGGGTTGGCCAGGTACTGGTGCAGGTCGTAGAACAGCACGTAACCCAAGCGCCCGCCGACGATCACGCCCATCGACAGCCAGAACACCAGGTCGGAGAGCTTCTCGCGGTTCCAGGTCGGGTCGAAGCGATTCAACCGGCGCGAGGCGAGCAGCCAGGCACCGCCGATGCCGATCAGGTACATCAAGCCGTACCAGTGGATTTTCAGCGGCCCGAGGGCCACGGCCACGGGGTCGATCTGCGGGTAAGGCAGCATGGTGGTTCCTCTAGATCAAAAAGCTGAGGCCGACGCAGAACAGCAGCGCGGCAAACAGGCGCTTGAGCAGGCGCGGCGACAGCTTGTGCGCCAGACGCGCGCCGAAGCGGGCGAAAAACATGCTGGTGACGGCAATGCCGACCAGCGCGGGGAGATAGACATAGCCCAGACTGTGCGCGGGCAGGTGAGTTTCGTTCCAGCCCAGGATCATGAAACTCAGGGCACTGGCCAGGGCGATAGGCAAGCCGCAGGCCGACGAGGTGGCCACGGCCTTCTGCATGGGCAGGCTGCGCCAGGTGAGAAAAGGTACCGTGAGCGAGCCGCCGCCAATACCGAAGATCGCCGAGGCCCAGCCGATCACCCCACCGGCAGCGATCAACCCAGGCTTGCCGGGGATGCCACGGCTGGCCTTGGGCCTGAGGTCAAGGGCCATCTGCAGCGATACCAGCAGGGCGAACACGCCGATGATCCTCTGCAGCATCGGCCCCTGGATCAACGAAGCGGTCTTGGCGCCAATGCCCGCGCCGATGAGGATGCCAACGGTCATCCACAGGAACACCGGCCACTGTACGGCCCCCTTGCGGTGGTGTTCCAGCACGGCGTTGATCGAGGTGAAGACGATGGTCGCCAGCGAAGTCCCGACCGCCAGGTGCGTGAGGATCGAGGCATCGAAGCCCTGCAGGGTGAAGCTGAATACCAGCACCGGCACGATGATGATGCCGCCGCCCACGCCAAAGAGCCCGGCCAGTACGCCGGCGCAAGCGCCCAACAGCAGATAGAGCACGAATTCCATTCGCAGACCCTGTGAATACGATCCGGCATGGTAACGGAAGCCGGGGCTGCGCCTCTAGTGAACTCTGTGTCAGGTGATGGCAGTGCAACCAGGCTGTGGTTAGAGTGGCACAAAACACTGAGGCCAACCCATGTGCCTGATCGTATTCGCCTGGCGGCCGGGGCACGCCCTGCCGCTGATCGTCGCGGCCAACCGCGACGAGTTCTACGCCCGCCCCACCCAGGCGCTGGCCACCTGGGAGGATGCCCCGGGCGTGCATGCCGGGCGCGACCTCGAAGCCGGTGGCAGCTGGCTGGGCATAGGCCCCGGCGGGCGCTTCGCGGCGCTGACCAATATCCGCGACCCTCGCCAGCCGCTCGGGCCGCGTTCGCGCGGGGAACTGGTGGCCGCCTTCCTGCAGGGCGAACTGGGCGTGGAAGCGTATCTGGATCAGGTCGCCAGCCGCAGTGCGCAGTACTCGGGGTTCAACCTGCTGGTGGGCGATGGCGAGCGGCTGGGCTATCTGCACGCCCGAGACCCGGCGCCACGACTTCTACCACCTGGCATTTACGGGCTATCCAACGCCGGGCTGGACACGCCGTGGCCGAAACTGGTGAAAGCGCGCTCGGCGCTGGGCGAGGTGCTCGAATCGGCAGACCCGCAGCAGCTACTGGCGCTGCTGGCCGATGCTGCGCCAGCACAGGACGCTGAGTTGCCGGAGACCGGCGTAGGGTTGGCGACCGAGCGGCTGCTGTCGAGCGTGTTCATTGCCAGCCAGAATTACGGGACACGGGCGAGTACCGTGCTGATCGTGGATGATCAGGGCAGAAGGCGGATGATCGAGCGCAGTTTCGGGCCCTTTGGCGGGCATCTGGGGGAAGTGGAACTGAACCTCGTATGACTTTTCAGGCCTCTTCGCGAGCAAGTCCGCGAAGAGGCCTGTAAACGATCAAAGGCTCTTGTTCGGCCCGATCATCCGCGCCAGCCCAAGGTTCTTCAGCGCCAGTTGCAGCGAGCTGTGGATAACCTGCGGGTTGTCATGGGTCATGGCTTCGGTCAGGAGCTCACGGGCCTTGCTCATGTTGATCTGACGCAGCATCCACTTCACCTTCGGCAGGTTGGTGGCGTTCATCGACAGGCTGTCGAAGCCCATGGCCATGAGCAGGATCGCCGCTGCCGGATCACCGGCCATCTCGCCGCAGATACTCACCGGCTTGCCTTCGGCGTGGGCGTCGCGCACCACGGTCTGCAAGGCTTGCAGCACCGCCGGATGGAGGTAGTCGTACAGATCGGCGACCCGCGGGTTGTTGCGATCGACCGCCAGCAGGTACTGCGTGAGGTCGTTGGAGCCGACCGAGAGGAAGTCGACCTGACGCGCCAGTTCCTTGGTCTGGTAAACGGCCGCCGGAATCTCCACCATCACGCCAACCGGGGGCATCGGCACGTCGGTGCCTTCGTCACGCACTTCGCCCCAGGCGCGGTGGATCAGGTGCAACGCCTCTTCCAGCTCGTGGATGCCGGAGATCATCGGCAGCAGGATACGCAGGTTGTTCAGCCCCTCGCTGGCCTTGAGCATGGCGCGGGTCTGCACCAGGAAGATTTCCGGGTGGTCGAGGGTGACGCGAATACCGCGCCAGCCGAGGAAGGGGTTTTCTTCCTTGATCGGGAAGTAGGACAGCGCCTTGTCGCCGCCGATGTCCAGCGTGCGCATGGTCACCGGCAGCGGATGGAAGGCCGCCAACTGCTCGCGGTAGATCGCCAGCTGTTCCTTTTCGCTGGGGAAGCGCTGGTTGATCATGAAAGGCACTTCGGTGCGGTACAGGCCCACGCCCTCGGCGCCACGCTGCTGGGCCCGGGCCACGTCGGCGAGCAGGCCGGTGTTGACCCACAGCGGCATGCGGTGGCCATCGGGGGTGACGCACGGCAGCTCGCGCAGGGCATCGAGCCCCTGGGCCAACTGGCGCTCTTCCTCGACCACGTCGCTGTACTGCTTGCGCAGTACGTCGCTGGGGTTGGTATAGGCCTCGCCCTTGTAGCCGTCGAGAATCATCTCGATGCCATCGACCTTCGAATACGGCAGGTCGACCAGGCCCATCACCGTCGGGATACCCATGGCTCGCGCCAGGATCGCCACGTGGGAGTTGCCCGAGCCCAATACCGACACCAGGCCGACCAGCTTGCCTTCCGGCACTTCGCCGAGCATCGCCGGGGTCAGCTCCTCGCTGACCAGAATGGTGTTGTCGGGGTAGACCAGCGTCTGCGATCGAGCCTCCTGCAGGTAGGCCAGCAGGCGGCGGCCGAGATCCTTGACGTCCGAGGCGCGCTCGCGCAGGTAATCGTCATCCATCAGCTCGAAGCGGCTGACGTGCTCGCCGACCACCTGGCGCAGCGCGCCCTGGGCCCACTGGCCAGTCTTGATGACCTCGGCCACTTCGCCACCCAGGGCGGCATCCTCGAGCATCATCAGGTACACATCGAACAGCGCACGCTCTTCGGGGCGCAGCTGGGTCGCAAGCTTCGCCGACAGCTTGCGCATGTCGGCGCGCACCCCTTCGAGGGCGTTGTTGAAGAGCTTGAGTTCGCCGTCGATGTCTTCGACGGTCTTGTCCGGAACCACTTCGAGGTCAGCGGGGGGCAGCATGACCACCGCGCGGCCGACGGCAGCGCCTGGCGAGCCCGGCACGCCAACGAAGCGTGCTTCCTGGATACCCTTGCCCTGGCGGCCCAGGCCGCGTATCGAGCCGGTAGCCTCGGCGTGGGCGATAACCCCGGCGAGCTGGGCGCTCATGGTCACGAGGAAGGCTTCTTCGCCTTCATCGAACTGGCGCCGCTCCTTCTGCTGGATGACCAGTACCCCGACCACGCGACGGTGGTGGATGATGGGGGCACCAAGGAAGGAGGCGAAGCGTTCCTCGCCGGTTTCGGCGAAGTAGCGATAGCGCGGGTGATCCGCAGCATTCTCGAGGTTCAGCGGCTCTTCACGGGTGCCGACCAGGCCGACCAGGCCTTCGTTCGGGGCCATGCTGACCTTGCCGATCGAGCGCTTGTTCAGGCCTTCGGTGGCCATCAGCACGAAACGGTTGGTCTCCGGGTCGAGCAGATAGACCGAGCATACCTGGCTGCCCATGGCCTCCTTGACGCGCAAGACAATGATACCCAACGCCGTCTTGAGATCTTTGGCGGAGTTCACTTCCTGGACGATCTTGCGCAGCGTATTGAGCATGGCTCGGGGTCGGACTCCGTCGTCAGTCGCGCGTCAACAGGCGCGGGGCTAGCTCTTTCAGGGCGCGGCGATACACCTCGCGCTTGAATGTCACCACCTGACCCAGCGGATACCAGTAGCTGACCCAGCGCCAGCCATCGAATTCCGGTTTTCCGGTCAGGTCCATCCGCACCCGCTGTTCGTTGCTCACCAGCCGCAGCAGGAACCACTTCTGCTTCTGGCCGATGCACAGCGGCTGGCTGTGCGTACGGACCAGGCGCTGGGGTAAACGATAACGCAACCAGCCTCGAGTGCAGGCAAGAATTTCCACATCCTCGCGTTCCAGGCCAACTTCTTCGTTCAGCTCGCGGTACAGGGCATCCTCTGGGGTTTCGTCAGGGTTGATACCACCCTGTGGAAACTGCCAGGCATCCTGGTTGATCCGCCGAGCCCATAGCACCTGCCCGGCATCATTCGTGAGAATGATCCCGACATTGGGGCGAAAACCATCCGGGTCGATCACGGCAGCAACCTCGAAAACGCATGTCACCGCATTGTTCCACAAAGCTTGCGAGCGCAGCAACGCACCCGCCATAGCTTATGTGCAGCGAGGTGAAAACTCCGTATTCTGCGGGACTTCTTCCCGGAGGCTTCTGCGAGAAAACCCATGCGCCTGGCTTTATTCGACCTGGACAATACCCTCCTCGGCGGTGACAGCGATCACGCCTGGGGTGACTACCTGTGTGAACGGGGCATCCTCGACCCCATCGCCTACAAGCAACGCAACGACGCCTTCTATCAGGATTACCTCAACGGCACCCTGGACCTGCAGGCCTACCTGGCGTTCTCGATGGAGATCTTCGCCGCCACCGAACCTGCCCAGCTCGACCAATGGCACCGCGAATTCATGCGCGACTGCATCGAGCCGATCATCCTGCCCAAGGCCCTCGCCCTGCTGCAGCAGCACCGCGAGGCTGGCGACAAACTGGTGATCATCACCGCCACCAACCGCTTCGTCACTGCGCCCATCGCCCGCCGCCTGGGCGTGCGCACCCTGCTGGCCACCGAATGCGAGCGTGATGGCGAGCGCTATACCGGGCGTAGCACCGATATACCGTGTTTCCGTGAAGGCAAGGTGACGCGCCTGAAGCGCTGGATGCTGGAGAACGGCTACGATCTGCAAGACAGCTACTTCTACAGCGATTCGCTGAATGATCTGCCGTTGCTGGAGCAGGTGACGCACCCGGTGGCGGTGGACCCGGATCCGAAACTGCGTGAAGAGGCCGAGCGGCGCGGATGGCCGGTGATTTCGTTGCGCGATTGAGATCGCGGGGCCCTTTCCTGGTTCCACCCGTGAAAAGGGCCCCGCAGACGCATCAGACCGGCTTGGCCCCCATCAATCCTGCAATCGACAGGAAGCACACCCCACTGAACACCGCCAGCGCCAGGGTCAGGCGCAGCCCGGCAGGCTCGGCCTTGCGCAGGCGGTTCAGCCGCACCAGCAGCCACCACACGGCGAAAGCGCCCAGGGTATAGAGGATGCTGGAGGCCAGCACCCAGGTCTGGCCCAACGGCCAGCCTACCAGGTGCACCAGCCACCAGCCGGTGAACGGCATGCTCAGCAGGCACAGCCCCATCACCAGCCAGACGAACACCAGCGGCCGACGCAGCAGTTTGGCGTAGGCCTCGGCATCACCCTGCCGGCGGGCACGCAAGGTCCAGATCGCCAGACCCAGCGCACCGAGGATCAACAGTACGGTGGCGAGGATGTGCAGGGTCTTGAGGGTGGTCAGGTGTTCCATCGCGTGCGGGTCCTCGAAAGACTTTTTTCGGCCTCACCGCGGGACAAGCCCGCTTCTGCAAGTTCGGTGTTGCCATTCATGCCAAGCGTAGCCGCTCAACCCAGGAACAGCTTGTACGCCGGGTTGTCGGTTTCATCCCAGTATGGATAACCGATCTTGGCCAGCGCCTCGGGCACCAGGTGGCGCTCGTCTTCCGGCACCTGCAACCCGGCCACCACGCGACCATCGGCGGCACCGTGGTTGCGGTAGTGGAACATCGAGATGTTCCAGCGCCCGCCCAGCTTGTTGAGGAAGTTGAACAGCGCCCCCGGACGCTCAGGGAACTCGAAACGCAGCACCAGCTCATCGCTGGCCGCCGCCGAGTGGCCACCGACCATGTGACGGATATGCAGCTTGGCCAGTTCGTTGTCGGTCAGGTCGGTTACCGGGAAGCCCTGCTCGGTCAGGTGCTGAACCAGGGCGGCGCGCGGGTCGGTCTCTGGATGGGTCTGCACGCCGACGAAGATGTGCGCCTCTTTGTCGGCGTGGTACCGGTAGTTGAACTCAGTGATCTGACGCTTGCCGATAGCCTCGCAGAACGCCTTGAAGCTGCCCGGACGCTCCGGGATGGTCACGGCGATGATCGCCTCGCGCTTCTCACCCAGTTCGGCGCGCTCGGCAACGTGACGCAGACGATCGAAATTGACGTTGGCACCGGAGTCGATGGCCACCAGCGTTTGCCCCGAGACGCCGGTCAACTCGACGTACTTCTTGATGCCCGCCACGCCAAGGGCGCCGGCAGGTTCGGTGATCGAGCGGGTATCGTCGTAGATATCCTTGATCGCTGCGCAGATCTCATCGGTACTGACGGTGATCACCTCATCGACATGATCCTTGCAGATATCGAAGGTGTGCTGACCGATCTGCGCCACCGCGACACCGTCGGCGAACAGCCCCACCTGCGGCAGCACCACACGCTCGCCCGCAGCCATCGCGGCCTGCAGGCAATTGGAATCGTCAGGCTCGACGCCGATCACCTTGATCTCGGGGCGCAGGTACTTCACATAGGCCGCAATGCCGGCAATCAGCCCGCCACCACCGACCGGCACGAAGATCGCGTCCAGGCGGCCCGGGTGCTGGCGCAGGATCTCCATCGCCACGGTGCCCTGCCCGGCGATGGTGTGGGGATCGTCGTAGGGGTGGATGTAGACGAAGCCCTTCTCTTCGACCAGCTTCAGCGAATAGGCCAGCGCCTCGGGGAAGGAGTCGCCGTGCAGCACCACCTTGCCGCCACGCGAGCGCACCCCCTCGACCTTGATCTCCGGCGTGGTCTTGGGCATCACGATGGTGGCCTTGATGCCCAGCTCCCGCGCAGCCAGGGCCACGCCCTGGGCGTGGTTGCCGGCAGAGGCGGTGACCACGCCACGCGCCAGCTCTTCGGCGCTCAGTTGCGCCAGCTTGTTGTACGCCCCGCGGATCTTGAAGGAGAACACCGGCTGCAGGTCCTCGCGCTTGAGCAGGACCTGGTTGCCCAGGCGCTTGCTCAGTTGGCCGGCGTTGTGCAGCGGGGTTTCGACGGCGACGTCGTAGACGCGCGAGGTGAGGATCTTCTTGACGTACTGTTCGAGCATCTTGGAAACATCACTGGGCCGCGGGACAAGGGCTGGAAGTCTACCCCAGCGCCCTGTCGGGCGACCACAGCAAAGCCGCCGGACTCGTTATACTAGGCGACTTCAGAAAACCTCCCGCCCCTCTCGGAGCCCGCATGACCCAGGACCAACTCAAACAGGCCGTCGCCCAGGCCGCTGTCGACTTCATTCTGCCCAAGCTGGATGAAAAGAGCGTCGTCGGCGTCGGCACCGGTTCGACCGCCAACTTCTTCATCGACGCCCTGGCCCAGCACAAGACCGCCTTCGACGGCGCCGTCGCCAGCTCCGAGGCCACCGCACAGCGTCTGAAGGGTCATGGCATCCCGGTCTATGAGCTGAACAGCGTCAGCGAGCTGGAGTTCTACGTCGACGGTGCCGACGAGAGCGACGCGCACTTGAACCTGATCAAGGGCGGCGGTGCGGCCCTGACCCGCGAGAAGATCGTCGCGGCAGTGGCCAAGACCTTCATCTGCATCGCCGACGCCAGCAAGCTGGTGCCGGTGCTCGGCGCCTTCCCGCTGCCGGTCGAGGTGATCCCGATGGCCCGCAGCCACGTGGCGCGCCAGCTGGTCAAGCTGGGTGGCGATCCGGTGTACCGCGAAGGCGTGGTGACCGACAACGGTAACGTCATCCTCGACGTGTACAACCTGCAGATCACCAACCCGGTGGAGCTGGAAAGCAAGATCAATGCGATCGTTGGCGTGGTCACCAACGGCCTGTTCGCGGCGCGTCCGGCAGACTTGCTGCTGCTGGGGACTTCCGAAGGCGTGAAGAGCCTGAAGGCTGAATAAGCAAGCCCGCTCCTACAAGTACCCCGCTGTTCTGAAGGACGCCGGGAAACCTGTAGGAGCGGGTTTACCCGCGAATAGGCCAGCACTGAAACAACAAAGACCACTGCCCCCACAGAGCCCTGAACTACACCTACTCAGCCGGCTGCCTGAACACATAGAACAGGTTCGGCTCACTCACCAGGTAGATGGTCCCGGCATCGTCCATGGCGATCCCTTCAGCCTGCGGCACCGTCTTCTTCAGGCCCTGATATCCCTTGCGCAACGACAGGGTGCTCAGCGGCCGCCCCTTCACATCCAGCTCCAGCACCAGCCGTGATTCGTCCGACAGCGCCAGCAGATGCCCGCTGCGTTCATCGAACTGCAGGCTCGACAGGTCGCGCACGAACAACCGTGAATCACGCTTGCGGTCCTGCACCACATGCACCGCATAGGGCTGCTCCGGATTGGCATGGGGGAAACCGTGCACCTCGTAGATCAGCATCGGATCACGCTCCTTGGCGACGAACAGGCGCTTGCCAGCCGAATCGTAAGCCAGCCCTTCGAAGCCCTTGTTGCCGTTCAGGCCGATGCCCAGGGTGAGCTGCTCGGCGTCGTTGGCGTCGAGAAACGGCGTGTCGTCGTCCAATCGCACGCGAATCAGCCGTTGCTGGCGCTCGTCGGTGATGACGTAGCTGTTGGGCCCGACATACTCCACCGCCTCGGGATCGCCGAAGCCGGTCAGCGGCACGCGGCGCAGGATGCGCCCATCCAGCGAAAGCTCGATGAGCTCTGAGCGGGCGTTAGTGACGGTAAACAGGGTCTTGCGATCGGGATCGTAGGTAAGCGCCGAAACATCGTCGTCCAGGCCCTCGATGGGCTGAGCCTCGATCACCACCTGGTAGCGATCTAGCCCGATGCCTTGCTCGGTCGGCTGCCACCAGCTCTTGAGGTTGAACCAGCCGCGCTCGAACAGACGGAACTCGTGCCCCACCACGCCAAGCACCGCCAGCACGGAGAAAGCCAGAAGAAAGAGAAACGAACGAAGATGACGGCGCATGAAGAGGACTCGACGGAGGATGCCGAATCTAATCATTCATAGCTGAAATAAAGCTTAAGGCCATCATCAGAAAATCCCGACAATCCTGTCAGTGCTTCTTGAAGCGATAGAACAGCGCGGGCTCGCTGACCATGTACAGGTTGCCCTGATCGTCCATGGTCACACCTTCGGCCCGAGGCACACGGCTACCCAGACCGTTGAACGCCCCGAGCAAGGTCATGAAGCTGACCTGCTCACCCTTCTCGTCCAGTTCCAGCAGCATGTTCGAGTCAGCCGACAGCACCAGCAGGTGGCCTGTGCGTGGATCAACCGCCAGCGCAGACAGGTTGCGCAGGTCGAGCTCGTCACTGGGCAGCAGCTGCTTATCGCCCTTGAGCGGCCCGCGACCATCGGTGCTCCAGGTAAACAGACGCGGCGGGCGCTCTTCGCCGATGATCAGGCGCTGGCGCATCGGGTCCCAGGCGATGGCCTCGAAACCCTTGTTGCTCTTGACCGACTTGCCCAGGTCATAGCTGGGGAAGTCATCGTGATTAAGCGTCGAGGTGCTCGCGTCCACCTTTACCAGCGTCAGGTCATGGTTGCGCTCATCAACGATCGCGATCAGCCCGTTTTCCAGCACGGCAAGGCCTTCAGGATTTTCCCAACCCACCAGCGGAATCTTGCGCAACACGTCGCCATCGAGCGTGAGCTCGACCAGGAAGGGGTTCTTGCCCATCACCGCGAACAGCGTGCGGGTCTGCGGATTGAACGACAGGTCCGAGGCTTCGTCGTCGTCCATGCCCGGCAACGGCTTGGCGTCGATGTCTACCAGGTAGTCCGGCAGCCAGACGCTTTCAATTCGCTCGGCACTGCTCTCGAAACGCTCCTTGACCCACAGCAAGCCACGGTCATCCCAGTGCATGGCGATGGCCACCCCATAGCCGATCACCGCTGCCACAGCCAGGGCGAACGGCCAGCGCAGGTAGAAACGACGCTTGGTGGAAGCTGGGGCGCTGGAAGGTGCTGGCATGCAGGGGGTCCTGGGTAAATGGGCGAAGATTCGCGCATTATCCAGATGGGGTGTGAAAAAAACGGTAAATCGCTCGCGGGTAAAACCGCTCTCACAAGGCTGTGCAAATCCCTGTAGGAGCGGGTTTACCCGCGAAAATGACGACGCGCAGTCAGATCAAAGCACGCGGCTCTCGAAGCGGCTGACACCCGGCAGCTCAAGCACCAGCTCATCACCGACATTGAACGGCCCGACACCGGCCGGGGTGCCGGTGAGGATCACATCGCCCGCCTGCAGAGAGAAGTGCGCGGCGATGTGCTGGATGATCGGCACGATGGGGTTGAGCATCATTGCGCTGCTGCCATCCTGGCGCACTTCGCCGTTGATGGTCAGGCGTACCGGAATGTCGGTCACGTCCTCGAAACTGGATGCGGCGACGAACGGCGGCAATACACAGGCGCCGTCGAAGCTCTTGGCCAGCTCCCACGGCAGGCCCTTCTCCTTGAGCTTGGCCTGCACGTCGCGCAGGGTCAGGTCCAGGGCCGGGGCGTAGCCGGAGATGGCATCCAGCACTTCTTCGACTGTCGGCTTGGTCGACAGCGGCTTGCCCAGGAGCACGGCGATCTCGGCTTCGTAGTGCACCGAACCACGGTCGGTCGGGATCTTGAAGCCGCCTTCCAGTGGCACCACGCAGCTGCCAGGCTTGATGAACAGCAGCGGCTCGCTGGGGATGGGGTTGTCCAGTTCCTTGGCATGCTCGGCGTAGTTGCGGCCGATGCACACCACCTTGCCCAGCGGGAAGTGGATGCGCGTGCCGTCTACGTACTGGTGCTGGTAACTCATGGGGCCGACTCCTCTGGATACTGCTTTCTCATTCAGGTGCGAAGATCTTACCCGGATTCATGATGCCGTTCGGGTCGAACACCGCCTTTATCGCCTTCATGCAGGCAATTTCATCTGCCGAGCGGCTGTAGCCCAGGTAGTCCCGCTTGGTCATGCCCACGCCGTGCTCGGCAGAGATCGAACCGTTGTAGCGCTCGACGATCTCGAACACCCACTTGTTGACCTTGGTGCAGGAGGCGAAGAAATCATCCTTGCTCATGTGGTCGGGCTTGAGGATGTTCAGGTGCAGGTTGCCGTCGCCGATATGCCCGTACCAGACGACTTCGTAATCGGGGTAGTGTTCGCCGACCACCGCATCGATATCACGCAGGAATGCCGGCACCTTGGAAACGGTGACGGAAATATCGTTCTTGTAGGGCGTCCAGTGGGAGATGGTCTCGGACAGGTACTCGCGCAGCTTCCACAGGTTCTTCAGCTGCGTCTCGCTCTGGCTCATCACCCCATCGAGCACCCAACCCTGCTCGACGCAGTGCTCGAAGGTGGCCAGGGCTTCGTTGGCCACCTCCTCGGTGCTGGCCTCGAACTCCAGCAACGCATAGAAGGGGCATTGCGTGTCGAACGGCGCCGGCACGTCGCCGCGGCCCATGATCTTGGCCAGGCCCTTGTCGGAGAAGAATTCGAAGGCGGTCAGGTCGAGCTTGCCCTGAAAAGCGTGCAGCACCGGCATGATCGAGTCGAAGTCCGGCGTGCCGAGCACCATCGCCGTGAGGTTGCGCGGCGCACGGTCCAGGCGCATGGTCGCTTCGACCACGAAGCCCAGGGTGCCCTCGGCGCCGATGAACAACTGGCGCAGGTCGTAGCCGGTGGCGTTCTTGATCAGGTCGCGGTTGAGCTCCAGCAGTTCGCCCTTGCCGGTGACAACCTTCAGGCCTGCCACCCAGTTACGGGTCATGCCGTAGCGAATGACCTTGATACCGCCGGCATTGGTGCCGATATTGCCGCCAATCTGGCTGGATCCGCTCGAGGCGAAATCGACCGGGTAGTACAGGCCCTGGTCCTCGGCGAACTGCTGCAACTGGCGGGTGATCACGCCCGGCTGGCAGACCACCGTGCGGTCGAACTCGTTGAAGTAGAGAATCTGGTTCATCTGGTCGAAGGCCACCACGACTTCGCCGTTGGCAGCGACTGCGGCGCCCGACAGGCCGGTGCGTCCGCCGGACGGCACCAGCGCGACCTTGTGGCGGTTGGCCCAGACGACGATGGCCTGGACCTGCTCGATGGTTTTGGGAAGCACGATGGCGGAAGGAGCCGGTGGATAGTGCTTGGTCCAGTCCTTGCCATACGCCTCGAGCGAGGCGGGGTCGGTCAGGACCTTGCCAGGGTCGACCAGGGTCTTCAGCTCATCAATTACCGCAACGTCGATCATCGGCAGAACTCTCGAATGATTCATAGTCACCCTGAGCACTCTTCACCTGTCGGGATAAGCTCAGACGGTGTCGCGTATGCTAGCATAGCCCTCCCGTCGATCGTGCTAAGGCCCGTCGCCGCGCCGCTTTGCCCCCCTCGCCATTTTTTCTCCGGGATACAGGTTTACGCAGATGAGCAAGACTTCTCTCGACAAGAGCAAGATCAGGTTCCTTCTTCTCGAAGGCGTCCACCAGAATGCTGTGGACACCCTCAAGGCTGCCGGGTACACCAACATCGAGTACCTCACTGGCTCACTGCCGGATGCGCAACTGAAGGAAAAGATCGCGGACGCCCACTTCATCGGCATCCGCTCGCGCACTCAACTGACTGAAGAAGTCTTTGATTGTGCGAAGAAACTGGTCGCGGTCGGCTGCTTCTGCATCGGCACCAACCAGGTCGACCTGAACGCGGCCCGCGAGCGCGGCATCGCGGTGTTCAACGCGCCGTACTCCAACACCCGTTCGGTTGCCGAACTGGTGCTGGCCGAAGCCATCCTGCTGCTGCGCGGCATCCCCGAGAAGAACGCCTCCTGCCACCGCGGTGGCTGGATCAAGAGCGCGGCCAACTCCTTCGAGATCCGCGGCAAGAAGCTCGGCATCGTCGGCTACGGCTCGATCGGCACCCAGCTGTCGGTACTGGCCGAAAGCGTCGGCATGCAGGTCTACTTCTTCGACCCGCTGACCAAGCTGCCACTGGGCAACGCCACCCAGGTCACCAGCCTCAACGAACTGCTGGGCCTGGCCGACATCGTCTCGCTGCACGTGCCTGAGCTGCCATCCACCCAGTGGATGATCGGCGAGAAGGAAATCCGTGCGATGAAGAAGGGTTCGATCCTGATCAACGCCGCACGCGGCACCGTGGTCGAGCTGGATCACCTGGCTGCCGCGATCAAGGACAAGCACCTGATCGGCGCGGCCATCGACGTGTTCCCGGTCGAGCCGCGCTCGAACGACGAAGAGTTCGAAAGCCCGCTGCGCGGCCTGGACAACGTCATCCTGACCCCGCACATCGGCGGTTCGACCGCCGAAGCCCAGGCCAACATCGGTCTGGAAGTGGCCGAGAAGCTGGTCAAGTACAGCGACAACGGTACCTCCGTGTCGTCGGTCAACTTCCCTGAAGTAGCCCTGCCGGCGCACCCAGGCAAGCACCGCCTGCTGCACATCCACGAAAACATCCCGGGCGTGCTCAGCGAGATCAACAAGGTCTTCGCCGAGAACGGCATCAACATCTCCGGTCAGTTCCTGCAGACCGACGAGAAAGTGGGCTACGTGGTCATCGACGTCGACGCCGAGTACTCGGACCTGGCGCAAGAGAAGCTGCAGCACGTCAAGGGCACCATCCGCTCGCGCGTACTGTTCTGAGCCTGATGGCTGCATGAAGAAGGGAGGCCCTGGTGGCCTCCCTTTTTTTGCCTGCCCGATCCGTGTCTTCGGCTTCGCGGGCGGGTCGGGGCGCCGGAGCGCCGCGAAGCATTCCCCGCGTTACTTCACATTGACGGTGATCTTCTTCGACTCGACGCTTGGCTTGAACGGCACGTGGTACTGGTCGCCCAGTACCAGTTGCAGGGTGTGCTTGCCCGGGGTCAGGGTGATGGTCGCCTCGGTCTGCGCCTTGCCGAAATGCAGCACCTGCGGCCCGGCTGGCAGGGGTTGGTTGCCCTCAGGCATCAGGCTGGTCGGCAATGGCTGGTCAGCTACAGGCGCTTTGTCGACATCGACCAGCAGGTGATGGTGCCCGGAATGCGGAGTCTGGTCGCCGGCCGGCTTGAGCGCCATCCCTTCAATGCCGAACTTGACGGTGAAGGTCTTGTCGACCGTAGCGCCATCGGCAGGGGAAACGATGAAGACCTTCGCATCTTTCGGCGGCTCCTGGCTTTTCAGGGCATCCGCAGCCGTGGCAAGCAAAGAGGCTCCCATCAGCAAACCGGCGAGGGCAGCACGCGAAACTGGGCTTTTCATTCACATCTCCTGTCATTCACTTCAATTGACCGCTATCACTTAAAAGAAGCGAGGCGGTACTTCACCATAGTCCACCTGCCACGCCGCAGGTTCAAAAATGCCGGCATGAAAATTTCAATGCCGGCTCAAACATACGCGCGATGTAGGGGTCATAGGCTGCGTTCGATCGCGGCAAACACAGAAAGCCACGGCGAATGACATTCATCTGCCGAGAAATAAAAGGGATATTCATGCGTTTGACCATTGGCCTACTGCTGGCAGTACTCATCAGCCCCCTGGCCCAGGCAGAGCTGATCGACGAAATCAACGACCGAGGTGAACTGCGCATCGCCGTCCAAGCCGACAATGCACCCTACGCCTTCAAGGAAAACGAGCACCTGACCGGGTTCGACATCGAGTTCGGCCAGGACCTGGCCCGGGAGATGGACCTGCGCGCCGAATTCATCGAAGCGCCTGCCGACGAAGTGTTACCGGGCGTGGAGAGCGGCAAGTACGACATCGCGCTGACCCCGACAGGCCAACAATCTGCGACCGAAAGCGCGCTCGATGCCAGCCAGCCGTTTGGCGAGAAGAAGCTGGTGATTCCGTTCCAGAAAGATAACCCTGCATTCGAAAGCGCGCTGAACAATGCCCTGCAGCGGCTCAAGGACAGTGGGCGGATGGCGGAGCTCGAGCAGAAGTGGTTCGAGAAGACGGCAGCGCAGCAGTGATATCGCGTTGTTCTTTTCGCGGGCAAGTCGGAGCGCCGAACCGCCGCTCCCACAGGGTTGGACTCACCATAGGCCTGTGGGAGCGGGCTTGCCCGCGAAAAGAACGACACCGAACTACCCCAGTGCCCGTTGCGCCTCATCCAGCTCCAACTCGCTGAACACCAGCACCCCTTCCCGGCGCAGCAGCGCAGCAACGACGCCCTCCCCCGGCACCTTCACCCCGCTGAAACTGCCATCGTAGGTCAGTCGGTTACCGCACGACGGGCTACCGGACTTGAGCACCGCAACCCGAATCCCATGCCGCCTCACCAGCGCCAAGGCCTGCCGAGCGCCGCTCAAAAATGCCGCGCTGACATCCTCGCCAGCGACGGTCAGGACCTGAACCTGCCCATCGAGCACCTGGCCACCCTGTCCGCCCTGGATCTCCGCGGCCGGTCGCGGCGTCGGCAAGCCACCCGCCACCTCCGGGCACAAGGGCACTACACGGCCCTCGGCCTGCCATTGCTTGAGCAGATCGGGGTGGCCACTGTCGCGCCCGTCATAGCGCACCGGTTGCCCCAGCAGGCAGGCGCTGACCAGGACCTTGGACGACTCAGAAGGGATCATTGCCACGGCGCCGGAACCAGCCCGTCAGCGACAGGCGTTCGCGATTGGCCGGCAGGACTTCATGCGGGACTTCACCCGAAAGGAACACCACCAGGCTGCCAGCCTCGGGCTGGACATCATGCTCGACATCGTCGGCGAGAAACATCCGCAGTTGCCCGCCGTCTTCGGGTTGCCAGCACTCATTGAGATAGAGCACCACCGACACCATGCGCCGGTCGTCGTCGCGGAAACGGTCAAGATGCCTGCGGTAGAAGGCGCCCGGCGGATACAGGGCGAAATGACACTCGAAGTCTTCCAGCCCCAGGAACAGCCCTTGGTTGATCGCCTGGCGCAGGTTGTCCATGAGCTCCAGGTAACGGTCGCAGGGCTCGGCCTGGCCGGGGTCGATCCACTGGATCTGGTCGCCACGGATCGCCTCGCGTACCTCCTGGGCCGCGCCCCTGCCGACACCTGCGGGGTTCAGTTCGCCCTCGGCATGGCGCCTGCGACACTCGGCGGCCAGTGCGCCGGCCAGCTCAAGCGGCAGGAAAAGTGCCTGCTGCGACCAGCCACGGGTGGCCAGGTCGTCGACGATGGTCGACAGCAGCGGATGTTCAGGAGAGGTATGCATGGCGCGCATCATATCCATTAGCCATGTACACGGACAGCGCCACTTGGCCGAGAAGCGCGCTGATATCTCGACAAAGGCGTACCACCCCACAGACAATAGCGGCCTGCCGACAGGAGTCCTGAATGCGCCGTTTGTTTTCCCTGCTTGTGCTGATGATCTGCACCATGCCTGTCTGGGCAGACAGCCTCGACCAGCTGTACAAGGCCGCCGGCTGGCCCGACCAGCGCGCCCACTTCAATGATGCCATCGGTGCCGCCCAGCAGCGCTACCGCAACAGCCTGCCGCCCGCGGTTTACCAGGCACTCGTCAACAACAGCAACCAACGCTTCCAGCCCCAGGCGATGGATCAGCGTGCCCAGGCCCAACTGCGCGCCAACCTTAAGAATCCGGCGCCGGCGCTGGCGTTCTTCCAATCGCCGCTGGGACGCAAGGTGGTTGCCGCCGAATTGCTGGCCACGCGCAAGGACCAATTGGCCAAGAACGCCAAGGGCCTGCCAAGGATCCAGGCCAGCGACAACCGCCTGCTGGCCATCGGTCACCTGGCCCAGGCACTGCCGGCCCGCGAAGCTGGGGCCGAGGTCAGCCTGGCGATCGCCGGGGTTGCCGCCGACAGCCTCAGCTCGATGATTCCCGGCCTGTTCGGCGGCGGCCAGGCCCAGGGCCTGCTCGATGGTCAGCGCCAACGTTTGATGAACGAGATTGGCGAAGACCTGAACAACACGTTGTTGTACGTCTACCGCGAGCTGTCCGACGACGAACTGGAAGCGTTCGCCACTTTCGCCGAATCCGCAGAGGGCAAGGCCTACTACAATGCCGCGTTGGCCGCGGTGCGTGCGGGGCTGGCTGTGGGCCAGAGCAGCGCCAACCTCAAGTAAGCAGGCGCTGGTCGAGAAAGGTGAAGTAGCGCTGGCGGATATCCGGCAGCTCGTTGGCCAGGTGATGCCGCGCCTCGGGCAGCAGGAGAATCTGCGGCTCGGCGAACTTCTCCTTCAGCACTCTGAGGTTGTAGGGCCAGTCCACCGTGCCGTCTGCCTCGCCCTGAACGATCAGCGGCCGACGCCGACTATGCGGCGCCGCCTCGATGCGCTTGATCCAGGCCATCAGCGCCCCCACCCATGCCGTCGGCAGGCGCCGCGGCTGCAACGGATCGGCCTCGAGAAACGCAAGAAATGCCGGGTCGTTGGTATTGGCACTGAAGCGTCGCTCGATACCATCGACGAAATGGCGCAGCACCCGATAACTCAGCTTCGACCAGTGCCAGGCCCGCGGTCGCACCAACGGCGCCAGCAGGATCACCTGGCCGTCCGCCGGGCTCTGCTCGCCGCAGTGCAGCAGATGATCGACAACGATGGCTCCACCCGTGCTCTGCCCACACAGATGCCAAGGCCGTGGCAAGTCGAGCCTGCGCGCCTGTTCGAAGAGGGCATCGAGCACCTGCTGGTAGATCGCGAAGTCGGCGATGCTGGCCCGCTCGCCACTGGACAGCCCGTGACCGGGCAGATCGCAGCCAATCACCGCGAAGCCCTGCTGCAAGGCCCAGGCGATCACATGGCGGTACAGGCCCATGTGGTCGTAGTAGCCATGCAGCAGGAACAGCGTTGCCACCGGTTCTTGCGGCAGCCACACCTGCCCGACCAGGTCGAAACCTGCCACGCTGAAGCCACCCAACCAGCTGTGTGCGGGCAGGTCGAGACCGTAGAAGCGCTGGTAGTCGAGGGCCTGGGCCGACAGTGGCTGGCGCGCCGCAAGAGCGTCAAGGCTGGTGCGCAGCAGGTCAGGGTGGAAGGGTGAAGGCATCGGTACATCCAGAGTGGCGCGAGTATTGATCTGCGATATTCAGCTCTGTGCCCGGCCATGGCAAGCTGGCGTCTTCTTGTCTTTGTCATGCACCCAGACGCGCTCTTGGCGGGCAAGCCCGCGAAAAAGCCCGGTGCAACGTTGCGGACTACCGATGAAAACCCTCACCACGCTGCTCGCCACCCTGCTCTGCGCCGCCTTGCTGTGGTGGGCCTACGACAGCTTCCAGTCGCGCTACCTGCGCCAGTTCGACGACCAGGCCACGCTGTTCGACGGTAGCCAGTTGCAACTGCCCGCCGAGCTCGCAGGCCCTGGCCCGATCCGCGTCGTGCACTTCTGGGACCCCACCTGCCCTTGCAACGTCGGCAACCAGCAACACCTGGCCGAACTCATCGAGCAGTTCGCCGCGCAGGGTGTAACCTTCCATGTACTGCAAAAGCCCGGCAGCCACGGCCAGCTTCCCGCCAACCTTGGCGCCCTGCAGCCGATCCGCGAGCTGCCGGGCAGCGAACACCTGCCCGCCTCTCCGGCAGTGGCGATCTGGGATCGACAGGGGCAGCTCGCCTACTTCGGCCCCTATAGCGAAGGCGCGGTGTGCAACTCGAGCAACAGCTTCATCGAACCCGTCATCCGGGCGCTGCTGCAAGGGCGCCGGGTACAGGCCTCCAATGCCCTGGCCAGCGGGTGCTATTGCCCATGGCGGAAAGATCAGCAGCGGTAGATATTTATGACGTCGCGCACATACCAGCCCCTTAGCGTATTGGCCTACCGCTTAAGGAAAACGCCATGGCACCTGTCTTCGCTCGCTCTTCTCCCCCCCTGACGAACGAAGATCAGGACCACATCGAGTTGCTCTGGGGCCAGCATCAGATATCCCTGAACTACCCGGTGACAAGGCTCAGCCTGCGCGAACATATCGTCAGCCCATCTTCCTCCAGCGACAGCAGCTATGCCGTCGTCGCCTTCCAGCGGTCCCCCGAGCACCTGGAGGAACAGCTGGAGCGCGCCATCAGCGAACTAGCGGGCCCTTCGAGCGGCATGAACACCTTGCAGCGCCTGCAACAGCAGATCGATGCCGTTGACACGCTGTTGGTCAACTATCAGCGCGACCTGCAGGCTTGCCTCTTCTCCACGGTTGCTGTCACGCATGAGCGGGCTCATCGCCTCGAACGAGCCTGCCGCGAGCTGTCCAGCCGCCGAGCAAAGCTCAAGCAGCTGCAAACCCGCACCTGGGAGCGCAACCGCCGCCAGGAACAGCTCGAACGACAGATCAGCCAGGTCGAAGAGATGCTCGGCCGGCTGATCGCCAACCGTCGCACCCTTGCCGAGGAAGCCATGCGCGACGCGAAGATTTTCCGGTAGGCCTGACCTCAGGCTCGAGATTGACGATCACCGGCTCGAGCAAGCTATTCTCAATGCGCTTTCAGCTCATCGCCGCCTCCCCAATGGCATAAGGAATTCTATGAAGCGCAGCCTCACTCTGCTTGCCGTCGTCGTGGCCATGGCCGCCGCCGGCGCGTACTGGTACGTGCACGGCAAAGTGCCGCAGCGCGAAGGCGAAGTGGCTATCACCGGCTTGAGCGCACCGGTCAGCGTGCGCTATGACGAACGCGGAGTGCCGCATCTGCAGGCGCAGAACGAGCCCGACCTGTACCGTGCCCTGGGCTATGTGCACGCCCAGGACCGGTTGTTCCAGATGGAACTGGTGCGCCGCCTGGCACGGGGTGAGCTGGCCGAAGTGCTGGGCAGCAAGCTGGTGCCCACCGACACCCTGTTTCGCAGCCTGCGCATCCGCGAGCAGGCGGCGCGGATGGTCGAGCGCCTGGATCACCAGTCACCGTCCTGGCTCGCATTGCAGGCCTACCTGGAAGGCGTGAACAGCTGGCAGGCCAACCATCCCAAGCCGGTGGAGTTCGACGTCCTCGGCATCGCTGAACGGCCCTTCACTGCCGAAGACACCCTGAGCATCGCCGGCTACCTGGCCTACAGCTTTGCCGCAGCCTTCCGCACCGAGCCTGCGCTGACCTACATTCGTGACCAGCTCGGCCCCGAGTATCTGAAGATCTTCGACCTCGACTGGCAGCCCGATGGCGCTCTGCGCCCGGCCCTTGCCGCCAGTGACTGGCGCACCCTCGAAGGCCTGGCCCAGCTCAGCCACCAGGCGCTCGGCGACGCCGGCATCCCGCAGTTCGAAGGCAGCAACGCCTGGGTCGTCGCGTGCAGCCATACCCGCAGTGGTAGCCCCCTGCTGGCGGGCGACCCGCATATCGGCTTCGCAGTACCGGCGGTGTGGTATGAGGCCGAGCTATCGGCCCCGGGCTTCAACCTCTACGGCTATTTCCAGGCGCTGAACCCCTTCGCCCTGCTCGGTCACAATCGTGATTTCGGTTGGAGCCTGACCATGTTCCAGAACGACGACGTCGACCTGATCGCCGAGAAGACCAATCCCGCCGACGCCAACCAGGTCATGGTCGATGGCCAGTGGCGTGCGCTGGAGACGACCGAGCAACAGATCGCGGTCAAGGGCGAAGCGCCGGTGACCATCAACCTGCGCCGTTCGCCCCACGGGCCGATCGTCAACGATGTACTCGGCGAAACCGCAGGGCAAACCCCCATTGCCATGTGGTGGGCGTTCCTGGAAACCGAAAACCCTATTCTCGACGCCTTCTACCAGGTCAACCGCGCCGACACCCTGGGCAAGATGCGCGAGGCCGCAGCGAAGATCCAGGCACCGGGGCTGAACCTGGTATGGGCCAACGCTCGCGGTGACATCGGCTGGTGGGCCTCGGCGCAGTTACCCATTCGTCCAGACGGGGTCAACCCGGCGTTCATTCTCGACGGCAGTACCCACCAGGCCGACAAGCTCGGCTTCTACCCCTTCAGCGCCAATCCCCAGCAGGAGAACCCGCCCAGCGGCTACATTGTCTCGGCCAACTACCAGCCGCCGGCCGCCATCCCGATTCCCGGCTATTACAACCTGCCCGACCGTGGCCGCCAGCTGGATCGTCGACTGGCCGACCCGCAGGTCAAATGGGATGTGCAGAACAGCCAGACGCTGCAGTTGGACACCAGCACCGACTACGGCCCTCGTACCTTGGCGCCGCTGCTGAGTACCCTGCGTGCGATCGCCGAGGGTGACGAGCAGAAGGAGCTGGTCGAACAGCTGGCCGCATGGCGCGGCGACTACCCGCTGGATTCGACCAGCGCCACGCTGTTCAACCAGTTCCTCTACGAACTGGCGTTCGCCGCCCTGCATGACGAGCTGGGCGACACCTGGTTCAAGGTGCTGATCAGCACCCGTGCCATCGACGCTGCGCTACCGCGCCTGGCGGCCGACGCCGACTCCCCCTGGTGGAACCTGCGCGGCGGCCACGACCGTACCGACCGCACCGCCATCGTCCGTCAGGCCTGGCAACGCAGCCTGGCGCATCTGCGCGAGCTGTACGGCAACGACCCGGCGGACTGGCAATGGGGCAAAGCCCACACCCTCACCCACAACCACCCGCTGGGCCAGCAGAAACCGTTGAACCTGCTGTTCAATGTCGGCCCCTTCGCCGCACCGGGCACCCACGAAGTGCCGAACAACCTGTCGGCGAAGATCGGCCCAGCGCCCTGGCCGGTGAACTACGGGCCTTCGACCCGACGCCTGATCGACTTCGCCGATGCCGGGCAAGCGCTGACAATCAACCCTGTAGGCCAGAGTGGCGTACCGTTCGACCGGCACTATTCGGACCAGGCCGAGGATTATGTGCAGGGGCGCTATCACAAGGCGCAGATGGGGGTGATTCCGGCGCGCAGCACCTTGCGCTTGGTGCCGCCGGGGCAGTGAGCCCTGGACATCGGCGGTGCACGTCTGCGCGAACGGCGATTCGTCGCGCCGACGTGCCCGCGAAAAGATCACCACAGGCGCAGCCCGAACATGACCGGTTTCACAACCCTTCACACTGCGAACAGGTAACCTGAGCGCCCCTTTCTTCCAAGAGCCTTCCTCATGCAAAAGCACTTCATCGAAATCGACGGCGCCCGCATGAGCTACGTCGACCAGGGCCAGGGCTTCCCGGTGCTGCTGGGCCATAGCTATCTGTGGTCTGCCGCGATGTGGCAACCGCAGATCGATGCGCTGTCGAAACACTTCCGCGTGCTGGTGCCCGAGCTCTGGGGCCATGGCGACTCCGAGGCACCACCAGCCACCACCACCGACATGAGCGCGCTGGCACGCCAGCACCTGGCGTTTCTCGACGCACTGGGCATCGACAAATGCCATCTGGTCGGCCTGTCGGTCGGCGGCATGTGGGGTGCTGAGCTGGCGATCGAGCACCCGGAACGGGTTGACCGCATCGTGCTGATGGATACCTACCTCGGCGCCGAACCTGAAGCAACGCGCCTGAAGTACTTCGGCCTGCTGGATGCCGCCAGCGGCGCAGGGTTCTTCCCTGACCCACTGCTCGACATCGTGGTGCCGATCTTCTTCCATGCCGGCGGCCAGACGGTGCCGGAAGTTCGCGAGCAGTTCCGCGCCGACCTCAAGGCCAGCAGTGCCGAGGCCATTCGCCAGAGCCTCGACCCGATGGGGCGGGTAATTTTCGGACGCCCTGACCTGCTGGGCCGCCTGGGCGAGTTGCCGGCAGAGCGGACCATCGTGGTCTGCGGCGACCAGGACATCCCGCGTCCGCCTGCCGAAAGCAACGAAATGGCACGGATCATCGGTTGCCTGGCAGCGCAGATTCCATTCGCAGGGCATATCTCCAGCCTGGAGAACCCGAAGGTGGTGAATGAGTTCCTGTTGAACTGGTTGCCGCGTAACCGCTGATATCGCCGGGGCTGCAGTGCAGCCCCGCGATTGGACCCTGACTCACCCCTGCCACTTGCCGCCTTCGACGATCACGCTCTCAGGCTTGGTGTCATCGCTCAGCTCCTTGCGCACGTACTGGTCATACAGCTTGAGCAGGAATTTCTCCTCACCCAGTTTGGCCAGCTCGGCATTGACCCAGTCACGCAGCTCGGTGTTGCCCTTCTTCACCGCCGGGGCGATCGGAGCCTCGTCGCCCAGCAATTCTGGCAACACGCGGTAGCCTGGGTTCTGCTTGGCCCAGCTGAACAGGATCAGGTTGTCCTGGGCATAGGCATCGCCACGACCATTGGCCAGGGCCTGCAGCGATTCGCTGTTCTTCTCGAACTTGAGCAGCTTCCAATCCGGGTGGTTCCTGGTCAGCCAGATATCGGCGGTGGTGCCGGTAGTGACGATGATGGTCTTGTCGGCCAGGTCATCGAGGGCTTTCACCGGGCTGCCATCGGCCACGATGGCCTGCACCGCCACACGCAGGTTGGGGTTGGTGAAATCGACCGCTTCCTTGCGCTCCGGGGTGACGGTCATGTTGGCGAGGATCAGGTCGACCTTGTCGCTCTGCAGGAACGGGATGCGGCTGGCGGGTTCCACGGCCACGAACTCGACCTTGTTCTCGTCGCCGAGCAGGTCCTTGGCGAAGCGACGACCGATATCGGTGTCGAAGCCCACGTAGCGACCGCTCTCGTCGACGAAGCCGAACGGCGGCTTGTCGGTGAAGACGCCGACGATCAGCTTATCGCGGGCCTTGATGGTTTCCAGGTAGCTGGTGGACGGTGCAGACGTCGCCGCAGCCGACTTGCCCGGCTCCGCGGGTTTGTCGCAACCGGCCAGCAAGGCCAGGCCGAACAGCGGCGCCAGCAGTTTGGTGAAGTGGGCAGTTTTCATGACAGTTCCTTGTGTAGTGTCTTCGGCAGGCTTTCGACGAAGGAGAATTTGTCCAGGAACTGCTGCGCGCGTGCGGTCCGCGGTTGGCTGAAGAAGCTCTCAGGGTCGCTCTGTTCAAGGATCCTGCCGGCCTCCATGAACACGATACGGTCGGCCACCGCACGGGCGAAGGCCATTTCGTGGGTGACGATGAGCAGGGTCATGCCGTCCCGGGCCAGGCCCTGGATCACCTGCAGCACCTCCTTGACCATCTCTGGGTCCAGGGCTGCGGTGACCTCGTCGAACAGCATCACCTGCGGGTTCATGCACAGCGAACGAACGATGGCGATGCGCTGCTGCTGGCCACCCGACAACTGCCGGGGGAAGGCGTCCCGCTTGTCCAGCAACCCCACCCGCGCCAGCAACGCCTCGGCCTGCGCCTGGGCTTCGGTGCGCTCGCGCTTCTGCACCTTGAGCGGGCCGAGCAGCAGGTTGTCGATCACGCTCATGTGGCCGAACAGGTGATAGCTCTGGAACACCATGCCCACCCGTTGGCGGACCTGGCGCCAGTCGGTGCCGGGGCCCAGCAGCTCCTGGCCATCGAGGCGCAGGCTACCGCCATGGGCGTCCTCCAGGCCGTTCAGGCAACGCAGCAAGGTGCTCTTGCCGCAGCCACTGGGGCCGAGAATCACCACCACTTCACCGGCCTGAACCTGCAGGTCGACATCCTTGAGCACCTGGTGCTCGCCGAAGAACTTGTTGAAACCCTGGAATTCGATCAATGCGCTCATGAGTGGGCCCAGCGGCGTTCCAGCGCGCGCGAGGCGGCGGAAAGCGGGTAGCAGATGAAAAAGAAGAACAGGAACAACACGCCGTAGATCAGCACCGACTCGTAGGTGCGCTCGATGATCTGCTGGCCGGCCTTGATGACGTCGACGACGCCGATCAGCACGGCAAGCGAGCTGGTCTTGACGATCCGTGTGTAGATATTGATGGTGGGTGGCGTCATGCGCTTGAGCGCCTGCGGCAACAGCACGTGCCCATACAACTGCAGGCCCGAAAGACCGATCGACAGCCCCGCCTCGCGCTGGCCGCGCGGCAGCGAAGCCAGCGCCCCGCGTACCACCTCGCCCACCTCGCTGGCGCCCCACAGCCCCAGCACCAGCACCGCGCACCAGAAGCTGGGGATGCTCAGCGAAAAGAAGATCGGCAACCCGAAGAACACCAGGTACAACCAGACCAGCACCGGTATTGCACGAAACAGCTCCAGGTAGACCTGCAAGGCGATGTTCACCGCACGCTTGCCCAACGTGGCCAGCACGCCATAGAGCACACCGCCCAGGGTGGCGAAAACGATGCCCAAGGCCGAGATCGCCAGGGTCTGTCCGGCGCCCTTGGCCAGTTGCGGCAAGGACACCAGCAGCAGCTCAATTGCCGAACTGGCCATGTTGCAACCTCCTTTCCAGGTGGCGCAGCAGCAGCGACAACGGCAGGAACAGCAGCACGCAGAGCAACGTCAGCACTGCGAGCATTTCGTAGGTCTTGTAGTACAGGGCGATGTAGTTCTTGGTGGTGTAGAGGATTTCCGGCACGGCTACCGCCGAGACCACGGTGGTTTCCTTGAGCAGGAAGATGAAGTTGGCGAACAGCGCCGGCAAGCTGAGGATGCCGGCCTGGGGCAGGATCACGTGGCGCAGCAGCTGGCCCTCGGACAAGCCGATGGAGCGCCCGGACTCCAGCTGCGCCCGTGGCACCGCTTCGACACCCGCCCGCAGCACCTCGGTGAGGTAGGCGCCGCCCATGAAGGTCATGGTGATGATCGCGGCAGCGAAGCCGGATACTTTCAAACCCAGGGTCGGCAATGCGAAATAGACGAAGAACAACTGGATCAGCAGCGGCGTGTTGCGCGCCAGCTCTACGTAGCCTTTGACCAGCCGCCACAGGTAGGGGGTGCGAAACACCAGTACGGCGGCATTGAACACGGCGACCAGCAGCGAGGTGGCGATGGCGATCAGCCCGACCTGCAGGGTGACGCCAACAGCCTTGAGGAATGCCGGGAGTGTGCTAAGCATGAAGGCAGTGTCGAAGGTCATGGATAACGCCTCGACACAGGGTCACGGAGGTACGACATGGGCAAGGTTCCGGGCTCGACGCGAGGTTGGCTCAGCGTCGTGGACGATGAAAAGGTGTGTGCGGGTAAGCACGATGGGTAGACTCTAAAGGCATAAAAATCTTTCTCTAAATACCTTTATTGCATATTGATATCACCCGACGGGCTAACCGGAAATTTCATACATCTGCCAGGGATCTTTCCTTCGAAATACCTCTCAAAAGGACTTCAGACTGATCGGCCAGCCAGGCCCACAGGGACGACAACAATGAACAGCCCAAGCACGCCCGTTTCGAATGAACAGCTTCAGTGGTTGCTGGCCCTGCGCAAGGCGCTTGCCGGGCAGCGCTGAAGGTTTCGGTTTCCAAACGAAAACGCCGACACAGCAGTGTCGGCGCTTTCATATGAAGCACTAACCGGGCAAATCAGAACGCCGGCAGCACCGCACCTTGGTACTTCTTCTCGATGAAGGCTTTCACTTCAGGGCTGGTCAGGGCCTTGGCCAGCTTCTGGATGGCGTCGCTGTTCTTGTTATCAGGACGCGCGACCAGGAAGTTCACGTAAGGCGAGTCGCTGCCCTCGATCACCAGCGCATCCTTGGCCGGGTTCAGCCCCGCCTCCAGCGCGTAATTGGTGTTGATCATGTCCAGGTCGACCTGATCCAGCACGCGCGGCAGCATGGCCGACTCGAGCTCGCGGAACTTCAGTTTCTTCGGGTTCTCGGCGATGTCTTTCGGCGTTGCCAGGGCGTTCTTCGGATCCTTCAGGGTGATCAGGCCGGCCTTCTGCAGCAGCAGCAGGGCGCGACCACTGTTGCTGCCCTCGTTCGGAATAGCCACGGTGGCGCCTTCCTTGAGCTCCGACAGACTCTTGACCTTCTTCGAGTAGCCACCGAACGGCTCGACGTGCACGCCGATCACGGTTTCCAGGTGGGTACCCTTGCCTTCGTTGAAGTTCTTCAGGTACGGCAGCGTCTGGAAGTAGTTGGCGTCCAGGCGCTTCTGGTCGACCTGCACGTTCGGCTGCACGTAGTCGGTGAAGACCTTGATCTGCAGGTCCACACCTTCCTTGGCCAGGGTCGGCTTGATCAGCTCGAGGATTTCGGCGTGTGGCACCGGCGTGGCGGCTACCACCAGTTTTTCGGCGGCGTGAGCCAGGCCGGACAGCGACAGGGCAGCGGCGAGGGCAGTCGTCAGCAGGGTCTTTTTCATGGGGATCCTTGTTATCAAGCTGGGGCCATCGACGATGGCGAAGTCAGGTGCCGCACCGTCTCGACAGTGGGCGTGGAGCGGACGATACCGGGATTTTTTATGCCCTAACAATATCTTTTGATTCGCTGCTTATTCCAAAAACAAAAAGCCATCACCCGCTTTGCTTATGAACAACCGGCAACCGCTCTAGCCCGCGGATGCGTTCAGTTCTACCAGGCTTCGCTCCAGCAATTCGCGCAAGGCGGCAAGCGTACCTGGCTCACGGCTGCGCCCCAGTTGCGCGAGTTGGCTGGCCAGACGGGTCAGGGGCGCGCGCTCGGGCAGGTCCAGATGCTGCGGGAGAATTTCATCGCCCTCGGCCACCAGCAGGGCAAAGTGGATGACGTTCTCCAGCTCGCGGGTGTTGCCGGGCCAGGCATGGGCTTCCAGCGCTTGCTGCGCCGCTTCGCTGATCAGCGGCACGCTGCGTTCCAGGCGCACGCTGTAGATGCCGACGAAGTATTCGGCCAGCGGCAGGATGTCCCCGACCCTCTGGCGCAGCGCTGGCAGCTCCAGTTCGCCCTCGCGCAGATAGAGGTACAGCCGCTCGTTGAAGCGCCCGGCACGCACTGCCTGGGCCAGGTCGATGCTGGAGGCGGCCACCAGGCGCACATCCACGGCCTGTGGCTGGTGGGCGCCGACCCGGGTGACCTCGCGGTTTTCCAGTGCCGCCAGCAGCTTGCCCTGGATGGCCAACGGCAGGTCGGCGATCTCGTCCAGGTACAAGGTGCCGCCATTGGCCGAACCGAACCAGCCTGCGCGACTGCTGGCCGTGCCGCCATGGGTACCGGCGCTGTAGCCGAACAGCTCGGCATCGGCGTAGGTGTGGCTGATGCCCGCGCAGTTGACCGAGACGAACAGCCCCGCGCGATCGCTGGCGCGGTGGATCTGCCTGGCCAGCAGCTCCTTGCCGGTGCCGGTCTCACCACGGATCAGCACCGGCAGCGGTTGCGGCGCCAGGCGTTCGAGCGCTTCGCGCAGTTGCTGCGAACGTGCATCGACGAATACCAGCGCCTTGGCACGGATACTCAGCGGGCTCTTGTCCAGCTCGGGGAACGTCAGCAGCGGCTGGCCGAAGGGATTGTTGAAACTCATGGAAAACTCCCGCCCCGGCCGCAGGCGACCGGGGAGTCAGCGAATCGGTTGAAAGACCAGGTCAGGCGCGGCGCAGTGAGCGCTGCTCGATCCGGCCTTGCAGGCGGTACAGATAAGCGAAGCCCTGTTCCCAACGCTCGTGACCGGATTTGACGTTGATGTGCCCGGCATTGCTCAACAGCCCCGCTTCCGCCCCCCAGGCCTTGGCCAGGTACAGTGCACGCGGCACGCTGACGGCCGGATCGTTGTCCGAGCTGACCACCTGGCTGGGGAACGGCAGCGCATGCAGCGGGATGGGCGCAAAGTTGCGCAAGGCCGGCGCGCAGGTCGGCCGTTCGACGTCCGCTGGCGCCACCAGCAGCGCCCCTCGCACCCGGCGCAGCAGCGCAGGGCTGGCCTGCGCGGCCCAGTGGGCGACGGTGACGCAGCCCAGGCTGTGGGCGATGAGGATCACCGGCGAGCGTTCGGCGGCAATCGCCTGCTCGAGCGCCTGCACCCAGTCGCGCCGCTGCGGGGTGAGCCAATCTCGCTGCTCGACCCGGGCGCTGTTGGGCAGGCTGCGCTGCCAGTGGCTTTGCCAATGATTGTCTGGCGATCCTTGCCAGCCCGGCACAATCAGGTAACGAATCGACTCATTGCGCATGGGGACGCCTCCTTGGAAGTTTGCGTGCTTGGGAACCAAGTATAGGGAGGCAGTTATATTCGTAAAGGAATAAGAAGCTATTTATTAATAACCATAATCAAGGTAATTGCACGCCCCTTTGCAGGAGCGGGCTTGCCCCGCGATGACGTCCGCCTGGGCAACATCGTCGCCTGCGCGGACGCCATCGCGGGGCAAGCCCGCTCCTACAGGGAGGTGCATAAAAAAAAAGGGCCATCCCCTGCCAAGAGAAATGGCCCTGAAGCACTTGCCTGAAGAGGGTGTTGCCGATCAACGCGCGGTGATCACCGCCAGCTTGCTGATCCCGGCACGTTCGATGGCCGCCATCGCCCGCGCCACTTCGCCGTAGTTGACACCGTCGTCAGCCTGCAGCTGTACACGCACATCCGCGTCCTTTTCCCTGGCCGCCTTGAGGTTGGTTTCCAGCAGGTCCGGCTGGATCTCATCCTTGTTGATGAACAGCTTGCCGCCACCATCGATGCTCACCACCAACGGGTCTTTCTGCTCCACCGGCGCGACGGCCTCGGTCTTGGGCAAGTTGATCGGGATGGCGTTGGTCAGCAGCGGCGCGGTGACGATGAACACCACCAGCAGCACCAGCATGACGTCCACCAGCGGCGTGACGTTGATTTCACTGAGGACTTCATCGCTGTCCTGGGTCGAGAACGCCATGTCAGGAAGCCTCCTTCACCGGCTGGCCGAAACCGGCCTGGGCTTTTTGCAGGGTCGGGTGAACCAGGACGCGGAAAGCACTCTTCTGCGCCAGGCTGTAGAAGTCGTGGGCGAAGTCGTCGAGGTCGGCAGCGGTCAGCTTGAGGCGACGCAGGAAGTAGTTGTAGACCAGCACCGCCGGCACCGCGACGGCGATACCCACGCCCGTGGCGACCAGCGCCGCGCCGATCGGACCGGCCACGGTTTCCAGGCTGGCGGAACCGGCAGCGCTGATGCCCTTGAGCGCTTCCATGATGCCCCACACCGTGCCGAACAGACCGATGAACGGCGAGGTGCTGCCAATACTGGCGACCACGGCCAGGCCGGTTTCCAGCGAACGACGCTCACGCACGATCTGCTGGCGCAGGGCGCGCTCGAGGCGGTCCTGATGATTGATCGCATGGCTCAGGTCGGCCGCCTGGCCCGGCTCGCCCACGGCGATGGCAGCATAACCGGCCTGGGCGACGCGGGCCGCAGGGCCTGGCTGCTCGTGGCTGATCTCGGCCGCCGAGTCGAGGCTTGAAGCGGCCCAGAACTGGGCATGGAAGCGCTTGTCCTGGTTCTTCAGCCGCACGAACTGCACGACCTTGACCAGGGCCAACGCCCAGGTGACCACGGAAAAACCAACCAGCAGCCAGATGACGGCGCTTTCAACGGATTCGAGAGGGGATGCCAACAGGCTCATGATGAAGTCTTCCTATGTTCGGTTCGATGGCGCGAGTTAACGAAGCTTGAAATCGATCGGGACGCTGACCCAGCCCACCTGGGCCACGTCACCCTGCTTGGCCGGCACGAAGCTCCAGCGCTTCACCGCAGCGAGCGCGGCAGCATCCAGGGCATCGCGGCCGCTGGTCTTCTGGATCTGGATCTGCCCCGGCTTGCCGCTAGGCAGTACCTCCACCCGCAACAACACGGTGCCTTCCCATCCACGGCGCTGGGCCAGTTGCGGGTATTCCGGCGCCGGGTTCTTCAGGTACGCGGCGTTGGCTGAAGCGGGCGTGACCGGTGCCGGTGCTGGTGGTGCAGGTGCCGGAGCAGGCGGTGCAGGCGCTGGGGTCGGTGCCGGTGGTGGCGCCTCGACCGGTTTGGGCTGCGGCTTGGGTACGGGCTTTGGCACCGGTTTTGGTTTAGGTACCGGCTTCGGTGCAGGCTTGGCAGCCAGCTCATCGACCACCGGCGGTGGTGGCGGTGGCGGCTCGACCACAGGCACAGGCGGTGGCGGCTCGACGACCGGCGGCGCCGGGGCGGCGAACTCGATGGTCATCGGCGGAATCTCTGGCGGAATCACCGGCAGCTCGGGGGTTGGTCGCTGACTGACCCAGTAGGCCGCAGCGCCATGCAGGACCAGCACCAGCAACCCCAGCGCCAGCTTGTCGCGACGCTTGAGACCACTGACCGGCGTGCGCTGCAGGCGCAGCTGCGCCAGCGGCAGGCGAAGCGTGCGTCCAAGCTCGACCAGGTCGCCCGGGGCCGGGCGCCATGGCTGGTCGTAGGCCCTCGCGGCCGTCTGGACATTACCCATTGAATCGACTCCTGGAAACGTGATGCAGGTCTTCGGACCTTGGCCGGTCCTCGTGGCTGAATCATCCATTCCAGAGGCTTATCTCTGAAAGTAATGTTTAAAATTAAAGCTATTCCTTTATCGAATATAAGATTTCAAGGGTTCCCGCAAAGCCGCGTGGCACAAGGGCTGTAACGATGCACCGGGAAAATCATGCACGTGCGGCATGCAAAATATTCGTGGAAGGTATCGAAATCCGGCGAGGGCTGCGCCCTCGATAGCGGGTCAAGCCCGCGCCTACAGGCACAGCGCTGTCCTTGAAGCCGAGGGGAGCCTGTGGAGCGGGTTTATCCGCGAAGGGCCGCGCAGCAGCCCCAACCTTCGCCCAGGCAATAAAAAACCCGGGCTGCAAACCCGGGTTCTTCATGCACACGGCAGCTTAGATATCCGCCACCTTCTGCCAGACCTTCGGCCGGAAGAACAGGGTCTCGCCGCGCGCAAGCCCGGTCAGGCTGTCGTGGTCCTTGACCACTTCGGCCTCGATCAGCTCGCTCTGCCCCTCGACCTTCAGCGTCACTCGGGTGGTCGCGCCCAGCGGGCGAATGTCGCGGACTTCGGCAGCGTGGTGGCCCTCGGTCTCATGGCGCGACAGCGACACCTCGTGAGGACGGAACAGCACATGGTTGCCCTCGCTCAAGGCCAGGCGGTTGGAATCGCCGAGGAAGTGGTAGACGAAGTCGTTGGCCGGTTTCTCGTACACCTCGCCCGGCGAGCCGATCTGTTCGATCACGCCCTTGTTCATCACCACGATGCGGTCGGCCACTTCCATGGCCTCTTCCTGATCGTGGGTGACGAACACCGAGGTCAGGTTGATATCCTCGTGCAACCGCGCCAGCCAGCGGCGCAGCTCCTTGCGCACCTTGGCATCGAGGGCGCCGAACGGCTCGTCGAGCAGCAGCACCTTCGGCTCCACCGCCAAGGCACGGGCCAGGGCGATACGCTGGCGCTGGCCCCCCGACAACTGCTCGGGATAGCGGTCGGCGAGCCAGTCGAGCTGGACCATGTTCAGCAACTCATGGACCTTCTCGGCGATCTTGCTCTCGCTCGGGCGTTCGCCCTTGGGTTTCATGCGCAAGCCGAAGGCGACGTTGTCGAACACACTCATGTGGCGGAACAGCGCATAGTGCTGGAACACGAACCCGACGTTGCGATCGCGCACATCGTGGCCCGAGACGTCCTCGCCGTGGAACACGATGCTGCCGTCATCCGGCGTCTCTAGGCCGGCGATGATGCGCAGCAGGGTAGTCTTGCCGCAGCCGGAGGGGCCGAGCAGCGCGACCAGCTCACCGCTGTGGATATCCAGGTTGATGTTGTTCAGGGCCTGGAAACTGTTGAAGCGCTTGCTGACGTTACGAACTTCGATCGACATGACTTATTCCTCCGCTGCGCTGTGGCGCAGGCGGTTAATACGGTTCTCGCTCCACTGCTTGAGCAGCAGGATGAAGAGCGCCAGGATCAGCAACAGGCTGGCCACGCTGAAGGCCGCGACATGGTTGTACTCGTTGTAGAGGATCTCCACATGCAGCGGCAAGGTGTTGGTGACGCCGCGGATATGGCCGGAGACCACCGACACCGCACCGAACTCGCCCATGGCCCGCGCGGTACACAGCACCACGCCGTAGATCAGGCCCCACTTGATGTTCGGCAGGGTGACATGCCAGAACATCTGCCAGCCGTTGGCACCCAGCAGGCGCGCGGCCTCTTCCTCTTGCGTGCCCTGCTCCTGCATCAGCGGGATCAGCTCACGGGCGACGAAGGGCACGGTGACGAAAATGGTCGCCAGCACGATGCCCGGCAGGGCGAAGACGATCTGGATATCGTGGTCCTGCAGCCAGGGGCCGAGCAGGCCCTGGGCGCCGAACATCAGCACATAGACCAGGCCGGCAATGACCGGCGAGACCGAGAACGGCAGGTCGATCAGGGTGACCAGCACGCTCTTGCCGCGGAAGCTGTACTTGCTCACGCACCAGGCGGCGCTGACGCCGAACACCAGGTTCAGCGGCACCGAGATGACCACCGCGAGCAGCGTCAACTTGAGCGCCGAAAGCGCGTCAGGCTCGAAGATCGCCTCGAAGAAGGTGCCGAAGCCATTCTTCAGCGCCTGGGACACCACGATCACCAGCGGCAGCAGCAGGAACAGCGCGAACACCAGCCAGCCAAGGCCGATCAGTACACGGCGCGAGGTGGCGCTGCCACGGCGGGCGGCATTGGCGGCGGAGCTTGCAGTTATGGATGACGAAGACATGACCGGGCCTCCTTCAAGGGGTTTCGATGCGCCGCTGAAGCAAGTTGATCAGCAGCAGCAGGATGAAGGAAACCACCAGCATCAGCACGCCGATGGCCGTGGCGCCGGTGTAGTCGTACTGGTCGAGCTTGACCATGATCAGCAACGGCAGGATCTCGGTCTTCATCGGCATGTTGCCGGCGATGAAGATCACCGAACCGTACTCGCCCACGCCCCGGGCGAATGCCAGGGCGAAGCCGGTCAGCCAGGCCGGCAGCAGTGCCGGCGCCAGCACATGGCGGAACACCTGCAACGGCTTGGCGCCCAGGCAGGCGGCGGCCTCCTCGACCTCACGCGGGATGTCCGCCAGCACCGGCTGCACCGTACGCACCACGAACGGCAGCGTGACGAAGGTCAGGGCCAGGGTGATGCCCAGCGGGGTGTAGGCGATCTTGAAGCCCAGGTCGGTGGCGAACTGGCCGACCCAGCCCGCAGGTGCATACAGGGCAGTCAGGGCGATACCGGCGACGGCGGTGGGCAGGGCGAACGGCAGGTCGATCATCGCTTCGATGATCTTGCGCCCGGGGAAGGTGTAGCGCACCAGCACCCAGGCCAGCAGGGTGCCGATCACGCCATTGATGATGGCGGCGAACAGGGCGGTACCGAAACTCAGCTTGAGCGCCGCGATGACCCGCGGTGCACTGATGATGTTCCAGAACTGCTCCCAGGTAAGCTGCGAGGCATGAATGAACATGGCCGCCAGCGGTATCAGCACGATCAGGCTGAGGTACACCAAGGTGTAGCCCAGCGTCAGCCCGAAGCCGGGTATGACGGGGGAGATGCGACGTGACATAAATATCCCTGGTTGAACGCACTTGGCCCGGAAGAATCCCGGGCCGGTGCAAACTTTTGAATCCTGGGGCTGCTGCGCAGCCCATTCGGGGCACAAGGCCGCTCCTGCAGGGATCGCGTTCCCCTGCAGGAGCGGCCCCGCTGTCCTCGGGCCTTACTGCGCCTGGTAGATCTGGTCGAACACACCGCCGTCGTTGAAGAACTTCGGCTGAGCAGTTTTCCAGCCACCGAAGTCCTTGTCGATAGTCACCAGGTCAAGTTTCGGGAACTGCTTGGCGAATTCGGCGGCGACTTTCTCGTCACGCGGACGGTAGAAGTTTTCCGCAGCGATCTTCTGCCCAGCAGGGCTGTACAGGTGTTTCAGGTATTCGGTGGCGATCTCGGTGTTGCCCTTCTTCTCGGCGTTCTTGTCGACCACCGCCACTGGCGGTTCGGCGAGGATCGACAGCGACGGCACGACGATCTCGAACTTGTCGCTGCCACCGTCTTCCTTCAGTGCCAGGAAGGCTTCGTTTTCCCAGGCCAGCAGGACATCGCCCTGGCCGTTGTTGACGAAGGTGATGGTGGAGCCGCGGGCGCCGGTATCCAGCACCGGTACGTGCTTGAACAGCTCCTGCACGTACTCTTTGGCCTTGGCTTCGCTACCACCGGATTTCAGGCCATAGGCCCAGGCGGCGAGGAAGTTCCAGCGCGCGCCGCCGGAGGTTTTCGGGTTCGGAGTGATGACCGAGACGTCTTTCTTGACCAGGTCACCCCAGTCCTTGATGCCTTTCGGATTGCCCTTGCGCACCAGGAACACGATGGTCGAGGTGTAGGGGGTGCTGGCGTCCGGCAGACGGGTCTGCCAGTTTTCCGGCAGGGTCTTGCCAAGCTTGGCGATCTCGTCGATGTCGCCAGCCAGGGCCAGGGTCACCACGTCGGCGCGCAGGCCATCGATTACCGCGCGGCCCTGCTTGCCCGAGCCACCGTGGGATTGCTGGATCTTCACCTTGTCGTCCGGATGCGTCTGCTGCCAGTGCTTGATGAATTCGGCGTTGTACTGCTGGTACAGCTCACGGGTCGGGTCATAGGACACGTTGAGCAGTTCGTAATCCTTGGCGATGGCGGAACCGGCAAAAACGGCACTGGCCAGAGCGGCGAGCGCATAACGGCGGATGGACATGGTGAAGCTCCCGATTGGCATTTTTTCTAGTTGGATGTGTCGGACTCAGCCGGACTTGTTGCCGGGCTGCTGCAGGCGGAATTTCTCTTTGCGCTCAATCTGCACGACCTGAGCGTTGTGCACGGTGATCTCCACTGCACCGAAGCGCAGGTCGCGCAGCGCGCTCTGGATTTCACGCAGAATGGTGGCTTCGTCCTGACCGTCGATGCTACGCAGAGATGCACTCATGCTCGTTCTCCATTGAGTAAGGGTGCCGGGCAGAGGAAGGGGATTGCGCCTGGCTTGAGGGCAATCTTAGTGATGGCGGGATATTCTTAAAAATACTGTTTAAGAATGTTTATATAACTGAATTACTGAACAGCCCAGTAGGTGGCTGTGGGAGCGGGCTTGCCCGCGAATGCCGTGGTGCAGCCACTGTTGCATTCGCGGGCAAGCCCGCTCCTACAGGGGGCGAGGCTTCAGTTCTGCGCCTGCGGCTCTCGGATCTTGTACCAGGCCACGTACAGCGCCGGCAGGAACAGCAAGGTCAGCAGCGTTGCGCTGATGATCCCGCCGATCATGGCGTAGGCCATCGGGCCCCAGAACACCTCGCGAGCAATGGGGATCATCCCCAGGCTGGCCGCCGCGGCCGTGAGCAGGATCGGCCGGCGCCGATGGTTGGTCGCCTCGACCACCGCGTCCCAAGGTGAGTAGCCCTGGGCCTCGAATTCGTCGATCTGGGTCACCAGGATCACCGAGTTGCGGATGATGATGCCGATCAGCGCAAGAATCCCGAGGATCGCAACGAAGCCCATCGGCGTTCCCGTCGGCACCAGCGCCAGCACCACGCCGATCAGCCCCAGCGGCGCGACACTGACCACCAGGAACAGCTTCTGCACGCTGTGCAACTGGATCATCAGGAAGGTCGCCATCAGGAACAGCATCAGCGGCACCACCTGACGGATCGGGCCCTGGGCCTTGGCGCTCTCCTCCACCGTACCGCCCGTGGCCACCTCGTAGCCCACTGGAAGCTTGCTGGCGAACTCGTCGATCTTCGGCTTGAGCTGGGCCACCAGATCGGTAGGCTGGATCTCGCCGGCCACCGAGGCCTTGATGGTGATGGTCGGTTTGCGGTCACGGCGCCACACCAGCGGCTGCTCCAACTCGTAACGCACGGTGGCGAAGGCCAGCAGCGGAATCGAGGTGCCGTTGGGGGTGAGAATCTGCAGGTTCTGCAGGGTATCCGGCGAGCCACGCTCGCTGTCCTCGGCACGGGCGACGACATCGATCAGGTAGATGTCGTCGTTGACCTGAGTGATCGGCACGCCACTGACGATGCTGTTCATCACATTGGCCACGTCTTCGGACGACAGCCCCAACTGCCGGGCCTTGTCCTGGGCGATCTCGACCCGCAGCACCTTTCCGGGCTCGTTCCAGTCGTAGATCATCTCACCGATGTGCTCGTTGCTGTCGAGCAGGGTGGCCAGCTCGATGGCATGGCGGCGCACCTGGTCGATATCCTTGCCGCTGACCCGATACTGGATCGGCCGCCCCACCGGCGGGCCCATTTCCAGCGACTGGACGTTGGTACCGATGCCGACGAAGTCCTTGTGCAGGCGCTCCTGCAGGCGCGCCATCAGCCCGCCGCGTTCCTCCAGGCCCTTGCTGACGATCACGAATTGCGCGTAGTAAGGGTTCTGCAGTTGCTGGTCGAGAGGCAGGTAGAAACGAATCGCGCCCTGGCCGATGTAGGTGCTCCAGCTGACGATGTCCGGATCGTCCTTGAAGGTCGCCTCCAGGCGATCCACCGCCTTGCGGGTCTCTTCGATCGAGGCGTTCTGCGGCAGGTTGAGATCGACCAGGATTTCCGGGCGGTCCGAAGATGGGAAGAATTGGTTCTGCACGAAACGCATACCCACCACCGACAGGATGAACAGCACGATGGTGCCGATCACCGTGATCCAGCGATGGCGCATGCACCACAGCAGGCCATGCTCGAAGGCGCGCCCTACCCTGCCCGGCTCGGTCTCGTGGGCCTTGACCTTCTGGCTGTTGAGAATATGCACGCCCAGCACCGGGGCGAAGAACACGGCCACGATCCACGACACCAGCAACGCCACGGCGATCACCGCGAACAGGGTGAAGGTGTACTCGCCGGCAGAGCTGGCGTTCAACCCGATCGGCACGAAGCCAGCCACGGTCACCAGGGTGCCGGTAAGCATGGGAAACGCGGTCGAGGTGTAGGCGAAGGTCGCGGCCTGCTCCTTGGTTTCACCCATTTCCAGGCGCGTGACCATCACCTCCACGGTGATCATTGCATCGTCCACCAGCAGCCCCAGGGCGATGATCAACGCACCAAGGGAAATCCGCTGCATGGTGATGCCGCTGTACTCCATGAACACGAAGACCATCGCCAGCACCAGCGGAATCGAACAGGCCACCACCAGCCCTGCGCGGATACCAAGGCTGATGAAGCTCACCACCAGCACGATGACCACCGCTTCGAACAGCGCACTGGTGAAGCCGCCCACAGCCTTCTTCACCACCACAGCCTGGTCGGAAACCGTATGCACACCCACGCCCACCGGCAAATCGGCGGTGATGCTGGTCATCTTCTCCTTGAGCAACTGGCCGAACACCTCGATGTTGCCGCCGGCCTTCATGCCGATCGCAAGGCCGATCGCCGTCTCGCCGTTGTAGCGGAACATGGGTGCTGGCGGGTCGACGTAGCCACGCTCGATATTGGCGATGTCGGCCAGGCGGAAGAAGCGATCATTGATGCGCAGGTTGACGTTCTGCAGATCCTTCTCGGAGGCGAACTGTCCGCTCGTGCGCACCGAGATGCGCTCTGGGCCGGCCTCTATGACCCCGGCAGGCGTGACCGCGTTCTGCGACTGCAGCGCCTGCATCACCTGGCGCTGGTCGATACCCAGGGCTGCCAGCTTGCGGGTGGAGAAGTTCAGATAGAGCACTTCGTCCTGGGTGCCGATCAGCTCGATCTTGCCGATGTTGGGCACCTCGCGCACCTCGGCGCGCACCTGCTCGACGTAGTCGCGCAACTGACGCAGGGTCAGGCCGTCGGCAGTGAAGGCATAGATCGAGCCGAACACATCGCCGAATTCGTCGTTGAACCCCGGCCCCTGGATGCCCTCGGGGAATTCGCCGCGGATGTCCTGGATCTTCTTGCGCACCTGGTACCAGATGTCGGGGATGTCCTTGGCCTTGGTGGTGTCGCGCAGGTACACGTAGACGGTGGACTCACCGGGGCGGGTATAGCTTTTCACGTAGTCGAGCGAGTCCAGTTCCTCGAGCTTTTTCTCGATACGGTCGGTGACCTGCAGCAGGGTCTCGTCCTGGGTCGCGCCGGGCCAGCGGGTCTGGATCACCATGGTCTTGATGGTGAAGGAAGGGTCTTCCTCGCGGCCCAGGTTGAGGTAGGAAAACACGCCCATCAGCAAGCTGACGAACATCAGGTACCAGACGAAGGACTGGTGCCTGAGGGCCCATTCGGAGAGGTTGAAGCTTCCTTTCATCGTGCGTCCTCGTCGAAGGTGACCTTCTGGCCAGGCTTGAGGCTGTTGACACCGGCGGTCACTACCCGCTCGCCAGGCTGCACACCGCCTGCCAGGACGATGCTGTCATCGGTGCGCTCGAGCAGGGTGATGTCGCGGGTAGCCACGGTCTTCTGCTGCGGATCGACCACCCACACCTGGGTCTTGCCATCACGCTCGAGCAGCGCGGTGGCCGGCAGCTGGCTGCGCGGAGTCACCGCCGAGCTCAGGGTGACGCTGATCGCGGTACCGAGGTGGAAGCCGTTGGGCGTGCTCGCCAGGCTCAACCGTGCACGCCGGGTGCGGGTGGTGGCGTCGGCCTGGGGCTCGAGCTCGCGCAGGGTCGCGGTGGTATTGAGGCTCGGGTCCAGTTGCGAGGCGACCGTGAAGGTCAGCGCCGGGGTCAGTTGTTCGGCCAGGTGGATCGGCAGGTCGATGACCGCCTCCTTCACATCCGGGCGCGCCAGGGTGACGACCTCCTGCCCGGCGCTGACCGTCTGCCCGGCTTCAGCGCGCCAGGCGGTGACTACTGCAGCGTGATCGCTGCGCAGGGTGCTGTAGCCGAGCTGGTCGCGTGCCTGGCTGACCGCCGAACGGGCCTGCTCGAGCGAGGCGCCGGTGGTCTTCAGATCGGTCTGGGCAATGTCCAGCTGGGCCTGGGCGCCGACGCCGCGGTCATACAGCTGCTGCTGGCGGCGGGCATTGGCCTGGGCGTTGATCCATTGCGCCTGGACGCGCGCCAGGTCGCCTTCGGCGGCGCGCAGCTGGTTCTGCTGGTCGGTGGGATCGAGGGTGGCCAGGGTGTCGCCCGGTTTTACCTGCGCGCCCACGTCCACCCAGCGCCGCGCAATGCGCCCGGACACTCGGAAGCCCAGGGTGCTTTCAAAGCGTGCCTGGATGGTGCCCGCAAAACGACCGAGCTGCGACTGCATCTGTGGCTCGACCAGGGTCGAGAGCACCGGCCGCACGGGCTCGGGCGCCGGCTCATCGCCCTTGCAACCGGGCAGCAGGGTGGCTGTGGCAAGTAACACCAGCAAGGGTTTCATGGCTCACCTCCGGGGCTCTTGGCGTCGACTTTCTGCACCTGCATACCCGGATGCAGCAACTGGCCGCCACTGACCACCACGGTTTCGCCGCTTTTCACGCCGTCGCTGATGACGATGCGCCCGGTGAGATAACGCGCCACCTGGACCTTGCGCAGTTCGACCTTGTCGCCCTCGCCCACCACCCACACCGCCGGCTCATGCAGCGCCTTGGTCAGCGCCGACCAGGGCAATTCGATGCTTGGGCGCCCCTGGGCGTGAGCCGTGGCGGTTACCGGCGAGCCCAACTGCATGGCAGCCGGCACGTTACGCAGCGCCACCTTGACCTGCACCGTACCGCTCTCGGCAGACACCGTCGGGGTGATCTCGCGCACCCGTCCTTCGGCCTGCACCTTGGGGTTATCCACAAGCCGGACGATCACGCCTTCGTCGCTGGGTGGCGACACCAGCAGCGACTCATAGACGTTGAAGACGGCATCACGATCGCCGTCGGTGGCCAGGCTGAAGATCGGCATGGTCGCCTGCACTACCTGGCCAACCTCGGCCTGGCGCGCGGTGATCACCCCATCCGCCTCGGACACCAGGTCGGTGTAGCTCAATTGCTCACGGGCATTGGCCAGTTGTGCCTGGGCCGCCTTGAGCGCGCTCTGGCTGCTGCGCAGGGCAGCTTCAGCCGAGTCGTATTCACTCTGGCTGGTGTAGCCCTTGGGCAACAGTTTCTGCTGACGCACGAAGGCGGCGCGGGTCTGGGTGACCCTCGCCTGCTCGGCGAATACCTCGGCCTTGGCTGAGTCGACATTGTTCTGCAGGTCTTTCGGGTCCAGGCGCGCCAGCACCTGGTTAGCCTTGACGTGGTCGCCCACGTCGACGTTGCGGGCGATGATCTTGCCGCCCACGCGAAATGAAAGGTCGGTCTGTACGCGCGCCTGCACATCACCGGTGAGGGTGACGTTGGCGGCGAAATCGGTAGGTTCGACCCGTGCCACGCCGACGCGTGGCAGTTCAGGGCTGGACGCCTGTTCCTTGCAGCCTGACAGCACTGACAACAACCCCAGGCAAACGACCAACAGCGCACGCGTAAACGTCATGCAGGCTCCTTGCTTGCGCGCAAATGATTCGTGGGATGCGACTGTCAGCGTAGTCCAGGGTTCAATAAACGGCACTGTGGGGTTCGGCTTTGGATCGGCGGTGAAGCTTTCGCGGGCAAGCCCGCTCCTACAGGGGGGTGGGCCTGTGGAAGCGGCGGCTCGGCGCTCCGACTTGCCCGCGAAAAGGCCACTGCAAAATCCGGAAACCATGACTGGCGCCAAGGTCGGAACAGCACCGCTAACCTCCAAAGGTCAATTTCATGGAGGAAATTCGATGCCCCTGGCCCATTCCCACCGCCTGCGCCGCGGCCGCTGCTCAGAGCCTGGCAGGTGCTACCTGCTGACTGCCGTCACCCACGAACGACAACCCCTGTTCCACGACCTGCGCAGCGCCCGGCTGCTGGTGAAACAGCTACGCCTGTCAGATCAGGAAAACGCCAGCCGCACGCTGGCCTGGGTGCTGATGCCGGACCATCTGCACTGGTTGATCGAATTGAGGGGGGTGACGCTTGGGAGTTTGATGCGCAGGTTCAAGTCGCGATCGAGCCTGGCTCTGCACAAAGCGGGGGTCAGGCAGTATCCGGTGTGGCAACCCGGCTACCATGATCGGGCCTTGCGCAGAGAAGAAAGCCTGCAAAGCGCTGCGAGGTACATCGTCGCCAACCCATTGCGGGCGGGCCTGGTCGATCATGTTGGGGACTATCCACATTGGGATGCCGTCTGGCTTTGAATCTGCGGTGAAGCTTTCGCGGGTAAACCCGCTCCCACAGGGATTGGGCAGGCCTCAGATTCTTGAGCAAGACAGTTGCTCCAACAGGATCACCACAAGCTTCAAAAGCAGTGGTGATCCTGTAGGAGCGGGTTTACCCGCGAAAAAGTCACCGCGCTGCCTGGCACGGGCTACGCCCGTGCTCGCGGGACAAGCCTGTTCCCACAGGGATTGCGCAGGCCTCAGATTCTTGAGCAAGACAGTTGCTCCAACAGGATCACCACAA